>CP048228.1:337706-675412 GCA_020002265.1 Anaplasmataceae bacterium AB001_6
CTAACTGCTTCGTTATGGATGATCTTGATATTTCTTGTAGATAGAAGCATTGCTTGCTTATAGGATAAGCAAGGTATTGGATTTGTGTTTTGATTGTTAATTATTTTGGGGTCACATCTGTATATACCATCAACATCGGTGAATATTTGACATAAATCTGCATTAACAGCTGCTGCTATAGCAACGGCTGTAGTATCAGAGCCTCCTCTGCCTATTGTAGTTATTCTGTTTTGCTCATCTATTCCTTGAAAACCTGTGATTACTGGCGTTATATCTTTTGATAGCAATTCCAAAATTATCTTGGTGTTAATTGATTTTATCGAAGCTATGCCATGTCGGGAATTTGTCTTGATAGGAATTTGCCACGCAGATAGCGCTTCTGATTTAATCTTGTGATTTTTTAGTGCTAATGCAAATAAACCTGCTGTTATATATTCACCTGATGATGTTAAAAAATCGTAACACGAAAGAGAAGTTAAATCGCTTCCATAAAAGCAGTTCTTAGCATGCGATATTAAATTATCAGTAAAATTTTTCATCGCAGATACTACAATTATTACTTTATTTCCATTTTGTTTTTCCCTAATAGCGCAATTAACTATTTTATTTATATCGTCTGATGAGTTGATTATAGATCCACCATATTTTTGTACTATTATTTTCATTCAAGTGCCTATTTTTGTTTCAAATATATGAGATTTGCTAGTTGAATATTCCCAATTAAAAGGTTTATTAGAGTATAGATTTTTAAAGATATGATTACATGCCATTGCTGTTTCTGAAAAACCTGACAATATAAGTTTTAATTTTCCATTATATGATGCAATATCTCCTACTGCATATATTCCTTCAATATTTGTTTCACAATTTGAAAATTCTACAGGTATAGTTCCGTTTGCAACACTGATATTCCATTTAGCAACTGTACTTAAGTTTTGTTTTAAGCCAAAAAATGGCAAAATATAGTCCAGATCTATTGTCTCGATTTTTGTATTATCTATAAGTCCGATAGATTCAAAATCAGCAGAAGAGATATTACCATTTTGATTACTGTTTATCTTGACTATTTTATATGGTATTAAAGGCTTTATAAGACCTTTTTGAACTAAATTTTCAAGTTTTTGTTGACTTTCTGGTAAGCATCTTAGTTTATTTCTTCGGTGTACGAAGTATATTTCTTTTGCTTTCTCTGCTAAATTTAGTGCCCAATCAACAGCGGCGTCACCACCGCCTAAAATCGCAACTCTTTTATTTGTAAATCTATCTATTTTATCTATAGAATACAAAATCGATTTTCCATTATGTAAATGTTCATCTTCAATAGGTATTTTATTATGCTCAAAATTTCCTGCTCCAATGGCTAATATTATTTTTTTAGATAATATTTCTTCAGTTTTTGATGTCTTTACTAGAAAGCAGTTATTTTTTTTCTCGATGGATAATACAGTTTGAGAAAGATATACGTTTGGATTAAAAACTTTGCACTGTTTGTATAATGCATTAATAAGTTCAAGTGCTTTAATTTTAGGAAATGCTGGGATGTCGTAAATGTATTTATCTGGGTATAAAAAGGAACATTGACCTCCTAGTATATCTAGGCTATCAATAACGTTACACTTCATCCCTAGAGTTCCAGCTTGAAATATAGTGAATAATCCTACAGGACCAGCTCCTATTATTGTTATATCTGATACATTTTCATTTGCCATTTTATATTAATTTATAATTAAAAAATTATACTAATCGAGAAAAATCTATTATATTGCATACTTAGGAATAATTAGACAAAATTTAGTGAAATATTTCCAGCACAATATAAGTGATAAGTATATAAATTATAATAAATTACTTTATAGAAAACAAAATAAGACAGATTTTTTTTGATGCTTAATAAATTGATTGGTATGTTCAAATAATTATATATTTAATGTACTAGTAAATTTCAGAGAAAATTAATCTAAAAATAGTTAATTTAACATTTTTTTTTGTAAAAAAATATTTTTTTTTAATAAAAAATTTGTTTTTTGTGCTTCGTTATATAATAATATATGACAGCGGAGTTATGAATTTCATATTTATGAATTGGTTTTATCAGGTATAGATTTTTTATCTGATTCATGCCGGTTGTCTGATTATGTTATTTTTGTTAGCTTCTTGCATACTTTTTGTATTAGTAATTTTAAGTAATATGTCAGTGATCAGAGTTAAAATGGATCAAACAAATAAAGATGGTGTTGATATTTCAGATGTGAAAGAGATCAATCAAATTATATTGCGTTCTTCTATAGAATTTGTAGTTAGGGAAGTCTTATACAAAAATGCAGGAGAGTTAACAAAGCCAAAACTAAAAGGTTTGCCAATTGATGCTGGAATACGTGAAAAAGGCGGTGTAGATAGTTTGGATACTATTGAAATGATAATGGGAATTGAAGATAAATATAGTATCGCTGTTCCTGATGAAGTGGCAGAAAAGATGGTTAATATTTTAACTATTGTTGATTATTTGCAAGATAATGTTGCTCAAGATTCATTGATTGCTTCTCATGATGATTTTAGCGATGATTTTTTTGATCTATTGGCCGAAAAATTAGGATATAGATGTCCTCTTGAAAAAGAAATGAAAGATCAGAATAAATTATTATTATTATCTGATGATCAGCAAATAGAAACGGGTGAAAATTGTATTTCTTCGTAATCAAATAGAAAATAAAGATCTCTGGAACGATTTTTTTGTTCATTAATAATAATAGTAAGTTAACGGGGTGATTTTGAAGTATGAGCGATTTAAGTGATAGCAGGATTGTTATAACGGGGATGGGATTACTCTGTCCTGCTGGTGAGAACGTTAAGGATTCATGGAATGGTATAATTTCTTCTACAAGTTTTACTGATACTATAACTTCTTTTGATCCTTCTAGTATGAGAAGTAAAGTTGCAGGTAGTCTTGAAGTATCCAAGAGTTTGGGCTGTGATATCTTTGAGAAAGCCAAAAAGCTTAAAGCAGAAGAGCAATATGGAATTACTCATTCTGTTGTTAAGGCTTCAGATGAATTTATACTTTATGGTTTGGTTGCAGCGGCTCAAGCGATTGAAGACTCTGGATTTGTTGGGTCTGTAGATATGAATCGAGTCGGCTTGACCGTTGGCTCTGGTATAGGTGGGTTACAATATATAGAAAAATCTTGTTTTACTCTTAAAGATAGGGGAGCCAGACGTATTTCTCCTTATTTTATCCCATCTTCATTGGTCAACCTTTTATCTGGTCAGATATCTATCCAGCATGGTATTATGGGGCCTTCTGATAGCTGTGTCACTGCATGTGCTACTGGTTGTCACTCTATTATTAATGCGATTCGTATAATCAGACAAGGAGAAGCAGATATAGTAGTGGCTGGAGGTGCTGAAAGCGCTATATGTGAGATTGGAATTGCTGGATTTGATGCTATGCGTGCACTTAGCTCTAAATTTAATGATACTCCACAAAAAGCTTCTAGGCCTTGGGATAAAAATAGAGACGGTTTTGTAATGGCCGAAGGTGCCGGAATATTAGTTGTAGAAAGCTATGAAAGCGCTGTACGTCGTGGAGCTAAAATTTATGCTGAGATTGTCGGTTATGGCTGTTCTTCAGATGCTTTTCATTATGCTGCTCCAAGAGAAGATGGAAGAGGTGCTATTTCCGCAATGCGGAATGCGCTTAAAAAGGCTGATATATCTGTTGATAAAATAGGATATGTGAATGCTCATGGAACATCTACTCCTGTTGGTGATAAAGCAGAACTCCTTGCGCTTAAAGAGGTGTTTGGAGAACATTGTAATAATATTGCAGTTTCATCTACTAAATCTTCTATAGGTCATGCTTTAGGTGCTGCAGGAGCTATAGAGACAATATTAACGATAATGTCATTAAATAAAGGGATATTACCTCCTACCATTAATTTGGAAGAGCCAGATGATTATGCAGAGGGTATTAATCTTGTGCCTAATTATCCTCAAGATAAAGTATATGATTATGCCTTAAAAAATTCTTTTGGCTTTGGTGGAATGAACGCTTCATTGATTTTTAAGAAGATTAGATGAATCAAGACTTTTTTTTTAGAAGTATTACTTTTTTTTTGACTTGATTTTTGTTTATTTTCTTGTCTTCATTTGCTCTTTTTTTTTCTACGGAGCTTATTTTTTATCCTCTAATGTATTACCAGATTTAGATTACGCTGCCAAAGTGAAAATCGATATTCCTTCTGGACGTTCTATGACTGCAATAGCTGATCAATTTAAAGATGAGGGAATTATCGATAGTGTATTTTCTTTGAGATTGTTCTCTTTTATTTTAGGTGTAGAAGAT
This sequence comes from Anaplasmataceae bacterium AB001_6, assembly GCA_020002265.1. NCBI lineage: Bacteria > Pseudomonadati > Pseudomonadota > Alphaproteobacteria > Rickettsiales > Anaplasmataceae > Candidatus Mellornella > Candidatus Mellornella promiscua. Next base: position 342,049 of record CP048228.1, read on the forward strand.
TGTTATAAAGCGGGACATTTCATCATTGATAGTGATATGATGGTATATGATGTAATATATAAAATGGTCAATGGTATTACTGATCTTATCAAAATACAATTACCTGAGGGGCTATCTAATTATCAAGTGATAGATCGTATTATGTCTGATAGTGATTATAATGGCGTGATAAATGATCTGACTGATCTTCCTACACAGTATCTTTTTCCTAGTACTTATTATTTTGAAAAATATTCAAAAATGAGTGAGATAATAAATTTTATGTCAAGGGAAGGCAGCGAAGCAGTAAGTAAAGCGCTAAATGGACGAAAAATGCCTCCTAAAATTAATAATGTGGAAAAATTACTTATTCTTGCATCTATTGTTGAAAAAGAAAGAGGAGTGGAAGATGACCCTAGGATCATTGCTGGTGTTTTTATTAATCGCTTGAAAATAAATATGCGCTTAGATTCTGATCCCACTTTAATATTTGCTTTAACTGGTGGTTCTGGAAATTTAGAAAGAAGACTTACGGACAAAGATAAACTATATGATAATCCTTTTAATACATACAAAAAATATGGTTTACCACCACAGATGATTGCAAATCCAAGTTTAGAAAGCATTATTGCTGTTTTAGAATATGCACATCATAATTATTATTATTTTGTTTCTAATGGGTATAACAAACATAATTTTGCAACAACACTAGCAGAGCAAAATGAAAATATCAAAGAATTTAAAAGAGTTCAGAGAGCCAAGAGATTTTCATAAAGTTGATGAAATATCTTAAAGTATGTTATAAACGACCGTTATTAAAGTTATTTGATTTTAAATCATTATGTTTCCTATTTACTCATATCAATCTTTTATATTTATTTTGCTTGTGTATATAGTGGGTTCTATTCCATTTGGATTGCTTTATATTCGTTTTTTTTATAAAAAGGATTTGAGAAAAATTGGCTCTGGTAATATAGGTGCGACAAATGTTTATAGGACAGCAGGTTTATTTGCTGCCTTGGTAGTTTTTTTTTGTGATTTTTTTAAAACAGTTATTCCTATATTATTAGCTAAATATTATCTTCACTTAGAAGATGTATACTTGCTACATATTCTTTTTGCGTCTGTGTTGGGTCACATATTTCCTATTTTTTTGAAATTCAAAGGCGGTAAGGGGGTTGCCAGTATTATTTCTGGATGCCTTATAATACAACCAATGATAACATTGTGTGCATGTGTAATATGGCTGGGAATTTTTTTATTTTTTCGCTATTCTTCTCTGGCAAGTATATCTAGTGTTTTGACAATATTATTTGGTAGCGTGATTTTTCTTGATAATAAACTAGATATTGGACTAATTCTCTCCATGAGTATTGTTATAATATATAGACATAAAAGCAATATCTTCAACTTAATAGAAGGAAAAGAAAGAAAGATTAAGTGATATCTATAATATCTGCGATAAATAAGTACTGATATCTTTAGCTATTCTTGTTGCTCTTACTGATGAATTGACATTATTGTTCTCCAGAACGACAGAAATTACATATTGTTCATTATTAGATTCCATGAATCCAGTAAAAATGGAGTGATTATCTTTATTCTGATTTTGTACTGTTCCTGTTTTACCTCCCGTGACAAAATTTTTACTGTAGAAACTTCTTGCTGTCCCGTAAGGTTCAGAGACAACACTTATCATAGCTTGTTTAATAATGCTTAATGTTCTTTCACTGATGTTTAATTTTTCAAAACTTCTTTTTTCATTGAATAAAAAAACAGGATTAATCTTTTTAGCACTGACTATTCTAGCTGTCATAATTATCATCTGCATGGGAGTTATTGAGATGTATCCTTGCCCGATGCTAAGGTTAATTCGATCTCCTAGATACCATGGGATATTATTGTCTTTTATCCACTGTTGATTTGGAACTATTCCAGTATTTTCTTCCTTCAATCTTGTATGTCTGCAATGTTTACCTAATCCAAGCTCAGTTGCTATTTTGTGTATTGAATCTATAGTTTTTATCCGTTTTATCATTTGGTATATGTACACGTTACAGGAGCAAGAAATTGCTTTATACAGATTCAGTTTTCCATGTCCCGTTTTTTTCCAGCAATGGTATTCACGATCTCCGACAGTAACTTTGCCAGTGCATTCAATTTCTTCTTCAGGTGATATTAGATTTTCTTCTAATAAAGCTATTGCTATAACCAACTTAAACGTTGATCCAGGAGATATTCTTGATGATAAAAATCTGTTTAACATAGGTTTTTTTATATCTTGCATAGATTTTTTCCATAAATCGTCAGAAATGATTGAAGTGAAAGTATTATTATCATATGAAGGGGTATTAACCATGGAAAGAATCTCCCCATTTCTTGTATTCATAACACCTGCAGATGCTCCGCTAGCAATTACTAGATCATTAAGTAATTTATAAATATAAGACTGTAACTCTATATCTATAGAAAGTACTATTTGATTTCCAGATGTTGCATCTAATTTTGATAATTCTCGTACTGTTACACCGTGAGAATTGACTTCATTTTGTATAAATCCTTGCGTACCTTTCAAAGTTTCTTCATGTATGTATTCTATTCCGCTTGATCCTATTACTTCTCTTGCACTGAGATTATAAAACAGCTTTGATCCACCATAGAAATTTCTAACATATCCTATTAAATGAGATATAATAGATGCATATGGATAGGATCTTTTATAGTATGGTTCTATGTATACCCCTTTTAAATTTGAGCTGTTGATTTCTACTTTGATTATATCTTCCCATGACGCATTACCTATTAATATGATTGGTTTATGTGTTTTAGAAGAATTTTTTTGAATTGCTAATTTCTCTTGCTCTGAAATATCAATTACTGAAAGGATATCTTGTAATATATTTTTGTTATCAGATGGAATAGAAGGGTCATATATGATACTGTGGCATAATTTGTTATTAGCGATTACTTTCATATTCCTATCTAATATATTGCCTCTTAAAGGGTATATTACGGATGTTCTAGTTCTATTAAGATCTGATAATAGTTTATATTTATTACCTTTTACCATTTGTAGATAATATAATCTACTTAATAAAATGAGCTGAGATGATAAAAATAGAGATGAAATTATGAATCTTCTTCTACTAAAAATCTTCTTTTCTGTCATTTTTTCATATTTATATGAGAAAGAAGTGTTTTTCATTTGCTACGATTTTATCAGGTTTATCAATTGATATTATGCTGACCTTATTTGTTCCTTGAAAAGGATAGCTTGTTTTATTTGCTGTGTTTCTCTTTCTATTTTTAGATGATACAGTATAAATTTTGGGGATAATGCTTAGTGATATCAAGCATAGACCATAGACCATAAAAGATCTCCTGCTATATTTCATCATAAATACGGCTACCTAAAACAAGATTATAACACATCAATTTTAGTGATTACTTTTCGTGAGCAAAACACAACCAATCCTATTTTATATATTTTTTGCTTTCTAGTATAGGGCTATAGGCATAAAATTAGAATTTTCTTATTTCTAGAGAATAATAACATTAATGCCTCATAAGAATAATTACGATTTTAAGATCTTTGTTTTAAAATGCTTTAAAGAATTGTTTCCTAATACACAATTTCATGAATCTTGGCATTTAGACTTAATACTTGATCATATCGAGGCTGTAGAAAATTTTAAAATAAAGAGATCAATTATAAATATGCCACCTCGTAGTATGAAATCTTTTTTTTTTAGTATTGTTTTTCCTGCTTGGCTTATGGGAAACGACCCATCGCTTAATATTATTGTAGCTAGTTATTCATATGGATTGAGTATTAAGCATTCTTTGGATACTCGATATATTATGAGTTCGGCTTGGTATAAAGAAATGTTTCCAGATACAATCATCAGTTGTGATCAAAACACTAAGATAAAATTTAAAACTAGTCAGCATGGTTTTCGGCTAGCTGCATCAACAGGGAGTTACCTTATAGGAGAAGGTGCAGATGTAATAATAGCAGATGATCCTATTACTCCAATGCAAGTGAACAGTGAGAATACTAGGGAAAAAAATATAGAATGGTTTGAAAGCTCTTTGATGACAAGGTTAAATAATTTTAAAAATGGTAGGGTTGTGGTTGTTATGCATAGATTACATGATGAAGACCTTACAGGTTATCTTATAAAGAAAGATAATTTTCACTGGAACAAATTAATTATTCCATTTTTAGTTGAAGAAAAAGACAAGATATACAAATCAGTTAATGATGATTCTTTATTGTGTTCTCTTAAAGAAGGGGATGTTATGAATCCTAATTTATACTGCAAAAGAGATGTATTAGATATCAAAAAAGAACTTAGTACTCATGTTTTTAATACTCAATATCAGCAAAATCCAAATAGGAATAATAAATCCATTATAAAGTATGAGTGGTTTAAAAAATTTAAAGAGTATCCGGATTTACCTTATAAAGTTGTTTATAGCTGTGATACATCAGTATCTGAAAATGGAGATTATTCTGTTTTTATTAAAATTCACATAAAAAATGAGCTGTTTTATATAATAGATATTATAAGAGAAAAATGCGATTATGTTCGGTTGAAAAGGATAGCACAAGATGTTTTTAGTAATTCACAGGTTGATAAAATTATCATAGAAAATAAATCTAGCGGGGAAATTCTTATACAAGAATTATCTAAGATAATAAATACACCGATAATTAAAATTAATCCTTCGATATCAAAATTACATAGAGTAGAAAAAGCTTTAGGTGTTTTGGAATCAGGACGCGTATTATTACCTGAAAAATCTTCTTGGTTATATGAGTTTGAGAAAGAATTGTGTGATTTCCCTAATGGAAAATATGATGATCAAGTTGATGCTTTATCACAATTCATAAATTGGTATAAGGGTAATAGCGAGAGTTATATCAGAAGTTTATAGAATTTTTGGAGCGATTTGTCTCTATAATCATATTTATATTTATTTTGATTATCTCAGGATAATAAGTTGTATTTAACCATTATGAATTATATTGAGTAAATGTTTTTTATCATGTAGAGTATTATACTTCCTTTATAGAAATTATGTTTGCTAAAATGTGTGACACCAATCGTAATATAAAAATTGTTATTAAAAAATTTCTTGAGGTGATACCAATACAGGGAATAAGCGATGATGCATTTGAAACCCTTTGTATTGCAGAAGGTAGAGTAGACATTTTTTTATATTTTGAAAGGTCGGTTGATAAGCTTTTGAAATATATTGAGCAAACTATAGATAAAGAAATGATCAATAATTTTGATAGTGCAGAATGTGATAAAATGCATCAAAAGATAATTTCTTTGTTACAGTCTAGGCTTAAAATTTATGCTAAGATGGATAATTATCGCGAATATCTTAATGAATCTATGCAATACTATTCATTAAAAATAAATAGTAAAAATGCGTATTTAATATCTGACATAATATGGAACACAATAAAAGATAGTTCAACAGATTTTAATTTTTATACAAAAAGAATAATTCTGGGTTTTGTTTACTTTAAGGTCATTAAATTTTTTATTAATGATTATTCATGTGATCATGAAGAATCATTTAAATACTTAGAGCAAAAAATACAGAGTGTCTTAAAAATCAACAGCATAAAATTCAAACTGAAAAATGTATTTACTTCTTGTAAATAGCTACTGATAATAGAATATTTGTAAATAAAAGCGCTTTTTACCACCTAAAATAGAATAGGTAAATTGAATTCTCTCATAAGTTGTGTTATATCCTATCTTGGTCTGATGTGAATTTGTGAATTAATTATACAAATTAGATTATGGAAAGAAATATAATGATAGATGAAGTTTTAGATGTAAGCAATGAAGATGAATATTCTGATGGAATAGTTATTGTTGATAGGCTGCGGGATAGAATGAAAGAGATGGGGATTAATGCTCGTCAATTGGCTGAAAAATCAAAAGTTGGGAGGTCATTCGTTTATGATATACTCAATGGAAAATCAAAGAATCCTACATCCAGTAAATTAAATTCTATATGTAGTGAATTGAAGATTCCAATGTCTTATTTGTTAAATGAGCGTAATCATATCAACAATTTAAATAATTATCATTACATTTCTAGTTTGGGTTCTAAGGACGATACAGCAGATATCTTAATTAATAAAAATCTTCTGCCTTATGTGGATTTGGATTGTACAGAAAATCTGATTTATTATAGAATATGTGACGATAGCATGGATCCGATTTTACCTTTTAATAGTATCGCTATAATTAATAAGAATTATAATTCTATTAATAATGGAATATTTTTGATACAGGATCAATTAGGTTTATCTGTACGAAGAATAGAATCAAACATTACTAATGGAAATATAACTGTAATAACTGAAAATAAGCGTTACACTCACTATGAGTGTGAGTTGAGTAAAATTAAAATAATAGGGAAGGTTTGTTTTCAAATAATTCAGGTATGAATAAGGTACAAAGATTTCTTGCGTTAAAATAACTAAGATGTTATATTCTTTGTATCTTTTGGAATGTTCCTCGGTAGCTCAGTTGGTAGAGTAGGTGGCTGTTAACCACTTGGTCATAGGTTCGAATCCTATCCGGGGAGCCAATTACTATGATTGTTATTGTTTCTCAGTATATCAAACATCTTTCTTAAGGTATAACATAGGGTTTTACCTTTTAGTTCTAGGTTCAAAAATGCTGTTTTTATTAATTCTCTCTTTTTTTTACTTTTGAACTTTCTAATAAATTAGCCGATCTATTGGTTATTTCAAATGCTGTGATTAATGCATCTTTTACATTAAATAGCCAAATGCTACCTGATCAATATACTTATCGCTATTTAACTTATATACGACACTTCTTTTAACGTTATCGGATAGGCGTTTGCCATAACTATGGATATCTGGTAAATAGCAATCTGCTGGTTGTTGGATTCACTATCTAATTTACCTATATCTAAGAAATGCAATATTAATTTCTTTTGCTTACGTAGTTTATCTAAAATTGGTAATTCTATAAAATTACGCTGCAATATCTCGATTTTATCTACTATAAATGCTACTTGTCCTGCTTGCATTTTAATAAAGTCGAGCCGACCCATAGTATAAAATTCTGGTCTTTCTACCCCTTAATATTCCTTAATAATAACCAAATTATTTTTCACACAATAATCTCTTAATTTGAAATAGCAATAGCGCTGGGAAATATCTGTGAAAAACTTTCTGTTTTAAACTGCTCTGATGATGGCAAATCTAAATCTTTTTCTTTAAGTATAATACGTAACTTTTCTCTCTCTTCATTAGAAAAAGATTTAGATTTTAGTCCCCAAGTTTCTATATTTCTCTCTTCGCTATAACCTTCAGGTAAAATCATTGCTAATGTTTGCTTTAAACTACAGAATACACTAGATAATTCTTTTGTATTTAGTCTTTCACGATCTGTAATAATTTGAAAAAAACTATTCCCAAGTGAATCTTGCAAAAATAATGCTGCTAAATTCACATTTTTGTTTATAGCATCTAAAGAATGTTCAGTATCTTGAGTACTAAGTGAAACATGAATATCTCCATCAAATATCACTGGCACGCTTTTTTCAAGTAAGTAGGACATCATTCTTTGCTCATATTCCTTGGAATCTTTAGGTTTTTCACCATCTTTATTGTTAAATATTTTCTTTAGATTGTTTGCATGTTTTGCTTTATACAATACTTTATATTTAGTATTTAACGGTTCTATTTCCTCCTTAGTGTCCCATATATTGTCTTTGAAAAAATCCTTGGATAAAATTTTGTTGATTTTATATCGTGTCATAACATCTTCAAAATTTTGTGCTTCTTTAGCAACATAGGAATCTAAATCTCCATTTAATAAAAATACACATATATCTTCTGAATCTCCTATAATTTCTTTTGCATTATCAAATATAATTATCCTTATTGCATCAAATAAATTGCGTTTTACAGAAAAAAATGTGGGATATTTATGTGCACTACTTTTACCATTTCCATCAGTAAAATGTACGTAATTTTGATTTAAATAGCTAATTAAAAATTTGTATGATTCATTTTGTTTTAAAACATCAGTCGCATCATGAAAATCAATCTGATTATAGTATTCATCGCCTAATTGCTCTCTAAACTGTTCTTTTTGTAGTTCTATAATATTTTTATAATGATCATAAGAATCTGGTTTCCTATCTGATAATTTATCTAATGTTTCTTTAAGTGGACTATCTATAAATAATTGATAGTTATTATCAGCGCCACTTCTATTTAGGTAATCAATCCTACTCTTAATGCCTGCAATTTCTTCTGATCTTAATTTGTATATTATATTTCCGTCTAATACATTCTTAGCATTTGGGAATATAGATAAAACACCGCTGTGATATAATTTTTTTTCGCCATGAACTCTTTTCCTAATTTCTAATGGTTATTTTCTTTTTTCCTCAGAATTGCTATCAAGTGATTCTATATATTTCGACATTTGTCTTTTGTTATAATCTCTCTGTGGTACTAAATCTATAATAGAAGATACTGCTGGATTTATATTTTTTTTGGGTATTGCAGCATTCTGTTCTTCTGTATCCCTAACTGTTAAGTCTATTTTTTCTATTAAGGTGTTTTGGTTGGCATCTTCAAAAGGTTGTACATGATTTTTTTTTAAATAAATCAAATTATCTCTTCTGTGAAATGTAAAGATATTTAAAAATAATCTTCTATAAAATGGATAAGATGAATAAAGAGCAACATTCTGCGTATGTTTATCGTTTATATCAACATCTTTGATTTTTTTGCTCCAAGGGTATCACCATATGAGTTTCATTTCATTAAAATTATTGACTATTTTCATAGATTCAGATAATGAAAATGTTTCCTTAGTGCTATCTAATCCTTCTTTTGCACATATATCATCTAATATAGTAGGCCCAAATTCAAACCAGAAAAAATTATATTTCCTGTGATTTCTTAAGAATTTTAATATTTCTTTTTGATTACTATCCAATTTCATATCCTCCAAAGACCGCAAACTATAACGTATCTTAATAGTAAATAATATTATAATTTATATTGCTATATTAATGTAGGTATAATTATTTAATTTATTAACCTTTGTTATTATATAACATATTAAAGAAAATTTTTGAAGATTCCAGCGCTGAATTATAAATTATTTTTAGTTGATTATCTTCAATATAATTCTTAATTTCACAAAAATGCTTGTTTGTAGTATTTGTAATAATTGATTGTTTTCAAGGTGGTATGATTAGAAAATTTCATGATTTAATTAATACTTCAAAATTAATTAATAATATTGAAAATTTTGTACTGCATACTAATAACACGTAATAATAAAGAGGGGATAAACATATGGATAAAAAGATCATAATAAGTTCTATGCCAGATTGGAAGGATATGCCTGAATATATGGATTTAACATTTAATCATATGATAAAATTGATATATACAGAGGGTTTCAATCATTCTCAAATTATCCAAAGTATACAGGAAAAGCTATTTGAAAATCCTGAAATAAAAGATATTGCTTTAGTAGATCATAGTAGCATTAGAGCACATGATGATGTTCCTTTAATAAAATATCCTCTAAAAGATACTGTAGCAACAGGCGCAACTTATTTTCCGATCACAGATGTATTAAATAATATTCATACAAATATACAGCACGAGAATAAAGAAGATTTAATATATACAGTGTTTTCATGTTCCATAGCAGGAAAACATGTTTGGAAGGAGATAAATAAAAATTATAAAATGGATAAAAATACACCTAAAAACATGATATTTGTCGGGTCAGGAAAAAAAGTGCTGCCATTTGACACAATAGTGAATGACATGAAAAATATAGATAAATATAGAGATTTACCGGTGGATAATGCTTCAAAAATGTTATTTTTCTATGCATTAACTTCACCAAAAACTGTACATTTATATACAGGTAACGAAAATGGTGTATACGATGCCTATAAGGCAAAATTAGGTAATAAACCTTCCATTCAAACATTTGAAAAATGGAAAGAATTTATGTTAAACAGAAATTTTATTGCTTATGAAGGTAATATAGATAATTATCAAGATAAAATTTTACCTGATGATCACAAAATAAATAAAGATTTTAAAAAATTTGTCTCTAATATCCCTGATGATAGATTAAAAGATATATACAGTAATTATATTGATCAGGTCGTTTTATTAAGTCTGAGTAAAACAGATTATAGAAATAAATCAATAAATGCAAATTTACAAGATTATCTTTACGCAACAGGAATAGGGAGAGATGTGATAGATAATCATAGTAAATTTCGTGAGAGAGAAAAAAATAATAGATTTATATTGTATTTTCTTTCCAGAAATCCCGATATTTCATATGAGCAATTTAGAGAAGTTTTTTCAAAAAATAATTATTGTTCTTTTATTAATATTGAAGACGTTGCAGAAAGTAACGAAGGACTTGCGAAAGAAATTATTAGGAATGATTTTGATCTTATTAATAAACACAGTAGCATGAACATGTTAATTCCAATGAAAAGTAAAACTATGACAGAATTTTTGCTATCAGATGAAATCTTTAAAAAGTACGATATAGAATATCTGCAAAGTATGAATTGGAGGTATGAAAAGGTTTTTGAAAAATTAGGACAAGGCGATCTTTATCCAAAATTCCAAGAACAAATGGAAAAATTTGGAAAAAGTAATTATGAATCACAAAATTTAACAACACAAGAAGATGAAGTATCTTCTGTAATTCAAGATGTAAAAGAAGTAAATATTGATGACAATATCAAGCAAGATAAATCACGCTATAATAAGCGCTAGACAGAAAGTTTTTTTATACAAGGATTCCTTATATATACATCACTTTTTCTTGATAACTCAAACCAAAAAGCACATTAATTACAGCAGATATTCTTTTTAATGCAGTTTTTTTTGCCGCTGAGGAAAATCATTTGGGGTATCTTTTTAAGTAATTTCTGTATCAGTGCTAAACCTTATATGTTATAATCTTTTCTCCTGCATAGTTACGTTTTAAAAGGAGATTATAGACTATTTAAAATTATTCTATATACATTTCTTTGATATAATTACGATATCCAATCGAATTTCTTCTTTAGATAGTCCTCTTAGATCACAAAAATTGGATTATTATTTTTGATAGGTTGTGATCAATATTGTTTTTTACTTACTTATATTATATCTTGTGAAGATTCTATATCTAGAATAAGAATAAATTGATTATTTATGTGTGTTCTAAATTAGTACTAGAGATTTAGTTCACAGATAGAGTACGAATTATCATATGAAGAAGCATCATTTATTCTGCTGTAAAAATTACTGCTTGATTGGCAATTACTTATTTTATGGAAGCTGGTTGAAAAAATTCATTATCTGATGAGTGATTTGAAGAAGTATCCAAAATAGCATTTACAGAGCATACATTAGGATTATAGAATTTATATGTAAAATTCCCTGACATCTTTTTAGGAGCAGAAATATTAATACTATGGTGATAATTACCGTTATTATCGACAATAACAGACTGATAGTTTATATTAATCATATAATTTTTTCGTATAATTGCTTCATAAAACGCTCATTAAACAATATAAAAAATAAATTGTCAATTGTAATTTTCAATAATCATAGATTGTTAACACTAGATATGTAGGAATGCGTTATTTTATTAAAGCTTGGAATTTCTTAATATAGAAGCTGATATCTTGATTTCTTATCTTATTAAAATTTTAGATCTTATAAATTTGGAATATTTATGTAAAAATTGTGAATCAAACTCTTATTTTTCGTACAGTTTTTTCAGTGAATAAGTATATATTTTCCATAAATTTGCCTTGAAATCTGTTATGCAATAAAGATCATTGGCAAATCATTATAATTATCATCAGATGTTAGATAAATTTGATACATATTCTATAATCACTTATTTCTCTAAAATATAAATTTTGTGTTTAATGCAATGTTTATTACTAACAATACTATTAATAAATAAGTAAAACTAATATATAATTAATACATAATTAATTTAAGAAAGGATATTATGGTAAGGGATTTTACTGAAGAAGAACAAAAAGTTTTAAATATTGTTCAAGTATCTAAAGGTGTATATCATATGCCATTATTTGATTTTGAGACTAGTTCTGAGACTAGTTCTGAAGCTAGTTTTGAAGCTAGTTCTGAAGCTAGTTTTGATAATGATGAGGAATTAGCTGATTTAAATAATTTCAAAAAGTACTTAGATAAAATATCAAATAAGCAGGCTATAAGTGAAAAATTAGATGCATATAACGTAATCTATTTTGAATTTTACACTAGTGCAGAAGCGCAATCAGATCTCTTAACTTTATTTCAGAAAATGCAAGATATAAAAACAGGAAAAAAGTGTATTTTCATTGTAAATACAGCCAACTTTGATGAAGAGCTAAGTGAACATTTTCAACATCAAATACCTATACTGTATGATCCAGAAAATAAAGTTGTTATCTCTTTTGATTCTGCTACTAAATTTTTTGAAAATCATGAAGATATTATCAAATATTTGCAAAATTCTGGCCTAAGAGTTATTGAGACTTTGAAAAGACAAAGTAGTTTTGAGGGTTGTGGACTTGATTCTCTTAGAATGGTTAGAAGAATAGCTATGGGACACGAGGAGATTATTTCTATGATTAACGACGATCGTTATATAACAAAGAAGAAAATAATAGAATTATATCCTACAAGATCTATAGAATTAGAAAATTTAAATACACTTCCGCCAACTTTTTTCAAGAGTTTAGAATATGGATTGCATACTGAAATGATATATAAAAATACTATAAAGTACGCACAAGAAACAGGAAGAGGAGAATTAATAAATGAATATCTATCTCACCTTAAAAATCCACTCTTAAGATGGGGAATAACTGATCCAGAAGAATGCAAACAACTTCAATTGTTAAGTCATCCAGTTCGTAATTACGGTATTGGATTGGAGAAATTGGGTCCATTAGGATCTGCAAGGCCCATATTGCAAAAAATCTATAAAGGAGAACATAAGGTTGTTAATTTAACAGAAGCAGAATATGCAGAGGAGGTTGCTAAACAAGCAAAATTGGAATCGCAAGAAGAAGGTAATCAGAGTGGGGCTCAAGCTTCAAGTTCTATAGAATCAAAATTACAAGAAAGTGTTGCTTCAAATGTCACACAGACAAATAGGGAAATAGTGTAGAGATATTGATTAAAATTTTTTTTGGTATTTGAATTGAAATGATATGCTTGCATCTGCAAATAATGCTATTTTGCGATGTTTGATATCTGGTTTAATCTACTAAGCTAATAAAAAATGAAGAAATATATCAAGGTGGTGAAATTAACATCAACACATAATTCTGACATTAATTTCCTTTAAAAGACATCCACACTCAGGGTATGTAAAATTTCTAAACAGAGCATTTTTCAATAATAAATTTTTATTTTTTTAAGGATATTTTTTGTGTATTATTTCAGTAATGTGATAAATTACCATATATAAGAAAAAGAACAAATATATGGAGATGATAAAAATTGATATAATAGATATGCCAAAAATCTTGAAAAAAGACAGTATAAAAAGTATCACACCTCTTTTTATGGTTTATTTATAAAGATAAAATAGATTCAAACGTTTTTCCTTTTCCGTCTAGAAAGACAATTAATTACTGCAAAGCTTTGAATACAGAATGCAAAAAATTACCAAATATCCCTATTTATTTTTGTTATATGGGTAGGATGCTAAGTTATAGACAGAAACAGCCTTTAGAAGAATTATCGCATCTGCATAATAACTAGTTTACTATGGATTATGATGAAATTGAAAAAAGTTATATATTAATGATATGATGTCCACGCTAACCAGTATTATAAAAACAATATTAGCTAATACTGTAGAATAATATAGTTGGTGTATATAAAACAAAAAAGAAGTGTAATAGCGCTATTGGGGGTATGCCGATTTGGCTAGACTTATTTTAATCAAGGGCCTAATATAATTAAAAATTACTTAATAAAAATTAATCTTAACCCAGCATTAACCTCCAGCTTTTTCTCATAACAAGGTGGGGAAAGAAATAACAAAACAAGGATATATCTCTAAGGCTATCTATACATGTCATTTACGAGTTCATCATTAATATCAGCATTAACATTTTCGGCATTAACATCTTGTAATTCAGCATTTAATGCTATCAATGCTTCATCTAATCGTGCTAATCCTTCTATATTTTCAGCATTTTCAGCAACAATATTTTGCAATGCAGCATTTAATGCAGCATTTAATGCAGGATTTTCAGCATTTTCAGCCATAAAATCTTGCACTGCAGCATTAAATGTATCATGTCCAGCATGTGCAACAATAATCTCTTGCAATGCAACATATAACGCAGATGCATTTTCAACTTGTATATTATAATGCAATTTTGCTGTATGTTCTTCTGGTGTTAAATTAACAGCTTTATGTTCCCTCTTGTGCATTTTTTGCTCAATGGGTGTGAAAAAAGACTCAGGTGGTTCTTCTGCCATTCTATTATGTAAAATCAGAATTTCCTCATATTCTTCTGGATTAGTTATTCCCCATCTTAAGTGTGGATTGTTAAGGTGATATAGATATTTATTTATTAATTCTATTCTTCCTGTTTTTTGTGCATACTTTATCATATTTGAATGTGTATTTTTAACCTCATGATAATCAGCAAAGTTTATAGCATAGTTTATACTCTTGAAGAAAGTTGGCGGAAGGGTATTTAATATTTCACGGGAAGAAGTAGTAATATTATCATTATTTTTTATCTCCGTTATATAACGATCGTCGTTAATCATAGAAATAATCTCTTCGTGTCCCATAACTATTCTTCTAATCATTATAATTGCATCTAATCTATTCCCAAAAAAACTATTATTTCTTTTTGCATTTTCAATAACTCTTAGACCAGTATTTTTCAGATTTTGTATGTCTGGATTTTTGAAGAAGGAGGAGAGTGGATCAAAAGAGATAATAACTTCATTGTTTCGATCATATAGTATGGGTATAGATCGGGCATTAAGAATCCTAGTATCATGGATATCAACAGTAGCCTGGGATAAAACAATAATACAATTTCTATCTGTTGCTTTTAGTGTTTTCAGCATGATTAAAAAATCACTAACTTCTTCGTCAAGCGTAACTCCAAAATAAATTACATTATATGCACTTAATTTTTGACCTATATGCTGTTTATTTAATATTTTTTTTAAGTATGTGTTGAAAACAGATAAATGGCTCAAACCCATATTTCCATCTTCTATTGGTCCATAATATGCACCTATTTCGTGAGGCAATGCAATAATATCATTACTAATAGGTAATGGTGAAACATCTAAAAATTTTCTTTCTTCTGCATTAAGTATCCTACCCACTCTCATAATAGCTGCCTATATTCTTATTATCACAAGAATATTATATGTTAATATGATATAAATATATACATTTATTAATAATTTTAAATAAATTATAATTTTTTCGTTTAAAAAAAAATAATATAAGAAGAAAATTATGCAAGGCCTCAAGGGTGCTTTTTTGCTAGCAGAGAAGATTTTACTGGGCAGAATAATTGCTGTAGCTGATGCACTTGTTGATTTTTTAATTATCAAGAAAAAAGTGATGCATATAGCAAAGAATTTTTAACAAACGAAACTCAGGAACAACATCAACATGTTATTGATTACTGTGATGCCGAAGTTTCAGAAAAAGAAAGAGAAATATGCTGTAAGACCGCAGATAAAATTTTATCAGATGATATTAAATTTTATAACGAAAATAAGAGTTCTTGTTCGTCTAGGATCTAGTATGAGTACAGATTGTTATATCCCTGTGTCCGAGGCAGTGGGTGATGATATAGATAAAGCAGCTAAATTGTTGGGTATCACTAAAGAAGTCTATAATGATGCTAAAGATCTTTATGATATAGCAAATAGTCTTGAAAATCCTGAAGGGTCGGGTTAAGGCAGGAGTATCTAAATTCAATAAATAGAATAATAAAGGAGTTTTGGAATTTAGCAAGCAACATGAATATAAACCAAATTCACTAGTTAATCATACTATACATATCACGAATCAGAGTAATAAACTTGTGGGTCATTTAAGTGAGAATTTTGAGGATAGATCTCACAAGAAGCACAGTAATTGTGAAGGCCTATTATCTTTTAAAGAAAAAGAGGCTTATTGTAAGTTTGAAAATCTCATATTAGAAAACAAAAAACCATAAGTCACTGGGCAAACAATGTTATTAAAGTAATTCAAGCGGGCATTAAAATAGCAAATGCAGATCACAAAGTGATGGAAGAATTACACACTGAAAAAAAGAATCGTATATTGAAGATAGTAATAATAAAAACCTGAGTCCTTCTAGATGTACCAGAAACAAAATACGTACCAGAGAGGCTGCAAAATAATCATATTGCTAAGGAAACATAGGATAATATGTTGCCATATATAAGATTTTTGAAAAGCAGTGTATTTTTATTAAGGAATGTATAGAAAGTTTTTTACACAAGAGGATAGCAGTAAGAATATTATTAATGTATCCATATTTTATATCCTAAGCGTATTGCTACAAATATAACTAAAAATCCTGTAGATAAAACAACTATACGAGAGGGGATAAATCTGATTGTTATGATGTTGCTTATCTGTCCTCCTAAAAAAACTAACATAGGAAGATACCAGTAATCAAAGACAATTGTTTCTGATAAATTGTGTTTTTGTAACTGTCCGATAAGACCAGCAATAGAATTAAAAAGAATAAATATGGAAGAGGTAGTAGCAATTTGCTTTGGTGTTCCAGCTTTTAAACTATATAGAATAGGTGCTAAAAATATCCCTCCACCTATCCCAACTAATCCTGATAAAAATCCTAAAGTTATTCCAATTATTCCACTGACCCATATAGGGATGATTTTATAATCTTTAAAGTTATCATCATAGCGGCGATAGGTTATTAACATTCTGATTCCGGAAATTAATAATGTTATGCAAAGTATCTTAATGAATAATTCTTTTTCGATTTCTATCTTACCACCGATGTATGCTGCTATTACGGAAGTAAGAGTAAGTGGTAGTGAAAGATTGTAATTTAAATATCCAGCTCTAACATAATGAAATGTATTGCCAGATACAACAACGATATTACAAATAAGAGCAATAGGTGCCATGATATTATAAGGAAAATCCCATAATGCTAATAAAGCTAAGTAAGAAGACCCCCCTCCAAAGCCTACACTAGCATAAAAAATAGCAACAATAGTGAATAATATTCCTAACCACATTTTCCGCACCAAGGACAATCACGTGATCTATTTATTTTAATTATATTTACAGATGTTGAAAGTGCATCTAGAATAACCATCTTGCCAGAGAGACTAGTGCCTATATTCAATAATTCTTTGATAATTTCTGTTGTTTGCCATGTGCCCATCTGACCTACTAAACTGCCAAGTACTCCTGATTGAGAGCATTTTTCGGTAATTTTATCAGAAGGAATATGAGGGTATATACATTGATAACATGGGTGAGGTTTTCCCAGATATGATTTAAATGTATATAAGTGTCCATAAAATCCAATTGCAGCTGAAGATACTAGAATTTTTTTATTTTTTAAACAATACTCGTTTAGTAAAAAGCGAGTGTGAAAATTATCACAGCAATCTGCTATTATGTCATAATCTTTTATTAAGCCGTCAACATTTGTAGAATTTAAACGATCTTTATAAGTAATAGTCTTAATATCTTGATTTAAATCATATATTGCATCCTTAGCACTATTGACCTTTGGTTGTCCAATACTACCGGCTTCGTGTATGATTTGCCGTTGTAGATTTGATAAAGCTATGCGATCATCATCAATTATTCCTATTGTTCCTATCCCAGATGCTGCTAAATAGAGAATTAAAGGTGAACCTAAGCCACCTGCACCAACCACTAATACTCTGGAATTTAATAATTTCTTTTGGCCTTCATTACCTATTTCTGGCAATGAAATATTTCGTGAATAACGCACGAGCTGTTCATGATACATGTCTATCTTCCTCTATTACGCTTATATGATAGAAAATCTATTTCTAAAATAAGTTTTAGAGAATGTCCATTTTTTACTATTTGTTCTGTGGCAAAACTCTGATTAGTTGGCACAGCTTCATGCAATTTTATAATAACACTTTTATTTACCTTCAAAGTAAAATTATTTTCTTTTTGGATCAGTGACAAGGTTTTAATGTCATTGCTAATTACTATACTTGTTTCAAAAGTACTATTGGGTAGATTTGTAATCATCTTCAATATATTATTTTTGACAAGAGATATAAAGTCATCTTTATTCATTCTAAAGCGTATTTCTTGTTTACTGATGCGTAAATTCATACTTTATCCTGTATATTTTTCCACTCATCTGGGGTGTTAATATTAACAAAAGAATCAATCTCTTTTTGATTTACAGATAAGTTATGACTGATTAATGTTTTATGCAAATTTTTAAGTGAGAAATCTTTTTTCTCTTTAAAGATTTTCTCTATTATATTTATGGTTTCAGCTTTAACTTTCAACCTAAAGGGTAATATATAATTTTCAAAACATACTATATCATTCTCGTGGGGTGCGTTTATCAGTTTGTATAGTAAGTGTATATTCAATTTAGGCATATCTACTGGTGCATAAAGTAAAAAATCATATTTCTCTAGTAGTTCTGTAAGAGTTGCATGCACACCACACAGAGGGCCTTTATCTTTAATTTTATCATTGATACCTGCTGCTCCACTAATATAAACATTTTCAATGCCTGCATTTTTTAATAAATTATCCATACGATCTAGTAATGTGGTATTTTGATAAATTAGTTTTGTTTTATCTACTTTCATACGAGAAGATTTGCCTCCTGCTAATATTACACCTGCTATTATCATATACCTTGCGTTTGCGATTTACATAATTCACAGCCTTTGGACCATTGGCTATCTCCGTCTGTATAATGCTCTAATTTCCAGATAGGAGAACGATGCTTGATTTCTTCAATCACATAACGACAAGCTTTAAAAGCTTCATCACGATGAGGAGAGCCAACGGCAATTATGATACTTATTCCTCCGATAGACAAACGTCCTTTAGCATGTACAACATATAAATTAATGTTATCTCCCCACTTATCTTGTGCTTCTTTACAAATATTTAAAAAAGACCGCTTAGCTAATGATTCAAATACATCATAACTTATTCCTATTACATTTTTACCATGATTGAAATCTCTTACAGTTCCTATAAATAAGGATTCTGCGCCATTTTTTTTTGCATTCACGTAAGATAGCGCTAGATCTATATTGATATTTTTTTCTTTTGTGTCCCACACATCTACAAATACTTTACCCATATTTTATCCCCCTGAAATAGGTGGAATGATAGCAACAACGATGCCATCTTGTAAGGATGATTTTTCAGATAAAATTTCAGTTTGATTTGCAAAGAAAGAATTATCTATTAAGCTGATTTTATAGATATTATTATCTATTTGCTTGATTTTTTCTATTAATGCTTTTCGTATATCAGATACTATAGCATTTTCTGGGAGATGCAATTTTAACTCCTCTCCAAAAGATTTGAATGCTCCAAACAGTTGTAATGTTATCTTCATTTTACATTCTCCAAATGCCATTTATTAGGCATTAGCGGGTAAATATTCATGGTATCTCCTTTTTTTATATTCATTTGTCTTGGAGCAAATGATGCCCAACAATTAGCTTTTACTAATGAATTAATTTTAAAAGATTCTTGTCCTTCCAGTATTTTTATTCCTAATTTTCCTTCATTGGACACTGAGATATATGCTTTGCGAAAAAAACGTAAGGGACTATCGATAGGAAATGGTTCTACTAGAGGAATTTTTAATGGACATTCTGTTTTAATATCCTGTAAATGGTGTATTAATGGTATTACAAAAAAACGTAATCCTACGGCAGATGATACGGGATTTCCCGGAATACCAAAATAATGCGTTTTATCTTTAAAACGTGCATAGAGTATTGGCTTTCCTGGACGTATAGCTACTTTGTGAAAAATGATATCTGCTCCAAGTTTACGTAAACTATCTGGAATGAAATCATATTTTCCCATAGAGACTGCTCCAGTAGAAATTATTATTTCATTTTTTCCTAATATCTGTTCAATTGTTTTTTCAAATATTTCAGGATCATCAGGGATATTTCCTATATATTGAGATTTTATCCCTATTTTATTAAGTGCAGAGAGTAAATATGGACTGTTTGAATTATAAATTTGTCCTGGGGATAGGGGATGGTCTGTATCATTAATTAATTCTCTTCCTGTGCTAAGTATGCTCACTGAAGGTTTATCAGAAACTAGAATATTTTTTTGCCCTATACTTGTTAATGCCATTATATGATTTGGGGTAATAATTGTGCCTTTTGTAATAACTGTATCTCCCGGCATAAAATCCTCTCCTGCTTCACGTATATTGTTCTTTAGCGGAACACTTTGCGATAGAATTATCTTCTTAATATTATTATCTGTATTATCTATCTGAGTATCTTCTATTTTTACTACAGCATCATATTCTTCAGGTACCGGGGCGCCAGTTGTGATTTCCCAAGCTCCTTCTGTATTGCCTTTAGAGGGTTTATCTCCTGCTAATGTGCTTCCTGTTATCGTTAACGTAGTAGGGTTATCTTTAGAACTTTTTGCAACATCTTGAGATCGTATAGCGAATCCATCCATTGCGGAATTAGCAAATGCTGGAATAAGAACTTTGCTGCAGACATCTTCTGCAGCTACATAGCCACAAGCATTATTAATTGATAATATTATAGATGGCTTTTTTTCTGTTTTTAATAAGAATTTTAACGCTTCCTCATATAATATCATTATGATATTTCCTCATGTAATGTTTCTTTATGGATGTTCTTTTTATTCTGTATGCTATCTAGTGCATGTGGTAAAATCTCTTTCAAAGCTTCTATTCCATCTTGAACTGCAGAAGGACTTCCTGGAAGAGCAATAATTAAGGTATTATCCATAACAACTGCACCAGAGCGACTCAACCACGTTTTTGGGACATGTAAAGCACTATAACTACGTAATAATTCTCCTATTCCAGGTATTTCTTGATCTGCAATTTTGGAAATAGTTTGTGGAGTAATGTCACGAGGTGCAATCCCTGTACCACCTGTAGTAATAATAATTTCTACATCTTTGGTTAATTTGTTAATCTTTTCCTCTAATTGTACTGATTCATCGGGAAGAATAGAGTAATCAACGATATTACATCCAAGATGTTCTAATTTTTCTTTTAATATTATACCTGATTTATCTTGATATTCTTTATTGTGTGCTCGATCACTTAGAGTGATGATGCCAACTTTTTTCCCTTCCAAAAGGCGTTCTGATGGTATTTTGATAAACTCTTTTATCTTTTCAGGAATGCCCCTTGGATGAATCCATAAATTACTTTTACCTCCTTCTTTTAATAGTAAGCGTATATCAGAAATAGAGAGCCCTGCTTCAACGGGTTTAATTAAATCATATAGTGTTAATAATGCAGCGTTAACAGCAGATAAAGCTTCCATTTCAACGCCAGTTTTAGCAATGGTAGAAACAATAGTATAAACTATTACAGAATGAGAGCTTTCTTTAAGTTCTGGATAGACAGCTATATGTTCCAATGGAATGGGATGACACATTGGAATCTGTTGCCACGTATTTTTGGCACCTTGTAAGCCAGCAATTTCTGCTAATTTTAATACATCTCCTTTAGCTAAAGTTCCATTTTTTACATGTTTAAAACCAATTTCACCTATATTTATGCATCCCATTGCAATGGCACGCCTAATATTGGGTTTTTTATAAGAAATGTCTTTCATATGAAAATTACTATTTTCATTAAAGAATTCTATAATGTTTTTATGCATAATTATCCTCCGATTGATGCTAGATGTTTTGTAAGGCCTGTATTTCCATAAGCTAAAAAATGAGAAGAGCTTTTATAATTTAATTGTTCAATTATAAGCTTTCTTAATAGACTTTTCTGTTCACTTGTTTGTAAAAGGTGACGTAGAGAAGTTCCTTGATTTCCGAATAGACATAACCGTAAATCACCTATTGAAGTAACACGTAAACGATTACATCCTTTACAAAAATCCTTTGAATAAGGAGCTATAATTCCTATGGATCCTTTATAATCTTCATGCACATATTCTTGAGCTGGCCCTGAATCAAGGGCTCGAGGCTTATTCTTCCAACCTTCTATAGATAATTGATCGGTAATAATTTTTGTCGATATATGATATTTTTGAAAGTACTTTAAATTATCACCAGTTTGCATTAATTCAATGAAACGAATACTGATATTTGTATTTTTCACCCAAGGCAAAAAATCTTTTAGTGCATTACCATTAACACCTTTGAGCAAAACAACATTAATTTTTACCTGTTGGAAACCCACCTTAATAGCAGATTCTACTCCTTGTTGTACTTTATGTAGAAGATTACGACCACTAACAGCGTGAAAAATTTTCTCGTTTAAGCTATCTATGCTAACGTTAACGTGAGTTAACCCAGCATCATGCCAGCATTTTGCTTTATCTTTAAGTAGATAACCGTTAGTGGTAAAAGATGTTTTTTCAATACCAGGGTGATCTGATATTAATTTGGCAATTTGTGTAAAATCTTTTCTAACTGTTGGCTCACCACCAGTAATACGTATTTTAGTTACTCCTAAAGAAGCAAATGCATCAACTAAATTTGCAATTTCATTTTGGGATAAAAATCGAGGTTTGTTATTACATTTAATATAACCATTGGGTAAGCAATAACTACAGCGAAAATTACACACATCAGTAATGGATAAACGTAGATAAGGAAACAAACGTCCAAATTTGTCTTTTAAGGCATTTTGAGAAGTATTGCTATATGTATCATTCATCTTTCATTTATAATTTCCTGTGAGATATTTGAAACTATACCAAGAGAAAAGTCTAAAAGAATACTTTAAAAATTTATCCACGATATGCAAAGTTGAAGTTCCATAATCTCCAAAAATGGTAGCATCGCAACATTTTATTAAAAAACCGTATACATTTTATGTCAATAAATTGAGTTATAGGCAAAAAATAGAGGTACAAATTATTATTTATTATAATATGAATTATTATTTGCGTATAATATTGCTTTTTGTGTTAATAGATTATCTATTTAGTTCGTATATTACTACATTGGTTTTAGATTAATTTATCATTATTGGTATGATTGGAGATATTTGGCATGGGTAAAGATTTATATAATTGGAATCCCGAAGATAAGGAGCAATGGTCCTCTTATGGAAAGAGCGTAGCAAATCGTAATTTATGGATTTCTATCTTAAGCTTATTACTTGGATTTTGTGTATGGATGTGTTGGGGAGTTATTACTGTACAGATGCTTAATGTAGGATTTGCTTTTTCTACATCAGATTTGTTTACTTTAACAGCGATTGCTGGCCTTTCTGGAGCTACGTTACGTATTCCTAGTACATTTTTTATCAGAATTGCTGGTGGAAGAAATACTATATTTTTTACTACTGTATTACTTCTTATTCCCACTATAGGGACAGGAATAGCTTTGCAGGATAAGAATACTCCTCTATGGCAATTTCAACTTTTAGCTCTATTATCAGGCTTTGGAGGAGGTAATTTCGCATCTTCTATGTCAAATATTAGTTTCTTCTTTCCTAAGAAGATACAAGGTTATTCTCTGGGAATGAATGCTGGCCTTGGTAATCTAGGAGTCACTGTAATGCAGATAATAATTCCTATTGTTATGACAATGGCAATATTTGGTACAGAATATATGATTCTGCAAAATAGTAGTGGAACATTTATTAGTAAAATTCCAGCAGGAGCAAAAACATATATATATAATGCAGGATTCATTTGGGTGGCAATTTTAGTTCCGTTATCTTGTGCCGTATGGTTTGGAATGAATAACATTCGAGATAAACATGTTTCGCCTAATATAGGAATGCCTTTAAATACCTTCGTAAAGATTAGTGCAATGTTAATGATAGGATTGGTCACTACATGTTCAGGCTTATGGTTGATATTACCTGAAAGCGCAAATGGTTCTGGATGGAGTGCATATCTGAGTAAATTAATTGGAGCAGATTTAAGTAAATTACTTATTTTAGCTACAATAATTATTGTTACGGTTTTCTTATTAAAATTAATACCTGGTGAAATTAGAACAAGTCTTAAACGACAATATAAAATATTTAACAATAAGCATACTTGGTCCATGACTACAATTTATACCATGACATTTGGTTCTTTTATAGGATATGGTGCCGCTTTACCATTATCTATTCAAGTGATCTTTGGATATAAACACCTTATGGTTAATGGTGTTTTAACTCATACTACCATTAACCCCAATGCTCCATCTACATTTATGTTTGTTTGGATAGGGACATTTATAGGAGCTATAGCTCGTCCAATCGGTGGAATTATTGCTGATAAAGTGGGTGGAGCAAAAGTATCACAGATTGTTTCACTTGTTATGTTAGGTAGTACATTAGCTTTAGCTCATTATATGCAAAAAGGCTATGCATCTGCGACGCCAGAGGATTATTTTTATCCATTTATTGGGCTATTTTTGATTTTATTTACAGCTACTGGCATTGGAAATGGTTCTGCCTTTCGTAGTATTGCACAAATTTTCAATAAAGAGCAAGCAGGGCCTGCCGGAGGATGGGCTTCGGCAATAGCTGCTTATGGTGCGTTTTATGTTCCACAAATGTTAAGTGAACATATTAAAGGCGGAGCACCTGAAAAGGCTCTTTATGGATTTGCTATATTTTACACTTTATGTATATGTATAAATTGGTGGTTTTACCTCCGTAAGAATGCATATATATATAATCCATAGAAATATAAGAGGAGTATTATTATGAGTCATATATTAGATACATTAACTTTTTTTACACGGAAATCTCCTGAGAAATTTTCTGATGGTCATGGTGTTACTACTGATGAACAACGTCATTGGGAGCGTGCTTATCATGGACGTTGGGCGCATGATAAAGTAGTGCGTTCAACACATGGTGTAAATTGTACAGGGGCTTGTAGTTGGAAAATATATGTTAAAAATGGATTAGTTACATGGGAAACACAGCAAACGGATTATCCCAGAACGCGTCCTGATTTACCTAATCATGAACCTCGTGGATGTGCTAGAGGCGCAACATATAGTTGGTATCTTTATAGTGCATCAAGACTTAAATACCCTATGATACGTTCGCGTTTGATAAAATTATGGCGTGAAGCTAAAAAGAAGTATAAAGATCCTGTGAAATCTTGGGAAAGTATTGTTTCTAATCCAAAGAAATCTTCAGAGTATAAAAAAACTCGTGGATTGGGAGGGATGGTACGTGTAAGTTGGGATGAAGTGAATGAAATCATTGCAGCTGCAAACATATATACAGCTAAGAAATATGGCCCTGATCGTATTATAGGTTTCTCTCCTATTCCTGCAATGTCAATGATTTCTTATGCCGCAGGCTCTCGCTATTTATCTCTTATTGGTGGGGCTTTATTAAGTTTTTACGATTGGTATAGTGATTTACCTCCAAGCTCTCCTCAAACATGGGGAGAGCAAACTGATGTGCCCGAAAGTGCAGATTGGTATAATTCATCTTATATTGTTGCATGGGCTTCTAATGTACCGCAAACTCGTACTCCTGATGCACATTTTTTCACTGAAGCACGCTATAATGGCACTAAGACAGTAGCAGTAACTTCGGATTATAGTGAAGTTGTTAAGCTCTCTGATAGTTGGATTGCACCGCGTCAAGGAACAGATTCTGCACTTGCTATGGCGATGGGTCATGTGATTTTGAAAGAATTTCATTTAGATGATAAAAGTGAATATTTTGACGATTATTGTCGCAAATATACAGATATGCCATTTCTCATAATTTTAACAAAAGAGAAAGAGCATTATGTGCCAACGCGTACTTTGCGTGCCTCAGACTTTAAAGATAAATTAGGAGAAAAAGAAAATCCAGAGTGGAAATCTCTTGTTTTTGATACAAAAAGTAAGAAGATAGTTGTTCCTAATGGAACAATAGGTTCACGCTGGGATAAAAGCGCGAAATGGAATCTAGAATCCAAAAATATACATGATAATAGCGAAATTTTACCTGAAAAAAGCTTTGTTAAATCAAATGATAAAGTAATATCAGTTGCTTTCCCTTATTTTGGAAATATAAAAAATAAACAACCAATATTTTCTCATACTAATCATGAGAGTATTTTATTGCGAAATATTCCTATTCGTAAAGTTGTTCTTGATGCTAAAACAGAAATTATGGTTGCAACTGTTTTTGATTTAATGGTTGCAAATTATGGTATTGATCAAGGATTGGGTGGTGATAATGTTACAACATCACTGAAAGATGACATCCCTTATACTCCTGCGTGGCAAGAAAAAATTACAGGAGTTCCTGCTGAGCAAGTAACTCGTATAGCGCGTGAATTTGCTACTAATGCAGATAAAACTGAAGGCCGTTCTATGGTGATTCTCGGTGCTGGAATTAATCATTGGTATCATACAGATATGGTGTATCGTGGCATAATGAATATGTTAATTATGTGTGGTTGTATAGGTAAATCTGGTGGTGGATGGGCACATTATGTGGGACAAGAAAAACTTCGACCACAAACGGGATGGTTGCCTCTTGCTTTTGCAACAGATTGGAGCAAACCTCCTCGTCATATGAATGGTACTAGTTTTTTCTATGCGCATTCAAATCAGTGGCGTTATGAAAAATTAGAAATAGATGAAATACTTTCTCCATTGGCTGATAAAGAAAAATGGAAAAATTATTCTCTTATTGATTGTAACGTGCGTGCTGAACGCATGGGTTGGCTTCCTTCCGCACCTCAATTAGAAGAGAATCCTCTTGAGTTAACAAAATTAGCAAAGAGTTCAAAGAAAGATATAAAAGAATATATTACTGAGAGATTAAAAGATGGATCTCTTAAGATGTCTTGTGAAGATCCTGATAATCCAAACAATTTCCCGCGTAATTTATTTATTTGGCGTTCTAATTTATTAGGGTCATCAGGAAAAGGTCATGAATATATGCTGAAACACTTGCTTGGGACAAGAAATGGAGTGCTTAGTAAGGATTTAGGAGAATATGGCGGCACTAAGCCAAAAGAGGTTGTTTGGCATGATAAAGCACCAGAAGGTAAATTAGATTTATTGGTAACACTTGATTTTCGCATGTCTACAACATGTGTTTATTCGGATATAGTATTACCTGCTGCAACATGGTATGAAAAAAATGATCTGAATACTTCTGATATGCATCCATTTATTCATCCACTATCTCGTGCTGTGGATCCTGCATGGGAATCACGTAATGATTGGGATATTTTCAAAAATTTATCTGAGAAATTTTCGGAAGTTTGTAAAGGTCATTTAGGGGTAGAAAAAGATGTAGTTGCATTACCTATTTTACATGATACACCAGGAGAAATGTCACAAGCTTTTGATGTAAAAGAATGGAAGAAAAAAGAATGTGATCTTATTCCTGGAAAGACCATGCCAAACTTTATTGAAGTTGAACGAGATTATCCTAATGTTTATAAGAAATTTACAGCATTGGGTCCGTTGCTATCGAAAGATGGAAATGGAAGTAAGGGTATTTCATGGGATCTTAAAAAGGAAGTAGAGTTTTTAGGAGAGTTAAATCATAAGGTTACTGAAGAAGGAATTACAAAAGGATTGCCTCGCATTATATCTGATATTGATGCAACAGAAGTTATATTATCTTTAGCTCCAGAAACTAATGGTAATGTAGCAGTGAAAGCTTGGAACGCTTTGAAAAAAGTTACTGGGCGAGACCATGTGCATTTAGCAAAATCAAAAGAAGATGAAATAATTCGCTTCCGTGATCTTCAATCACAACCTAGAAAAATAATCACCTCTCCAACGTGGAGTGGAATTGATGATGAGCATGTTAGCTATAATGCAAACTATACTAATGTTCATGAATTAATTCCATGGCGTACACTTACTGGTCGTCAGCAATTTTATCAAGATCATGAATGGATGAGAGATTTTGGAGAATCTTTTTGTGTATATAAACCACCCATTGATACTAAAACAATTGCTCCGGTAATCGATAAATATGGAAAAGGTTCTAAGCAAGTAATATTAAATTTTATCACTCCTCATCAAAAATGGGGAATTCATAGTACCTATTCTGATAATTTGTTAATGCTGACTTTAAACCGTGGAGGTGTTGTTGTCTGGATTAGTGAAATAGATGCGAAAAAAATTGGTGTGGTGGATAATGATTGGATAGAATTATACAATGTAAATGGTGCAATTTCTGCACGAGCAGTAGTTTCCCAACGAGTGCCCGAAGGCATGACCATGATGTATCATGCGCAGGAAAAAATCATTAATAATATTGCAACAAAAACAACAGGAACGCGTGGAGGTATACATAATTCTGTTACTCGTACTGTAGTTAAACCAACTCACATGATAGGAGGATATGTTCAGTTGGCTTATGGCTTTAACTATTATGGCACAATTGGAACTAATCGTGATGAATTTGTTGTGGTGCGTAAAATAGAAAAAGTGGATTGGTTGGATACCGATGAAGTTAATTTTAATGAAAAGGTATAACAATGAAAATACGAGCACAAATTGGAAAAGTACTTAATTTAGATAAATGTATTGGTTGCCATACTTGTTCAGTAACCTGTAAAAATGTATGGACTTCTCGTTCAGGTGTTGAATATGCATGGTTTAATAATGTCGAAACAAAACCTGGTATTGGGTATCCTAAAAAATGGGAAGATCAAAAAACTTGGAGTGGTGGATGGGAACGTAAAAATAATGGAGATATTAAACCTAAAATGGGTGGAAAGCTAAAGGTTCTCGCTAAGATTTTTGCTAATCCCAATTTACCAGAAATTGATGATTATTATGAACCTTTCACATTTGAATATGAAAGATTGCAAAGGGCTCCTGAACTAAAACATATGCCTACTGCGCGTATACATTCTGTGATCACAAATAAGAAAATGGAAAAACCCGATTGGGGTCCCAATTGGGAAGAAATATTAGGTGGAGAATTCAGTAAGCGTCGTGAAGATTATAATTTTCAAGATGTTCATGCAGATATTTATGGGCAATTTGAAAATTCTTTTATGTTCTATTTACCGCGTTTATGTGAACATTGTTTAAATCCTAGTTGTATTGCTGTTTGTCCATCTGGTGCAATATATAAGCGTGAAGAAGATGGTATTGTTTTAATCGATCAAGATAAATGTCGTGGATGGAGAATGTGTGTTTCTGGTTGTCCATATAAAAAGATTTACTTTAATTGGAAATCTGGAAAATCTGAGAAATGTACTTTTTGCTATCCGCGTATTGAAGCCGGTGATCCAACGATATGTTCTGAAACTTGTGTTGGAAGAATTCGTTATCTAGGTGTGATGCTTTATGATGCTGATCGTATTAAACAAGCAGCTAGCGTGGAAGATGAACAAGATTTATATAAAGCACAATGTGATATATTCCTTGATCCTCATGATCCAAAAATTATTGAACAAGCAAAAAAAGATGGTGTGCCAGATAGTTGGATAACTGCTGCTCAAAATTCTCCAATATACAAAATGGCAATGGATTGGAAAATAGCTTTTCCTTTGCATCCTGAATATCGTACACTTCCTATGGTTTGGTATGTACCTCCTCTTTCTCCAATCACTAGTGCCGCAGAAAATGGTAAATTAGAAATGGATGGTATAATCCCAGATGTGGAAAAATTGCGTATTCCTGTTAAATATCTTGCGAATTTATTGACAGCGGGAGAAGAAAAGCCTGTGATAAGTGCATTGAAAAGAATGATTACTATGCGTACATATATGCGCGATAAAAATATCTCAGGAACTAAAAATACAAAGCTTTTGGAAAAAGTTAAACTTGATGAAAATACAGTGGATGATATGCATCGTATCTTAGCATTGGCAAACTATGAAGATAGATATGTTATTCCAACTAATCATCGTGAATATGCTGGTAAAACATCTTTTGACAATGAAATTCCATTTGATACACGTTCATCTTGTGGTTTTAGTTTTGGTAATGGATGTTCAGGAGATGTGAGAAAAACCAGTTTATTTGGAACAAAAGTACATGCAAATACAATGAGTGGTACAATTCCAAATAAGTCAAATAAATGCTCTTCAAAAGGCTGTGGAGGTTGTTCGTGAAAACTTTTAAATTATTGGGATTATTATTAGTTTACCCAAAAGAAACAATCTATTTAGAATCAAATGAGTTATTGCGTATATTACGATCAGAGCAACTCTTATCTGAAACGTATATAAAGAAGATTGAAGCATTTTTAAATATACAAAAAACACAGGATTTAATATCAGTACAAGAAAATTATGTAGAAACTTTTGATCATAGTCGTTCACGCTCTTTGCATTTATTTGAACATATTCATGGCGAATCACGTGATCGTGGGCAAGCTATGGTGAATCTTTCTGAGGCTTATGCTGAAAAAGATTTATATATCAGTAGCGGGGAAATTCCAGATTATTTACCTCTATTTATGGAATATTTATCATGTTGTGAATTTTCTGAAGCTAGTGAATTATTAAGTGAGATAGTTGATATCATTGCTATGATAAAAATTAACTTAGAAAAACGTAAATCTCCATATGCAAATATATTTGCAAGTATAGAAGCTCTTTCTTCTGTTAAAGCTAATGATGCTAGAGTAAAAGAAGCCATAAAAAAAGCTCCTAAGGACCCTGTGGGGTTAGAAGAAATAGATGAACAATGGGAAGAAAAGGCAGCTTTTACAGGAGATCCTATTGCTGATTTAGCAACAAATTGTAATAATTGTAGCGCTTTTACCAGCAAAACATTAAATGAAATAGACACCGAGGTTATCAAATGATAGAAGCAGATTATATACATCAATTCTTTTTTTGTTATTATACCTATATTTGTTTTACAGTATTCATAGTAGGAAGTGCGTTGCGTTACGACCGAGATCAATATACTTGGAAAGCAGATTCAAGTCAGCTTTTGCGTAAAAAAGGAATGCTAATTGGTAATAATTTATTTCACATAGGTATACTTTTTCTATTTTGTGGACATTTAGTAGGCCTTTTGACACCTGAAGCTGTATATCATAAATTTATTGATTCTGGTAGTAAACAAATGTTTGCAATGGTTTCTGGAGGTATCTTTGGTGTATTTTGCTTTATAGGCATGACTATGCTTTTAATACGGAGATTATTTGATTCCCGCATACGTATTAATAGCAGACCATCTGATATTATGATTTTGCTAATCTTATATACGCAGCTTATTTTAGGGTTAGCTACTATTCCTCTTTCGGCACAACACATGGATGGTAGTTCCATGGTTGAATTGGCATCATGGGCACAGCATATTGTGACATTTCAAGATGGCGCAGCTAACTTTATAATGGATAAACCATTAATATTTAAAATGCATTTGGTGCTTGGGACAACCATCTTTCTGATATTTCCATTTACTAGAATGGTACATGTGTTCAGTGGAGTAGTTGTTCCTATTCAATATGTTTGGCGTTGTGGATATCAAATTGTACGCAAAAGAGAATCTTGATGTTAATGATATAATGTTTATTAAGTGTCATTTATATATAGATAGATAAGAGTGCAATCTACATAATTTAGTAATGCAGAAGGAGTTATATAGAAAAATAAGATAAAAAATCCTTTTTTCATGGTTTTAATATGCTAATAAATTTAATTAGCAACTAACAATATTGTGTTCCACAAAGAAGGCATAATAAATGTTTTATTTCAAAAAAATCAGTATTTTACTGACTATTAGTTACATATCATCATATTTAATTTTTGTTAGATAGCGATATTAATATATAATGATATGTAACAATATATTACGAAAATAAAGGGTAATTTTTTCTATTTATTATAGTATTCCTTTATTTTGTTTAATAACCAATCATCAGAGCCTTGGTTGATTGAAACTACACTTGTTGTTGAGCCTCCACCCCATAGGATTGAAAAAGCATTAGCTTCTATTGCATTATTTAATTGATTTTGACTCCAGTCATATCCGTTATCATTCAAAAAGAGTCCTCTAATGTTCTCTGCTTTATAAGGTGCAGGATAGTTTCTTAGAAAAATATCCAATAATTTGTGATGTATCTTATTTATATCTGTTCCTATTCTTGCATCTCCTAAGAAGAACATTCCTCCAGAACCAGCGTGCTGTGAAATAATTATTTCATCACCATCTTCAATAGTTGGTGCATGACTACCTGGAATTTGCCATAACATACTGGGAGTATTTATTCCATCACTGACCACTTTAGTAAATTCTACATAACGTTTCCAATGAGTAGCACTCCATGCATAGCTAGGAAGTGCATCAGAACCAAATTCATCTCTTTCGTATTTATCAAATACTATGAAATCCGGTGCGTAATTTCCTTCATATACTTGCATCTCTTTTAAGAAAGATATAACTTTATTTCCAATCTCAGCAGCGATATTTTCGTTATCATAAACCCAATATGCAGAACCCGTTTGCCATACATTGATTTGCCATCCAAATGGAACATCAGGTGAATATTGTTTGATTAACCAATTGAGTGATGCAATATAACCATAAATATCATCAGTAAACATTGGGATATCACTTTCAGCTGGTTTTATATAGTTATAATAATCAATCAAAGTATTTTGATAATCATGATTTAACAAAGCAGCTTGTAATGTTTCATTCACAGAGATGCTACCTTTTTTAAACCAATTTTGGATTGTACTATTATATGCTGTATTTTGTTGTATCATTCCTAAGAAATCTGGGTTAATAATAAAAGTTGCTGGGTTCAAATTAGAGTTATTTTTATAAGATTGAGCAACACAACATTCACTTAAAAGATTCATATAATGTTTTTTAAGATTGTTAATTTCAAAATCATAATCTGATATACCACCGGACAACTCACAGGTATAAATAACCATTACAGGCATAATTTTTGAATCTTGATATTCTGAAAGATCACTGCACTGTCTAATTGTATCATGCGTTGGTAATGTTAAAGGATTTAAAACTAATCCTCTGTCACCTCCACCATTTATTCCAGCATATTTGAATAGAGCATCAATAGGACATTTTGTTGTTTTATATTTGTCAGAAACATATGACGCATTATTTGTTACTCCACCAAAAGCAAGGCGATCTGGCCACCCTTTAACTCTTTTTGTTTGCGATGTTGTGATATTAAATTCTAATGTTAGATCAGAAAGCTCTTGAAACTCTACGTTATTAGAATCGTGGTTGACTAATACTGAATTAAAAATTATCCCGTCTTGAGTGTGTGGGTGCATATCTATTTTATAGATACCAGGTTTTATAAAATTCTGTTTTTTAGTTAAAGTGGTTAAATTGGTAATTCGATATATTGTTTCTTCTTCATTACTTTCTTTAACTTTAGTCATAATTAGCATTAAGTTATCAAGTGAAACATCGCTATTAATTTTTATTGTAATCGAAGAATATTTTGTATTGTCAGCAATTTGATGATCTAATAACAAATTAACATGATTATTTTCTTTTGTTAGTATGATTTCTGATATTTTTTTTATGCTATAAATCGTGTTATTGATACAGTATTTATTGGAAGATATCATATACTCATTATCAGCTACTAATGTTTTAAGAACATTTTCTCCATATTTAATATCAAAAGATTCATATCCATACTTCTGTAAGGCATCTCTAGAAGTGACTTGAATGTTTAATTTATCATCATTATAATTAAAGTCATTTTCATCTTTTGCTAAGTTAAAAGATGCTTTAACTAGGGGATATTTGTTATTTTCATAATCGTATTCACAAAC
Organism: Anaplasmataceae bacterium AB001_6; assembly: GCA_020002265.1. Lineage (NCBI taxonomy): Bacteria > Pseudomonadati > Pseudomonadota > Alphaproteobacteria > Rickettsiales > Anaplasmataceae > Candidatus Mellornella > Candidatus Mellornella promiscua. The sequence goes on from CP048228.1 coordinate 376,058, forward strand.
AATTCTACCCTTTTTATTATGATCGTTTATATCAACAGATATTCTATTTTCAGTAGGAAAATATATATTTTCAGCTGTTTCTATTGGATTTAAATCAACTTGATATGTGTTTGATTGTATGTTTTCTAGCAGTATACTACTATTCCAGTCTAAATACATATAGTCTTTTTGAGTATTGCTTTTAGTCAAAATGACCTCAAAATTATTATTGCCTGATAAATCTAAAGGCTTTGCTGGAGAAAATATTTCTAAAGATAAATCGGTCTGCAATTCTTCTTCAGTAAAGGCTTGGATATTTTGAATATCTGATATATTTAAAGATGTTGAACTATCATGGGAAAAAGAGAAAATTCTGGATTCACATGCTTTTAGCGAATAATCATGATATTCGCTATTTTTAGTGAAATCAAAATGAATAATATATGTATTCTCTTCATTATGATAATTAATTGATATCTCAGATGCCCAAGAATTACCTCCCCATATGCTGCCAATTATATGTACTCCTCTTGGTAGTTCAAATTTTACTGCATATTTATATTGCGATTCTTCAGATACATTTTTTAGCAAAATTGAAATACTCCATCCTGCTTCTTTTACACTAGATAATATTTTATTTTTATTCATATATACAAATTTTAAATATAAAAAATCTATTAATAATATATTTATTGTAATAACCAGAGCATTTTTTTATTTAAATAAACAATAAATTAATTTTTTATAATAAACTGGATATGAAATATTAAGAGCTGGTTTTTTTATAGTATTTTTTTGATTCAACACTAAACTGTTTTCATAGTTAAGGGATTCAGAGGAATTTTCTAAAATATTTCAGAGTTGTTTTATTGATATTGATTTCTTGTCAGATGAAGAACAGAATTTATATATGCTTCTACTATTTGGGCAGAATTGAGATTATAATGTTTGAGAATTAAAATATCAAAATCTTTGAATAATGATTGTGTAAACAAAATATTAAATCTCTTTAAAATAGAAAAATATTTATTTTACAAATTATAAGTTGATATTTCAATTAATAATTTGTATTATTATAAACGATTTAATAAATCAAACGATATGGGAGTTTTAAGTGTTAGTCGATATTGATAATATAGATTATGAACTTGAAAGAGTGAATTCATCACAAAATGATGAAAAAATTATGGCTCAAGAGATTGATAATAATTTATCTGAAGAAAATGCTCTGAAAAATAATAAAATTCAGAAAAACGTGAATAAAAAGTCTGTTCATCATAAACAAAAGAGATCATATTCTTTTTCTGAAAACATTTCCAGAAATTTTGGTTATGTTATAAAAAGATCTTTTGAGATTGTTAAAGTAATATCTGAAAATGTATTCATCAGAGTAGGGATATTAGCAGAAATAGTAAGCAAAATTGTTGTGCAGATAGTCACAATTTTATCTGCTATGAACATTATTATTAATAGGATTAGTGACAGAAATGATATGCATAAAGATGAATGGTATGGGCAAGCTTATGCTACGATTCTTTTTCCCGTTGACATTAAAAAACTTGATTATTGTACTGATTTTTAAATGGCGCTACAGATACTTAGTTTGTATATAAAGTTTATTTTTTTAATTTTTTGGGAGAGTGATATGTATTATTTAGCTTCTTTGATTGAAATTCCAATGTTCAAAATTGATTTAGGACATGATAATCATATAAGCAATAATATCGATGATGCATCACAGCGGTCATGCCCGCCTTGTGTATGCCATTGTCCGATATTAGATCAAGATAACAAATCAAGAGATTAATACTTTTCTTTGAATAATATTTGTATTGTTAATACAATAATCTGAAGGATTTAGCTCGCTCTTTGTTTTTAGAAGGAGGGTGAGTTTTTTCCTGATGATAATATACGCAGGTTGTAATTATTAGCATTTTTTGCAAGCGAAATTAGTTTGTTTATGCAAGAAGGCTTTTTTGGCAAGGATATTCTAAAATAAGGATTCACAGATTTCAATTCTTATGATTATTATTTAAGTTTCATAACAGATTGAAGCTTAAAAAAAGCAGAAAAAGTAATGATTCGTTGTATTATTATTGCTTTATAACTTGATTATTTTGCGAAACACATATTAATGCGAAATTTGCTATTATTGAAGAATTCAATCTGAACACTGATCTATATAAGATGAGGAATTTGTATTTTAAATTGAATGATAAGAAGGTGTTATAAAATCTTTAATTATTAGACTGCACGCCTCTTTGATGAACCGTTGAAAGAGGTACTTTTTAATGTGTTTTGAGTATGAAAATGTGGTGATCAGACAGCAAATACAACATGATTCAAAATTATTCACTGGGCTATTTAGGTCATTATTTTTGGTATTGATAATTGAAAGATCTTCAAAAGAAGTATCTTTTTTTGTTAAATTTAGGTTTGAGAACTTAAAATGCTAAATTCATGCTGGATGCTTATATAGATACTAAGGATGTGAATCAAGTTAATTTGCTAAGAATAATATAGATCGTAAATTGGCAACAGTATACTATTTTTGCAGTAAATATGGCAAAGATTTATCAGATATTTCTCATTTCATAGAATCTGAGAAGAAATGTTCAGCTTGTGGTTATATTGTTTATCCTTCTATTAATCCAGCTATAATGGTGATTATTAATAAGGATGATGAAATATGCTTGTGTACTCTAGATATGTTGTAAAAGATTTATATGAAGCAATTCAGGTTTTATAAACCCAGGCGAAACAGCAGAAAATGCTGTTATTTGCGAAGTAAAGGAAGAAGTAGAATTGGAAATAAAAAATATTAGATATTTTGGAACACAAAGTTGGCCATTTATAATGGTATTTAGAGCTGATTATTCATCTGGAGAGATAAAATTACAAAAAAAGGAATTAAAAGATGCAAAATGAGTATCAAAGAATAATTTGCCTTTACCTTTGTTGCCTCATAAACAAAATATTGTTTATAAATTAATCACATCGCAATAATTATTTGAAAAATACAAAATATAATGCATAATAACAAATCATGTATTGTTTAGTATTAATCTATTCAAGGGAATTAAGAATATGGGAAATACAATTTCAATGAGCTCTTTGCTATTGATAGTATTTATAGATTCTTTTGGGAATGGTATCGCTTTCTCGCTGTTTCCCATCATGATATTTAGCGATCTAATTAAAATACTCTTGTTTATGAGAGGTATGGATCCATCTTTTATCGATAGAAGTATGATGAGAATACATAATTTATGTATGTTTATATTTTCTCCTATTATAGGAAATATTTCTGATATTTATGGTAAAAAGATAATATATTCTTCAATATGATTAACTATTGGTTTTACAATATGTTTATTTGATTGTTTCTTTTAATGATTGGGAGAATAATTACTGGTATAACAGCATGATCTTTAACAACAGCACAAACTGCAGAAGTAGATTTTATAAAGAACATAAAGGTTCCTATTTTATCCTAAACGGTAACAGCTCAATGACTTTTATTATAGGGGATGTTATGAGCAAATTTAAAAATGTGAGATATATGATTAAAAAAGCCGCAATGAAGAATTTTATTAATAATTTTCTAAAAGATTGGAAGGATGAAAAAAGAGATAGTGTATTTAATAGTTATCATTAGAATGTCTTAGCATATGCAGATTTTCAAAAAATAACACTGAAAGAAATAATGGAAAATTTTATTTTGCACACGATAAAATTCAATATTTTGAATATGATATTCAAGATATCTTTATAGATCAAGATGAGGGTAAAGTTGCTATTTGCATGAAACAAAAAAATAAAATATGATGAAGAGAAAAAACAATATTGTGATGTCTCTATATACAATTATCAATTACAAGATAACAGAGATTTGGATGTCATTTAATCCTAATTGTTAATCATCTTGATAATTCTAGTTTAACATAGTTGAAAGGTAGTTTTAATCATGGAAAAAAAATATGATGTAATTATTATTGGCGCAGGGCCTGTAGGGAGTGCTTTGGCAATAGAATTAGGATTGCATAATATTAAAACATTGGTGGTAGAGAAAAAATCTATTATGCAAAAAAGAAATAGAATGGTTTCTCTGAGTATAAGAAGTGCTGAATTATGTACACGTTGGAAAGTATTAGATAAGATAAATTCTACAAATACAGTAAAGAATGGGTTGCCTATAAGATGTGCGTGGAGTTCTAGTCTAAATGGTGAGTTATATGTAGATGCAGAATATGAAAATATCTCTGAAGATAATGTGACTTGTCATTCTCCAATTCGAATGCTGCTACATGAAGTAGAAGATATTTTCAGACAAAGAATGCTTGAATTCTCTTCTGTACAATTTATGTCAGAACATGAGTTAAAAGATATAGAAGTTTATCAAGACCTGGCAAAGGTCACATTATTAGATAAAAAAGCAAATAAAAATATCCAAATTTCTTCTTCTTTTGTAGCTTGTGCAGATGGTGCCAACGGTATATCAAAAAATATTTTTGACAATCGATTAATACCGCTTTCTGATTCTACGCCTATGCTTAATGTTTATTTTAAAAGTAGAGATATTTTTATTGATGATGATAAGCCTAAAGTTATGCTGTATATAGTTATCAATGAAAAAATATCAGGGGCGCTTTCTATAGTTAATGTAAAAGAAAATACATTTGTAGTGCAATTTATTATAGATGCAGAAAATGCTAAAAATATCTCTGAAGATCAGATAGGTGAAATGATAGATAATTTTTCTGGTCATAAATGTGAAAAAGAAATAATTGAATATGGTATTTGGGATATGTGTCCACAAATTGCTGAAAAATTTACCCATAAAGATAGAATTATTTGGTTAGGAGATGCTGCTCATGCATTCGCTCCAACTGGTGGAATGGGATTGAATACAGGTTTAGGAGATTCATATAACTTAGGTTGGAAAATATATAATGCCATAAATAATCCTAAAAAAAGAAGTGAGATAATTAACAGCTATGTGCAAGAGAGACTGCATGTATGGAAAAATAATCTTAATTATGCTAGGGGAAATGCACTTGCTATTACCAAAATAAAAGAGAAATACCCCCCTCATAGAGATTTTGCAAGATTTGTTAGAGAGAATATTGCAATAGGGAAAAAATTAATGTCTTCGTCTAAGTTGAATTTAGGATATAACTATAAAAAGATGCAAAACATACAATATACAGATAACCTGAAATATATATCTAAAATAGATGAAGGATTTTTCTTCCCAGAGATTTTTAATAATATTGATAAATCTTCTATATATCATTTACTGTGTCCACGAAGATGGAATCTATTGATATTTAATAGCAAAAATGGTGACCAAAAAGATCATCAATTAATTAATAAGTTGAATGAAAAATATGTGCACATAATATACATTAATTACAAACATATTTCACATACTTATATATATCTTAGACCTGATTGGCATATAGAGTTGATGACAAATAATATAGAGGATATCCATAATCTTAATGCAGGTAATTTTGTGTGATGATAAATATTTTTTAATTTCTATTAACAATATAAATCTAAAATTTGCAAAAAAGAGAATAAATTGGCTTACAGAAGAGGTATATGTGAAGCTCCTTCTTAATCGCTGATTTTTTCCTATCTTTATGCATATTCTTCTAAACTGCTATTCATTAAAATCTTTTTATTTTTTAATATTATTTACTAAAAATTTAACTTATTATATACTTTATAAAGAAATTTTAAAGAGGAATAAAAAGTGTTTAGGAGTCTTGTTATAGCTTTATTAAGTTTACTATTTTTATTAGGTTGTGCAGGTACAGTAGTATTTACAGAGCGTGTAGATGAGGTAAATGATAAAATAATCAAAAAGGATAAAGATGGAGTTTTTATATTAGAAAAAATGAGCGTGGTTCAAGTAATAAATATCTCTGAAAGCGCTCTAGTATTTGCACCTAGTGGTAGACCTTTTTATATAAAGGGTAATCTTAAAGGTATAGCAGAAGATGATGTTATAACCTGTTTAGTGAATAGAGATGGAGTCTACAGATATTTTACAAAAGGTGGATATTATAAAACAGTAAGAGCTTATAAAGCGATTAATTGTGTAGTAGATAATTAAGGATAGGAAAAGCATTTTATACATAATAAATGACAAAATTACTGCATATATACATTTGATATTGTTAGTATAAATTTATTGACTTAATGGATATGTGAGAGAAAGTAAAAATTTGAATTTTCTAGAGTCGACAGAGGAGAGATGAATGATTAGTTAAGCAAGAAAATATTTAAAACTAAGCTTAGGGTTTTTGTATATTTTATTCTCAGCATTGTGGTAAGATGTACAAGGAGATATATGATAGTGATTTATTATTATCTCCTTGTATAGATATGGATATATATGCAATTTACCTCCGAAAAAGTACCCGTTCGTTTACTTACTGATTTTTCAAAAGGGATTAATAATTAAAATCCCAGAAATGTATTCTTTTGCAAATTATTCGTTTGCAAATCCTTTAAGAGCTCTTTTTCAATTTCTGTTATTTCTGTTGATGTTAAAAAACTTGAAACATCATGCACAGGATTATTTTTATTGAAATTCATGATCTCTGCTTCCAAATTTCTGCTTGATACATCATTCTGTTTAAGAATATTAATATCCTCACCTTTTGAATAAACTAAAGGATCATTGCTTTCTGATGGGAGTATTGCATTAGTGAGATTTTGGAAATCTATTTCATTATTGTTGCCTATTAAATTTTGCATTCTTCTTTGGGTTTCAATTATATTTTGAGATAATTTTATATCCTCATATAATAAGTGCAATGATTCCACACATCCTACTAGTCTTTGCAGTTCGCTTTTTTTAAAATTATCACCTTCCTTTTCCTCTTGTTTTGCCACCGCTTCAATAGTTTCATAAGTATCTCGATACATATATAATATTACTTCCTGAAAAGTCATTTCTGGTGACTCAAGTAGATCATGAGAAGTCTCCTTTCTTCCTTGTTGTTCTGGATTTTTTAATATTGTTTTTAATGCCATTAGAACACTATCAATGTTATCGCGATGAATATTTGCGTCTTGAATTGCTAAGAAAAAAAAATACGAAACAGCCATATTCATGTTTTGATTTTGGTTAAACATATTATTATATTTATATATTAAACTATGAGGATTATCATATTCATCCGTTGAACCATCAGTATCCTCATAACTCTCTATTAAATTATAAGGATCATCTGAAATATCATGATTAGATGGTTCTGCATCTTTGTTTGCATATAATAGATTAAATGGTCCGTTATTTTTGTTTGTATTTAATAGATTATTATATTCATTTATTTTCTCTTCTAATGTTTTCTGTATAAATGTTATGTTTTTTTTATAATCCTCTATTTTGTTTTGTAATGTTTTCGGTGTAAGTGGTATGTTTGGTTTATAACGACTATTGAAACGTTCAAATAAGAGGAGTTTTGTTCCCCAGGCTATTGCATTATTTGGGGATAATAATAAATCATGTAAATCTCTAATTTCTGTTAATAAGTTTGTTAATTTTTCATCCGTTTTTTCTAATAATAAGGCTGCTTCTAAGGCTTCTATTTTCTTATTTCGGTAAGATATTGGATCCATCGCTTTATATGCCAATTCTTTCCATCCTCGACCATGCCCTGGTTGATTTCCAGTCTTTTTAGAGGGAATTGTTATATGAATTTTTGGTTTACCAATTGTTTTAGGGTGTTTTATAGGGTTAGTAGATCTCATATTTATTACCTTCCAAATTTTATAGAACTAATAGAGTTTGTTTGTTATCAATAATTCATCGATTTCAATTACAAAATCTTCTAATCTGTACATTTTTGTGAATTATCAACTTTCTTATCCTCCATTGATAATAATAACATTTATATTTAAAGTATCAAAATAGTTTTATTTTTAATGTTACTAATTATGTTTTTGACATTATGTGCTAAATACTTTACAATTGGCGATTAAAAGATTGATAAGTTAGCTATCTTAGGAGGGTGTTTATGGTTAAAGTAACAATAAAAAGTGAATTATTGAATGCTGCATCCAAATCTTATCGCGTACCTTTTACGAAACAAGCAGTAAAACCAAATCGACCAAAAAAAGAGGAAATAGGTAATTATTCTCTTAAAGGTAAATTTTTATCAAGTAAAACACAGGAATTTTTTAATACAAATTTTGATTTGGAAAATAAGGATTCACGTATTGATAGTGATCCGAACAATATACTTAGCTTTCTTGAGAATAAATTATATAATGCAAAAGATAAGAAAACACCTTGTGGATCTAATCTTGAAAAAATGTACTTTGACGCTATAGAATATTGGGGTAACAAACCCGTTATGTCTAGAAGCGCTGTTGTAGATGCAAAACTTGTAGCTGAAAAATCTGCATCGAGAAAATCTACATCTAAAATAATTGCATTTGGACAATCTGTAGCTAGACAATCTGCAGCTGGACAATCTGCAGCTGGACAATCTGCAGCTAGACAATCTGCACTAGATAATGAGATATCAAATGTTAGTGACGCGTGGCGCGCTATGCGTGCTGCGAGTTATGCAAAACATTCCTTAAGTATTTACAAAAAATACGCTGATCACTTACTTGAATTGCGTGATGATATAACCTCTTTTGACATAGAAGAGCAAAAAATGCTTAAATTTTTGACTCTAATGAATGATGCTGCGAAACCAGATAAAGACACGAATCATAATGAATATAATAGTGCTTTTTATGCTGGTCTTATTATGATGCATGCTAATAATAAATTGTTGACAAAGGATGTTGCTAATGTTGTTTATCATTTAGCGGATCTAAGAAATGCCAAGGAAGCAGATAGACCAGTATCGTTGATGTCAAAACTTATAGCATCTGGTTGTGATATGACTAAGCGAGAATTTGACGATCGGATTGATATTTCTCAATTTAATATATATAAAGATTTATCGACAATTAAAGATGAAAAAGTACGCCAAACGGCTTTGGAGGATCTTGATAAAATGCTGGGAGTTATAGGTGCTATTGGGAAAGATGTTGCAAAATATATTATACAGAAGAAGGGACTTAATCGTAAGAATTATGGTACAGTAGAGTTTTGTGCATCTCCACAAAGAGAAATTATACGGTATTTCGATCAGAATAATTGTTATAAGACTCTATTAAACACAATGAGCTCTGTGATAGAAAATTCTGTTCCTGCTAATCCAGAATTAGAAGCGTTGTTCTTGAAAACAAAAGAAGAAGCAAGCGATAGGGAAGAAAATGTTGTTTGTGAAGGTGATAATTCAACCACTACTGCTGCTGATGTTCCTGAAAGATCTGATGACAAAGGAGCAGGTTGGTCTTTATGGTCATTGTTGGAAATGATAAAATCAGCTGTAAAGTCAATTTATGAATATATTAGAGATTGCTTTTTTTCGTCTAAAGATTCTCCAAACAGTTCATTAGATGTAGATCAAGTACTAAATCCTTCACACGAACAACATGCTGCTATGAAAGATGATGGTATTTATAAGGTAATACGGTGTTTTTAATTTATATGTGAAGAATTTATCATATAGCATTTACCAGGTGAGTAAAGCGTCTCGTTTGTGCTTTACCTTATTATTGAGGTTAATCTATATTTTTTCAATTTTTGTGAATAATTTATAGTAAAGTACTTTCATCTTTGTGATATCTCTATGTTTTAATATTAATAGAAGTTAGTGATGCGTTATATCTAAGATAAGAAGGCATTTTGAGCTTTATATGATGAAAAATTGATACATGCTATTTTGTCAGAGAATCGTACCAATGATAACATAATAGGAATTTGAACAAATATTCTCATAACAGTAGCTCAAAATATTAATTCTTTTGTTGTCAAATGATTGAATATCATTATATCGGATTTCGTTTTTATCTTATTGTTTTTACGACGATTTTACATATTTAAAATTTGCTAATTACATCGTATAATGGAGTATTCGTTTGATTGCAATTATTACCTTCTGAGTATTCATTAATTCGTATTTTGAATAGATTTTCATGAAAATAGTCAGTAATATTGCGGAATTTTATAGTATTTTTGCTTAGGAATGAATAATAATTATTTAGAGTATCGTTATTATATGGGAGTAGTATGTTTTTTGACGTGCTTATTCTTGGGTGTGGTAAACGATGTCATTGTAAAACTCTTGAATCCTAATATTGCAGCTCAAGAAATTATATTCTTCAAATATGTGTTTGGCACGATAAGTTTATTACCATTAATTGCTTATTTTAGAATATCTTTAAAAACACGGTACATTTTTTTGCATGCTTTAAGGGGTTTAATTCTCAATTTAGCATTTTTTTTATGGATTAAAGGGCTTTTATTATCACATATAGCCCTTGCTACTATGATAAATTTTACCACTCCATTATTTTTATTAATATTGAACTTGGTTTTTTTGAATGAAAAAGTAAATTGGCATAGATTTACGGGAACAATAATTGGTTTTGCTGGTATTATCATTGCAATTGGATGTGGAATAGATGGTTTGAATCTCAAATATTTATTTTTGTTTGGAGCTACCTTCTTTTTTGCTTTGCTAGATGTAATAAATAAGCAGTATCTTGTGAAAGAGCCTTTTATTGTTACACTGTTTTATTCATCATTATTCACTTTTTTGTTTTCTGTTCCTGGTACAGTGGAGTATTGGACAATTCCTGTGCAAAGTGATCTATTAATTTTATTTTTATTAGGAATTAGTGCTAATTTGCTGTTATTTTTCTTACTTAAGGCATTTAGCTTAGCAGATGCAACTGCTCTTAGTCCATATAGATATTTAGAGCTTATGTTTTCTTTAATTCTTGGATATCTAATTTTCAATGAGATGCCTGTCAAAAATACCTATTATGGTTTGTCACTTATATTAAGTTCTATAGGATTTATATTTTATTTTGAAAGACAGAATCAACAAAAATTAAAAGCCAAGATTCTTTCATAGTTTCTCTAATCTAATTTGTTATATATGAAAATTTTAGTAAAAGAATAATCAACTTATTATTGCATTTATAAATTTTAAGTATATTATTGCTTTTTTAGTCATATGGATGTTTTTATAAAACATCTTAGAACTGGATTAGTCAATTTTTACTGGTTTAGGGGAGGGCAATATGAATGATTCTTTGCATATAGAAGATTTTTTTCGCGTATTATCTACAAAAATTAATGATAGATATTTATATAATTTGTATCTTTTATATAAAGACATATTACCTGACACTATAGACGATACAGAAAAATATGCTAATTTAATGAATATAGTTTCATCACAAAAGCTATTCAGTGAAGATTTAAAAAAAATAAACGATCTTAATATTCTATTGTTACAAAATATCATTGCTGGTTTACATGAAATCTCAATAGTGAATGATAGCAATGCTATGATTGAGCTATTAGATTCCAACATTAGATATGTGCAATTATTATTGGTTTCTAGAACTAGTAATATGATAGCAGACACAGTTTGGAATACATTGAAAGTAAGTGAAAATGAAAAATTGAAGAATGAATTATTTGGTTCTTTATTAATTAGTAATGTTGATATAGGAAATTTTAGAGATATTGACTTTATAGATCTGGAAGGTCGTTCTGTTATTAGAGGAAAATTTGCACAATGTGCATCAGATATCTTAGATATTGGTAATCATTATTCTAGAAATAATGAATATATTTTCAATGATGTTGCAAAAATCCATTTATTCATTTTAGCATTGGCAGATTTTAAATCTGTGAATATGGATCAGAACAGGAAATTTGAAAATTATAAAGAATATTATGGTTGTATGATAGAGCATATTTCTGCCATACTTACTTCGAAAAATTTTACAGAGAGTTTACTGAATCAAAACAGGAAATTAAGTGAATTAGTAAAAGATGCATCAATTTATGCAATCGTTAATGATAGATTTTATAATGGAAGTATTATAAATCCTATATACTTTAACTTACAAGAACATTTTATTCGGATACTAAAAGATGGATTTCCTAACTTTCAATTCTTGAGTGATCGTGAAAAAACATCGGTGATAAAATCATCGGATATTTTCTGTAATGAGGTGATCAACTTATTACTACATGACATTGAGTACTCTAAATCATGTACAGTTAATGATGTGAATAAGTGTGAGAGTTATACCTATGCAATAATTAATTCTTTTTATAAAGTATTTGCTTTAGATGAAAATATCTCGATTGATTATATTAAATATATGAATCTATTCAATATAACTCTTAATTATATTATAGAAATTCAAAATAGAGAAGAATTTCCTGAAGGTTTGCAGTGCAGGATTATAAGCACCAAGATAGAAAATAACATATGTCATATTAATGATATTGCAAGGCAAAATCTCGAGCATATACAATTTGTTGAAGATTTGGATAATTATGAAAATAAATCTGATGATGATTTTTTACATAAGGTATGTCAATCTGAATTAGCTATGATCTTATCTGTCATGTCTTATCGAGCGTCTGATGATTATCAGTTAAATACAACTATATTTAATGCGTATCATAATGGTTTTGCTAATTATGTTAATGATGTAAATAATGATAAACCATCGAATAAACTATATGATATACTACCAGAAGCATGGAAATCATATTTTTTGAATATCAGATCAGAGGTTATTAATCATTTAGACTGTGATAGACATAACAGACTTTCAAACGGGATATCTGCAGAATCTGTTCTTTCTTTAAATAATAAATCTGACGTTGCTTTTAAGCCTGCAAATTATGCTAAAACTAATTTTAAGATGCGAGAATTATATAAAAATTCTATGCTGGATTTCATTGATTTCCATAAGTTAGAAGATGGAGATAATAGATTAAATAATATTGGACGTTTAATAGTAGATAGTGTTTCAAGTAAGATCAAAAGAGGTCAAATACATATTAACGAATCGGGAAAATTACTAAGAAATTTGATTAGTTTTTTTGTCCCTAGGAATAATAAGGAAGAATTTTTAGTTGCAATTGAAAATTTTATAACCAATAAAAAGGAATCATCCTATATAAATAATCTTAATTTGTATTATTCACATCATAATCATAATTATGTCCCAATTTCTGATGTTGAACAGCAGAATAAGATGAAAAATTCATTAGAAAAAATTGCATCATATGTTAAAGACAGCGGAGAGAATATAGATTTGCGATCAATTTCAGATAGTGAAGTAAGTATTGCTGATGTTTTTTTAGTTATAAATAATATTACCAATAATATGATTGCTGCTCTAGTTACAGACTCTACAGCTAGAAAGAAGTTTTATTTAAGTGCAGATATTGTAGATTTATATCTAACTTTGGAATCTTTTTCTTCTTTAAGAAATGAGTTATTAGAGAGGGGTATATTTATTGAGGGGGATATTTCTCTAACAATTGATACTCAAAAAGATGCTAATATTGCTCATTTTGTCAGCTTGGTTTGTTTTGATCACTTGCAGATAATGGAAGAATCAGTATCAAGATGTGCTTATGATTCCTATCTAGCAGTTCAAAAGAAAAATGTTGATATTGATAATAATAAAACAAAAATTTTATTGACTAATATAGTGGAAATGCAAAAACTCAACTCAAAAGAGCGTGCTATTATGGCTTGCTATAATAAATTTACAGAAAAATTAGATAGCTTAAACATTTATAATTCTAAGCTTAATAAAGATTTAGATGCGTTATTAAAAGATATCAATAAGCGAGAAGGAATAGGTATTACAATAAAAAATCATTGTAAAACCTTGAGTGAAAAATACGATTTTGTGCTATGTATGGTTTATTTTTCTCTTTTAACTAGTGCAATAGTAGGAAATTATCTGGGACAAAGGGCTTTTGAAGGTGCAAAAGATCTAGCAGATACTTTAAATGAAGTAAATAACGGAGATTTAAATATCTTAGATATATTACATAAAATCCCTGAAGATATTATACATGAACAAACATCTAATATTGTACAAAGCATCAACATTAATAATATTAGAGAGCAATTACAAAATAATCTTTTTAGTCTGAATACTAGTTCTGAGATCGCAGATTTCTATTCTAATAATTCTTATCCTGGATTGCCAATTAATCCTATTTCTCTTGTATCATCTTGTGTTGCTGTTGTATCTTATTTTTGGTCTCTAGGGATACAAATACCAAGCTATTATGCAAATTTTATGTCTTATAATGAGCAAATAATTTTTAAAAATTTAGTAACAGGTAATAATTCACCAGAAGTTAATGAAAAAATAGTGCATCTTGCCTTAGGGAAAAAGTGTAGTGATATCACTGACTTTACACTACAAGATTATTCAAGAGCTGCTATAAAATCCACATCACAGATTCTATCTTCTCATTTATATATTCCAACACCTTCTAGTATCAAAGAATCTCAAATTATGGCATTGGGGTTTTCTGCATGGTTTAGTGGCACCTCTTTATCTAGACTTATGGGTAATTTTTATGCTGAATTTGGTGATGCAATGCCAAATAATGCTAATTTACTTTTCCCTCTTTATATGGTTTATGATCTCTATGCAGTGATTGCTAGTTTGGGAGGAGAAAAAGCTTCAGGTTTGATGTCTGATTTCATGTATTTACAAGCAGATTTTATCAAAGAATTGTTTCAGAAATTAGGTAATAGAAATGCTATGCTAACTGTTTATCAGGAAAAAATGTTGATCAATATTTTAGGATCTGAAAATTACGAAAAGATAAAAGATGGGATCATAGTGGATAAAGGTTTGGAAAGTGGATTATCGGACCTATCTATGACGCGCAAATATAAAATGGCTGCGCAAGCAGTTATGGCAGTTACTAATGCTTCAGAGTTTCTTACATTCTCATATACGGGATGTGATTCTGGTAGGCTATTTGACTTGATTAATGTGGATACCCCAGCACAGGTTGCTCGAGATACTGCTAGAGAAATATTTGCAGTACAGCAATCTCCTCTTGGCGTATGTCCGATTGAAGGAGCAAAAGAATCAGTTCATGCACCAGATTCTTTTACTCAAAGGAATTGTCAATTTTTTGCTTTTAATAATGAAAGGCAAAAACCCCAATACAACATAGGAGAATTACCTTTTCCGATATGGCGATCAATTTTTACTAATCTTTTTGGGAAAATTCTACCAACTGCTGCTGCTACTTCCATAAATCTATGTATGAGAAAGGAAATTGGTATTGAACATAGTGATAACTCTCCTGTGAAACATGTTGCGAAAGGTATGTTATTTAAGGATTTAATAGCTGGCACAATATCTCAAGTGTTCGGAATGAGTACAAATCCATTAAATAGGAAAGTTGCTTCTGGGGTAGATTCTTTAGGAACAATATTAGGCGATTTAATGGTTAAAAAGGCTATATCTGGTGTTGAAATGGAGTATAACGATGTTAGAAACTACGTAAGACAAAATTCTGCAAAGTTGCATTCTGATGCTGTTAAGCATAGTCCGTATATTAGCTCTGCTAGTATAATCAGTACAGGGGACTATGTGCTTTCTGATACACGTACTAATGCTTTAATAGGCAATGTAATATCAAAAATATCAGATAAATTTTTACAAGATACAGAAAATATTGCTGAAAAGAAAAGCTTTGAAGATCTTATTTATATATATAGAGCGAAAATGGAAAATGCTTCAGATAAATTTATGAATATGCAATCAGATGAGTATGATTCAGCAAAATTTGTTGTTGATGAATTGCAGAATGATATTAAGAATTTTCATCATAGTGATTTAAAATGTGAAAAAGATTTTTTGTGTCATAAATTATCTGACAAAATGCACTCTTCTTCAGTACAAATAGTAAAATTTCTATCTTGTGAAATGCAAAATTTTCAGCAGAAACATACAGAAAATTGTGTCAGATATTTATCTGATGTTACTATGGAAAAAGAGCGTAATATGGATAATTATTTGAGCTTAGGTAATTGATCTGTAAATATACAGTAACCATTGTGCTGGTAAATTTAAATAGGTGATATAAAAAATGTTTGAGAGATGATTTATATTATAGTGATTTTTTGAGCTGCAATTTTCAATTTTCTGAAGGAAAAAGTCTTGCTCAGTTTGAAAATTATCATCTCTTTAACTCTTTCATGTCAAAGTTTTTTACATTACTTACTGAGACTTTGGTGATCTCTTTAGAAACTTCTTTGGGTAGTGTTAATTGATTTATATGTTTTTCATGATCATTGCTATTAATTTGCTTTTCATCGGGTAATTCATATATATTTTTGCTTGATATATCTCTGATATTTAAGTCTTTAGCAATACGTGCATTTTGTTCTATATTGTTCTTGGAATTTTCAGAACTATCTATTGATTTATACTTGTCATGATCTTTTGAGAAAAGTAAGGGATCTTCATTTGCAACGCGATCCTGATTATTGATTGATTCAGTAAATATGTTATCAAAAGAGCAGAATAATTCTTCTAATATTCCATCATAGTCAATTGCTCTAAGATCTGCAGAATTTAAGATTATTTCATCTAATTTTTCAAAATTTTTATCATCTAAAGATGTTTGCAGTGTAGTGTAAATAAAATCAGAAATCGTAGATATAGTATTAATTGTGGAATCTAACATACTGTTGGTTTCAGTTTTTGCTAATTCAGAATTTTCTTTAGTTGATTCTGTATAAGATGGAATGATTTGCTTAACATACTCAATTGTATGTTTTATATAATTTGAAACAGCTTTTTGATGTTTGGATATAATTTTAGTAATGGATTCTATTTTTTTTGCATCATCAGCAGGAATTGTATCTAAATTGCTTAATTTTTTTATCTGTTGATATTCCATATTTAATTGCTTTAAAACTAAATAAGACGAAAATGTTTCTAAGTTAATTCTAAATATTGGTGGTGCTAAAAAGCTATCTATGTCATAGTATGGCTTTAACAATTTATCATTTATTTTCTTTTCTAATTTTAATGTGACATCTTTAATTATTGATCCTAATAATGGTATTGATTCAATAGCAGAATACGTTGTTTCTCTGATGTTTGAAGCAGTATCATATATAGTTTCTTTTGGTATTATATAATCTCCCATATCGCCGATTTTATCACTTATGTAACTTAAATTATTTGCATTTTGACTAAATAGATGATTTGTCAATTTTAGTATATCATACGGTGTTTTTAGTTTATCTTCATACAGGATATCAGCATTTCCCAATATTACTCTATTAAAAATAGATGTTAAAGATTCAGGAACAGATTTATCTAGGGGTTGATTATTATTTTTTGTGACAACATTTCTTTCAATAGCAAATTGCTCTTCAAGTGGATATAATCTAAGATTTTTATCTTTTTCAGCTGTTGTTTTGTCATGATTATTGATAAAAGAGTATTCTTTTTGCGCAGAAGGTCCTATATTTTTCAGTATATCTTCTTCTGTAAGAGAAGAGATTTTATCTGCTAGCATCTCTGCTGTTATTGGAAATGCATTCATAGAATGCAAATTAATATTTGTTTTTGATGCTTCTTTTTTTGCATTATAAGATATATTTGTTACATCATTTACATAAACTCTCAGACTATTTTGAATTTGTGATAGTAATCCTAAACATTGTATTATTAATATCTTTTTCATATCCTTTCCTATTTATATGAAATTATTATTTTATATTAAAATGATCTCAATGCCTTTGATAAAAGAGATATTCTCTATCATACCCAATGTATTTAACGTCCAGTTGATCTGGTGTTAGATCTTGTTGATTGCTCTATAGCTGAAGCATTAGATAGGTCATGAGAAGGTTTCTTTAAAATGCTTTTCAATTTTTTTTCTGGTTTTTTTTCGTTATTTTGTGATAATTTCTTAGATGCTCTGCTCATCTCGTCTATTTCTCTTGTAGTTTTTGTTTCTAAATTATCATTAAATGATACTTTTTTATTTGATTTTTCTACGTTTTGAGCTGTCTTAATATTTTTATTAACTTCTTTTTTATCTAAATTGCTTTGTCTGTTGTGAGAAGAAGGTTCATTTATAGACACTTTACTTTTTGCTTCAAAAAACGCCTTCTTATCTAGAAAAGATTGTGTACGGTTATCTTTATTGTCAATTTTTTTATCCGCATCTTGTTGATGTTCGGAGAAACGTTTTTTTATCTCATCAGAAAAAGATCTTTTTATAGTTTTTTTGCCTCCTGAGTCAAAAAAATTTTGTACGCTATCTTTTGGCTTTGACAAATCCCCCTTTTTTTCTGATTTCTTTTCCTCTGTATTGCTGAAAGCGCTTTTTAATTTTTTTGTTGTTTGGGAAAGAAAAGACTTAGAACTTCCATGCTGTTTTGATTTTTTTTCTACCATCTGATTTTTCCTCCAAAGTATTATTATAATATTATAAGTACAACATATATTTCTCTTAATAATAAACTTATAAACATAATTAATTATTAATTTTATAAATCTTTTTAATAATAAATATAGTTAATTATTTATATAGTAATTTTAAATAATAATGAATGAAGTTATTATTAACCCACAAAATAGAATAAAATATGATGTATAGTTATGAGATATATGTTTTGCTTTGAAAAATTTAAAGCAAAATGGAAGAGAAAATTTAGTGAAATTTTTTCAAAATATTGCTGATATAATAGGTCTTAAGGTGAATGCTTGGCCCTATGATTCTATAGTGAAAAAGAAAGAATTATGATATATCTGGAATTCAAATAATATGTAGCAAAGAATTTGCCTTTTTCTTTTCCTATTTATAGAAAATTTTGCTGTTTAAATGCTTTATTTATAAAGCTTATTTATTATGACAATAAAATCACACTATCTAATAGTCTAATTTTTCTATATCCATTAGCATTTATGCTTTATTTAGCCATATGTGTATCTAAATAGATGCTAATATGTAGAGCATAATTTTTTTGTATATATGTTCTATAAGATACACAAATATTTAGCTAAAAATCTATATTAGCTGTCGCATAACAATCCAAGAATAAGTTGTATTAAAGCTTGATTTTTATCCGCAAATTTTAGCATTTTCTTTATTTTTTTAGAATTTTTACTATACAAATTAAAAAATACCCAGCGGCATTATAAGCTATTTTTCCGTGTTTATTGCTTACTCTAATTGTTAGTTCCTATTTTATTATATTACTCTGAGCGAATGTTACATTCTTAAGCATTGCACATTTTCTTTCGAAGATATTACCTTTTCTTTTGCGCTATTGGTTAGTTTTATAGATGGTTGCGATTCCGTAAAGACCATAACATCTGTTTCGCTGTGTTTATTACCACTTTTCAAGTATATATCTTCAGATTGAGAATCCGCCTGATTTGCACTATTTGTATCATTTGATGATGAAGGTAGGTTATTATCTGGATTTTGTATGTTATCAAAAAAAATATTTTGCTTACAATCAAGATGTAGATCACTACTAAGATTACCTGTCTGCAAGTAATCCATTGTATTTATACTTTCGGATTCTTGTGTATTATCAGTCTTCAGACCTTGAATGATTGATGATTCTAGAATTAGAGTATTACTATCCATCTCTTGTATACTGCCAAGATCAATTATTGGTTCTTGATCCATTACATAATCACTCAGCATTGGATCTGTAAATGCATCAAAACTTTCAGTATCTTGAGCTTGAATATCTGATGAATTCGAAGATTCACTTAAGAGCTGCTGCCAAGAATTCATTGTATTTATAGACTCCGTGGTTTCTGGTGCACTCTCAGTATCAGAATTCATCAATATCATATCAGTAGAACTAAAAGAATCACAATTGCTGCTTATATTATCATCATCAGAACTAAAATAATAATAATCGACGTTTGCCTCATCATCAGTATTAGAATTGTCATTTGCCGTATATAGATTGCTACTGCTTGTTTTTTTACCAGAATCATTACCTGTATCGTTATTATCAGATGCCAAATTAATATCTTCTGCATCTTCTGATGTGCCTGTCTCTCTCGGTGTTAATTTTCTTTTTTTGGAATCTGATTTTATGGGGAATGTTTTTGAAAATTTTATTAATTCTGATTTTAGAATAGGAAAAACATTGGTTGATTCACTTTTTTTCTGAAGATATTCTTCATTTGATTGTCTACTCTTGATAAGCAGTATTTTAGAGGAACAATAATCATGATCTAATTTTACCCTGTCAATAGTCGATGACATATGCTTATCATGATCTGATGTTTTAACCTTAATAATTTTCACTTTTTCTGTATTTTGTGTTTTGCATTTAGTGCTGTCATGTTTGATTTTTACCGTTTTCATAAAGTGTTATATATTAGCAGAAATAGATTTTATATTTATTTGAAAATTTACATTTATTGTGAAATAAATTTGCATTTTTGCAACCTATATTATACGTCATATTATTTATTTGACAAATAATATTGCAATTCTTGATTATTATGAAATATAGAAATTTTATTTGATTCCTTATCTTTATTTGTATCAACGTACCCTATGACTTTTGCATCTATATTATATTCTTGTGCTATTTGTATTATGGGTTCTATTGTATTTTCATCAATATATATTTCCATTCTTTGGCCCATATTAAATACTTGAAAAGCTTCATGAATTGATATTTTGCCAGTTTCCAAGATAGTTTCAAAGATCGGGGGAATTGTAATAGGATTATCCTTTATATAATGTAATCCTTTGCCAAAATTTATGGATTTAGTTAAACCACCACCAGAGCAATGTATTATTGAATATATTTTTTCCTTATAAATTGACAAAATCTTTTTTATTAGAGGAGCATAAGTTCTAGTTGGGGAAAGCAATGCTTCTCCAATCGTCATATTATTTGCACCTGGTAATTTATCATCTATTGTGAAGCTACCTTGATAAGCATATTTTGCATCTATTGTAGGGGAAAATGTTTCTGGGTATTTGTCAGCATATGTTTTATTTAAAAGTATATGTCTTGCTCTTGTAAGCCCATTTGATCCAATTCCTGAATTTTCTTGATCTTCAAAAATTGATTTACCCGAAGACGAAAGAGCAATTATGACATTACCTGATTTTATATTGCTTGCATCAATAACATCTTTTTTCTTCATTCGTGTAAATACAGTAGAATCAACCGTTATTGTTCGAACTAGATCGCCCAAATCGGCTGTTTCTCCACCAGTGATTATTAAATTAATATTTTCTTTTTTGAGTTTGTTGGAAAAATCTTCATATCCTTCGATTACTTCAGATAAAATATTTTTATCTATTATATGAGCATTACGGCCAATAGTATTTGATAAGAAAAATTGATCAACAGCGCCTACGCATATGATATCGTCTATATTCATCACAGCAGAATCTTGTGCGATGCCTCGGAATACAGAAAGATCATCTGTTTCTCTAAAATAGAGATATGCCAGAGCAGATTTTGTGCCTGCACCATCAGAATGCATGATAGAACAATATTCTTCTTTGTTATTATATATTATATCATCAACTATCTTACAAAATGCCCCTGGAAATAGACCTTTATCTTGATTTTTAATTGCAAATTTAACATCTGTTTTTGTTGGAGAGACTCCTATTTTTTTGTATATACTCATTGCATACTAAGTGTGTTTACATCACTTCTAGTTTCTCATTTTTATTTTTGAAATTCCAGTTTTTTAATATTTATACTATTTCAATAAAACCGGATTTTCATATTTTACGTGCATTGCAGATAAGTCATTTATGTATTCTATTTATCGCTTTTGTTTATGCGTAAGAGACCTTTTTTAAGAAAAGCAGTATTAAAAAATGATTATCAAAGCACTATTCTAATTTAAGTTATCATTCTTATAATTATTCTTTTTTTACCTATTGCAATCTTTTTTTTGCCATCTATTTGCATATTAACATCGGTCACAATTTGATCATTAATTTTTACTCCTCCAGATCTAATTTTTTTCTTTGCTTCACTATTAGATGATGCAAAATCAATTGAAATTAATAAATCTAATAATCTAATTGTTTTAGCATTTATTTCTTTTATTGGTAATGCAGATGATATATCCATTTCAAATTCTTTAATCATGGCATCTTCAACATTTTTAGCTATCTCTTCTCCGTGACATATCTGGGTGGCTTGAGTTGCTAATATTTTTTTTGCTTTATTAATTTCTTTGGATTGTAAATTGCATAACTCATTTATTTCTCCTATTTCTAGATCTGTAAACCATTTTAAAAATTGAGCTACATCTTTATCATCAATATTTCTAAAATATTGCCAATAATCATTTGGAGATAATAGATCTTTATCCAACCAAATTGCGCCATTTGCAGTTTTTCCCATTTTTTTTCCATCCGTGGTTAATGCTAAGGGAGTAGTTAATCCAAACACTTCACTATTTTCTTTTTTTCTGCATAATTCTACACCATTGACTATATTTCCCCATTGATCTGATCCCCCTAGTTGTAATATACAATTTTCTCTTTTATTTAATTCTAGAAAATCATAAGCCTGCATTATCATGTAGTTAAACTCTAAGAAGCTCAAATTTTGTTCTCGAGAGAGTCTTGTTTTAACAGACTCAAATTCTAACATACGATTAATGGAGAATATTTTGCCGATATCTCTCAGCATATCTAGATATTTTATATCCTCAAACCATTCAATATTATTTAAAAAAATAACATTATCTGATTTTTCATGAAAAAATTTTTTCAATGTTTGAGATATCCCTAAGATATTCTTTTCTATTTCTTCTATAGATATATATTGGCGGCTTTTATCTTTACCAGAAGGATCTCCAATTCTTGTTGTGGCGCCTCCAAGCAAAATAATAATTTTATGCCCATCTTTTAATAGATGACGTATAAGCATTATTTGAATTAGGCTGCCAATATGTAGAGTGCGTGCTGTACAATCAAAACCTACATAAGAAACTATTTTTCTTGAAGATAAAATGGTATCTAATTTTTCAATATTCGTGCATTGATAAATAAAACCTCTTTGGTTCAAATGATTTAGTAATAGGCTTTTCATTATGTCATCTACCTTATAAATACCTTGAGATACAAAATTTAACGTACTTAAGATGATAAATAAATATACATTTTATGAAAATAGATAATACATTAATCAGAATATGTTTATTGATAATCATGGAATTGTCTGCATTAATTGTTGTTATTAATTAGCTTTAGTATCATTTGCAGCATCTTTTTCAGGTGCTTCCTTTTTTAGATTAAATTTTTCAAGATATATTGGATCCACAGTATTTGGTCTATCAAATTGATCTTGTTCATATATCTTGTTTATTCCTTTTAGAATAATGTTAAATTCAAATGTCAATTCAACATCATTTGTTTTGGTCATTGTAGCATTCAAAAGATGTCTTTTATGACTTGGAATTGTAGACAATCCAGAATTTAATTTGCGCTCTTTATTTTCTTTATTGAAAAACATGATTGTTCTTAGAGGTATAAATTCTCTGTGTTGTGCTATAAAATTTACTACCGATGCTGCATCATCACTTTCTGGATGTGGATATACAGTTGTAAAATTATAGTATCCTAGATTATCTGTTACAGCTATACCACTACCATTAAAGTATCTATCCCATCCTACTGGAAACCTTTTTTTAATCTGTTCAAATTGATAAATTCCTTTGTTATTTGTATGCCAAATTTTTACTATAACATTTGCTATTGGTATGCAGTTAGAATCTAATACTCTGCCCATAATTCTAATTGGTAGACCGTCTGCTACATATGGGGAGCCTGCTTTTCTTCTTAAATTATTTGAATATACAAATTTTTCTGGTCCTTTATCTAAATGATTAAATTCTGGCGTGAGTTCGCATTGCATTAGAATAGGATCTATAATTCTATTCACTAAATCTAAATCGTATTTTTCCTCTCCAAATAGATTATCAGGACATAAAATCACCGCAAATATAAAATGGTATATTACAATTTTAATATGTTTCCTTTTAAAATTTTTATGATTTGAAATCATAATTAACTGATATCATTAACATGTGTATTCAATAATGTTAACAATATCTAACTCACAAACGATAAATTTATATGAATTAATATCCTACACCTTTGATGAAAAATGAGTAAGATTCATTTATCACACTTTTTCATAACTTATTGTGTATTTTAATAATAATCTATTTATGATACAATCCTCCGACGGGTTGTAGGATTGTTTATAGTTTAAGTAATAAGTATGATTAAAGATTTTGTTTCAGTTGATTATGATGATGTTCTCGGTAGATTCCGAATCAATGAAAAAGATACTGGTTCTTCTGCAGTGCAAGTTATTTTACTAACACGTAGGATAGTGCCACTTTCTAAGCATTTGCAAAAATTTAAAAAAGATTTTCATTCTTTGCGTGGTTTAATTAAGATGTTAAATACTAGAAGATCTTTACTTAAATATATTAAGATACGTGACGTGAAACAGTATCAGAATCTTATTAAAAGTTTGAATATACGTAAATAATAAAGCATTTTGGCGCGCAGTTGTTTTTTGGTTAATATATAATAGGAATATGTGATTATGTCAGTTTTGGACAGTACTTTTAAATTTTATGGAAAAGATTTGTTTTTGGAAAAAGGGGTCTATGCTGGTCATTCTGACAGATCAGTTATGGTCAGATATGGCGGGACCGTCGTATTTGTATCTCTCAGTATAGGAGAATTTAATCCCTCTGGAGACAAAAAATCTTATTTTGGATTGCCTTTAATGGTTGATTTTTTGTTTAGAGCATATGCATATAATGAGATACCAAAAAGTTTTTATAGAAGAGAAGGGAAATTATCTGAGCGTGAAATATTAGCTTCTAGAATAATTGATAGAACTTTTCGACCTTTAATAGATGATTCAGTTATCAATGATATTAGCCTTAATTGCATGCTTTTATCATTGGATGAATCTTGTTCTCCTGAATCTGCAGCAATAATAGGTGTTTCTTATGTTTTAGGTGTTTCTCCATTACCTTTTCGTGGTCCTGCTGTTGGTATGGGTCTTAATTATAACCAAGGAAAAACTTTATTTGATGGCTCTGCAACTGATTTTTTGCCTTTTACTGATAGAGATGGTGAAGAAGATGTGAAACTTGATCTATTTGTTTCTAGTATTAAGGACGCGATTATCATGATAGAAGCGGAATCTAAAGGGATTAAAGAGGACGATATGTTGAAATCCATAGATTTTATTCATAAAGAATCACAAAATGTGATTGCATGGTTGAAAGCAAATATAGATGGTGATATTGATACTCTTTATTCTAATAGAATAGATAAAAGTATTGTTCAGCTTAAAAATCTAGAGTTAGTAAAAGCTATCCAATCTGATTATTATGATGATTTTAAAAAAGTTTTCTCTGCCGATGATTTTTATAAACCAAAATTTCTTAATGATAAGAGAAATTTAATTAATGGAATTAATGAGAAATTTTCGGAGAATAATAATCACGAATTATATAATGCTGTTAAATCTGTTGAAAAAGAAGCAATGGTCGATGTTTTATTTGATTCTGCTAAAAGAATTGATGGAAGAGCATGTGATGATATTAGAAATATAGATATTAAACTTGATGTATTGCCTGATTCTCATGGTTCAGCACTTTTTACACGAGGTGGAACACAAGCGTTGGTTGTGACTACTTTGGGAAAAATTTCAGATGCTCAGATTACTGATGATTATAGCGGACGTAAAGAGAGTTTTATGTTGCATTATAATTTTCACCCATTTAGTGTGGGAGAAATTGGGGGAAATCGTCCACCTGGAAGAAGAGAAGTAGGACATGGCTGTCTTGCTTTGAAATCTTTGAAGAATGTTATGCCTAATTTTGAAGATTTGCCTTATACCATAAGATTAGTATCAGAGATATTGTCTTCTGATGGGTCATCTTCCATGGCTACTGTTTGTGGATCAACTTTGGCTTTAATGGATTCTGGTGTGAAAATAAGTAAGCCTGTTGCTGGGATAGCTATGGGTCTAGTTTTTAGTAAAAATAGCGATGATTTTGTGATTTTATCAGATATTTCTGGCGAAGAAGATGCTTTGGGAGATATGGATTTTAAAGTTGCAGGAACTGATAAATATATATCTGCACTACAAATGGATGTTAAAACCGATAAACTTACCATAGAAGTACTGAAAGTTGCTTTAGAGCAAGCTAAAAAAGGCCGTTTATCTATTTTAGAAGATATGATTGAAGCCATTGATAGTCCTAGGACGAAATATAAGGATACTGTAAGAAAAACAGAAGTGTTTAAAATACATAAGGCTCAGATTAGTAAAATTATAGGTAGTGGTGGTAAAACCATCAAATCTATATGTGAAGCAACAGAATCTACAATAGATATTGATGATGATAAAGTTTACATTTCTTCTAAAATTGAACAGGGTTTAAATGATGCTGTAAATATTGTTCGAGGTATAGCAGGAGTAAATCGAATTGTTCCGTTTGTTGGAATGAAAACAAAAGCTTTAATCACAGGTGTACAAAGTTTTGGTGCATTTGCAATTATTGGGAGTGATAATCAAGGTCTTATACATGTCAGTGAAATGACAAAAGAAGATGGTTCAAGAAAAGGAAAGAGTGATAATATCTCTCTTAATGAAGGTGATGTGGTTGAAGTGGTAGTTAAAGCTATTGATTCTGCTACAGGAAAAATACAACTTTCCATGTTTGTTGATGATTATAAAGATAAAAAACAAGGTTCTTCTGAATCTGTCGCATCGCAAGGCAAGTCTTATGATTTTTATAAAAGAAAATCTGCTTCATCAAATGATGAAAATATAAAAACGTCTACTCCACATGCTAGAAAATCAACTGCTAAAAGATTTTCTAAAGAGAATAAGCATGGTGAAAAAGGTAGTAAAAGAGATAATATCAGCAGTGGTAGAGCTCAAGATAATAGATTTGTTTCTGGTACAGAAAGTGGCAGACGTAAAATGGAAGACAAAGATGTTGATACAGAGGATGAAGGGTCTATAAGATTTTTTTGAGAAATAAAAAATAAATTATGTTTCTATTAGGGAAGAATTGGGATGTTGTTATTGGGTTGGAAATACATGCTCAAGTTGTTTCGGATCGTAAATTGTTTTCAATTAGTGATTGTACTTATGGTGCCGAACCTAATGCTAATGTTTCTATTCTTGATGCTGCTTTACCGGGGACTTTACCTGTTTTAAATGATTTTTGTATATTGCAAGCCATCAAGACTGGGTTAGCTTTTGGCGCAAAGATAAGTAATTATTCTAGATTCGATCGTAAAAATTATTTTTATCCTGATCTTCCTGCAGGATACCAAATTACCCAATTTTATCATCCTATTGTTGTTGGTGGTAAAGTTACTGTAAATGATGATGAAGGTCGGAAGAAAGATATTAGATTACATCATATTCATTTGGAGCAAGATGCGGGTAAGTTATTGCATGTTGGTGATAATAGCTATGTTGATCTCAATAGAGCAGGCATCCCTTTAATGGAAATAGTATCTGAACCTGATATGAGCTCTGCTAATGAAGCAGTGAATTATGTAAAGAAGATGCGTCAAATATTACGTTATATTGGAACTTGTGATGCCAATATGGAGAAAGGAGAGATGCGTTGTGATGCAAATGTGTCTGTTAAGCCTGCTGGACAGCAGAAATTAGGTATAAGATGTGAAATTAAAAATTTAAACTCGCTTAAGAGCATTATGCGTGCAATAAATTTTGAAATTGAAAGGCAAATTAACATAATAGATTCTGGTCAAGAAGTTAAAAGTCATACTATGCTTTTTGATATCGATACTGGTGAAACAAAGCCTATGCGTCGTAAAGAAAGTAGTAGTGATTATAGATATTTCCCTGACCCTGATATTCCCCCTATAAAAATTTCTGATGATGTGATTAACAGTGTTGTTATTCCTGAATTACCAGATGAAAAGTTAGAGAGGTATATTAATCAATTTGGAATATCTAGATATTATGCTGAGATATTAGTAGATGATAAATTAGTTGCTGATTATTTCGAGAAATTGATTGTTAATTGTTCTATACCAAAAGCTGTTACTTGGCTAACGGGTGAATTATTTTCCTATCTAAAACGAGAAGGAATAGAGATATCTCAGTCTGTTATCACTTCTGATGTTCTGGCTCAGATTATATCTTTGATTGATGAAGGAGTTGTCTCTGAGGGTAGTGCAAAAAAAATATTTAACTGTATTGTTGAAGGATCTAATTTAGCACCAGAGGAACTTGTTGAAAAATTAAATTTGAGACAAATCAGTGATTATCAAGTTCTTTATGATATTTTTAAGGATATTATGAATAATAATCTTGATAGAGTAGTCGAATATAAAAATGGTAAGAATAAATTATTAGGGTTTTTTATCGGCCAAGCAATGAAAAAAACAGGTGGCAACGCCAATCCTGTTATGCTAAGTGAAATTGCTAAGAAATTACTAAATGATAATTGATTATTTATATGTTAAATACGTATCGTAATTTTGTAGATCAAGGTGAGATAGAATTTTCTTCAGAGCAATTTTCTGTGTTACAAAGATTATCTAATATTAATAATTTTAATAATTCTTTTTTTTCAAATTTCCGAAAAAAAAAGAGTATTTATCTTTTTGGAGATGTTGGTATAGGCAAAAGTTTTATTATGTCGATATTCTTCAATGCATGTAAAAAAAAAAGTTCGCTTTCACTATCATAGATTCATATCTGATTTACATAGTTATATAAATAGTAATCATGTGACGGTTCGAGAATACGTCCATGTTTGTTTTAGAGATATAAAGTTGATTTGCATCGATGAATTACACATTAATGATGTTGTGGATGCAATGTGTCTAAAAGATTTCATCATTTCTGCTAATAATATGAATATAGTGATTTTTTTTACATCTAATTATTTGCCAGATAAATTATATACCAGAGAGATAAATTCTGAATGTTTTTTTCCGGCGGTAGAATATATTAATAAGTATTTTGATATCGTAGAATTAACAGAAAAAAGAGATTATAGGATTCCAAAATTTGGTAATTCTAGTTCTTTTTACTGCTCTATAAATAGAGTTAATCCTATAACTTTGTTACGCAATTCTGGATTTGAATTAAAAAGTGTAACAGATGATGAAATAGAGTCGCTTGGCATAAAGATAAATTTTAAAGTATTAAATAGAAATATTGCTATATTAGATTTTGACTATTTATGTGCAAGTAATTTTGGTCGTGATTTATATTTTGCATTAACTGAAAAATATAAAATAATATTTCTTTCAGATTTATATCAGATAAAAGACAGAAATATATTGAGGAGATTGATCATTTTCATAGATCAATGTTATGAAAATCAGGTAAAGATCATTATTACTTCTACGATTGAAATAGATAAAATATCAAAATTAAAAGAGAGAGATATTAAGCGCAGTTTATCCAGAATAAGAGAACTAACTAATATAACAATCTTGGACCTTGAATAGTAAACAAGGTTAATCAACTAAAGGCATCATAACGTATAAATTGTTAGAACTTGCATTCTCTTCTTCTGATGCACTTCTATAATTTTTAATTACGATAGGCTTAGAATCTGCAATGAATAATAATTCTATTTCTTCCTGATTTTGATCAATGCAATTTAACGCATCGATCATGTATAAGCAGTTAAATCTTATTGCAAAATTGTGATGGGGCGCAGAATTATCATATGATATTTCGCCTTCATTTTCATATTCAATTTTTTTTACATCTACACTTTCTCTTGCAGATATCGATACCGAACTTCTTGCACTAATTTCAATTTCTGTGTTATTTAAAATTGATATTTCTGTACTTTTACGGCTGTTGCTATCGAATATTACAGATATTCTATTGAGACTATCTAATAGCTTCTCTTTATTTATTACCACCTTTATTTGATGAGAATTAGGGATTGCTGATTTACAGTTTGGAAATATCCCAGAAATTAATTTAGATACTATTTCTTTATTATGAGATTGTATATATATTTTTGTGAGAGAGCCACCATAACCAGTATTTGCAGATAATGATAGAATTTCTTCATCAGATACTATTTTGAATAATTCTAATACCGCTTTTTTAGGTATTATAATATCAAATCGAGATTCATACTTTTTTTCTAATTTAACCTTTGCAAATGATAAGCGATGTGTATCAGTTGAGCATGATGAAAGTATATTGTCTTCTAACACCAAATTCAATCCTGATAAGTTATATCGTGCAGGATCATTAGATATAGATAGTCTAGTTTTTTCTATTAAAAATCTTAAATCTTTTCCCTTTATTTCTATCAAAGGTATCTTATTAGGCTCTTCTAATGTAGGATATTTATCAGTATTAGAATAAGGTAAAGAAAAAGTAGAAAAAACACGATTGTCAGTTTTCTTATTAATTCTATTTTCCAAATATAGAAGATTGTTATGTAAATATAATTTTGATGATGTATCCTTGGGTAATCGCTTTATAATGTTAAAAATTGATAAGGCAGGTAACATAAGTTCTATATTTTCTATAACTTTAGTTCTTATAGTTTCACATATAGATATTTCTAAATCTGTTGCAATGAATTTTATGGCCCCTATGTCTTTATTTAAGATCACCTTAAAATTACTAAGCATTGGAATTGGGCTCTTTCTAGGAATTATATTTATTAAGTGAGTTAATAATGTAGCAAAATCGTTTTTTTCTACCGAGAATAAGTCAATTTTTTTTTCCTTAGTATCAAGACGCTCCATTTTTCAGCACAACACTCAGATTATAATAAAGAACCAAACAAGACAAAATTTTAACATATGTGATATATTAATGAAATAGTAGAGTGTTTGTACATATTTATTATCCTTACAATTATTTATGGATGAATTTGCAATAAAAGCTTATAGGATGCATTCAACGAAAAACGAATTTATTATATTGGATTGCTTTGTTTTTACTAAAAATTTTATAGAAAGAAATCTATCAAAAATTTTCTATCGTATTTTTGAATTAACCAAGAATAATCTTTGTGATCAGATTATATTCTTTTTCCGTGATAATCAAAATGACTGTGAAATGAGAATATATAATTATAATTGCTCTTTGGCTGAAGCATGCGGCAACGCTACAGTATGTGTTGCATATTTGTTGCATAAAAAATTAAAGAAAAACAGATTATCAATAAGAATTTTAGATAAATTAATTTTCGCGGATATAAATGATGACGGAAGTGTTTCAGTTAATATGGGTAAAGTTTCCTATGGGTGGCAAAATATTCCGTTATCAAAAGAGCAAGATTGCTTGAAAATTGATTCAATTGATGCATTCTATACAAAAAAATATGGATTCCCTATGGCTTTTAATGTTGGAAATCCCCATCTTATTTTTTTTATTCAATCTTTGGATATATTAAATATGACAGATGCGAAAAATCTTGAAAAAGATTTATTATTTCCACAAGGAATTAATATTAGTTTCGTGGAAAAAAAAGATAAGGAATATTTTGTGAGGGTATGGGAACGCGGTGTTGGAGAAACGCAATCTTGTGGCAGCGCAGCTTGTGCCATATATTTTGCACTCTGTATGAAGGAATTTTGCCAATTTGGAGATGATATATCTATTAATTTTCAAGGAGGAAAAGTTTTTTTATCCTATAAAAATGCAAACGTTATATTTATTAATTATCCTATTTTAATAGATAAATACTTAATATCTAAATTTAATTTTAAATATTTATATTAAATTATTAATTTATATAGTAATTCATGTTATAATTCTAGTTGATATTGTAGTCTTAGAGTTAAGGATAGTTGCAAATTCATTTTTCTGATTGATTATTTATACACTAGATCAAACTGTATTTATAAATCTATTATTATAAATGATTATTTCTTCATAGCTTTGATGCATAAGATTTCAATAAATATTAATATATTTAGATCTGTTCTTTTTGAAATAGGTTACGATTTTTAAAAAGTATAACATGCAGATTTTATCGAATAAAAAGCCGATTTCGATAATTTTTTATCTGATAGTTGTTTTTATGTATTTTAGAGGTAGTTTATGGTTATGGATTTTTAAAATATGTCTTTTGATTTAACTAGTGATGCAGTGTCTATAATGGATCAATCTATTGTGTTTGCTGATGCTGGACAGTCTTATATAAATATAACTGGAGTAGCAACTTCGGAGACATTACTAGAAGGTTTAATGCCAACAGTGGATCCAATCCAACCAGCAGAAAGACCAGAAGTAGAAGGTTTAATGCCAACAGTAGATCCAATCCAACCAGCAGAAAGACCAGAAGTAGAAGGTTTAATGCCAACAGTAGATCCAATCCAACCAGCGGCAAGACCAGAAGTAGAAGGTTTAATGCCAACAGTAGATCCAATCCAACCAGCAGAAAGACCAGAAGTAGAAGGTTTAATGCCAACAGTGCCAACAGCGGAATCAGTGATAAAACCATCAGAAGGATTAAAACCAGCGGCAAGACCAGAAGCGAAATAGTTGGTAGTTTAGAAATTACCAGCGGAAGTATTATTAGAGAGATTATAAGGTATTTAGATATTAAGGTATGTAGACCTATTTTTTTTGAAATAGGTCATACTTTTTAGTTTTTCTAAAGAGATTGTATCAGGTAAAAAAAATCGATCTTTAATAACCTTTTATTTGCTACTGATTTAGCTGATAATTGTTTTTATATTTTATTTAGAGGATGTTTATGATTATAGATTTTGATAGCGTTTCTTTTGGGTTATCTGATGAAATAATGTTTATAACAGATCAATCTGTTGTGTTTGCTGATGTTGAAAAATCTTGTATAGATATACGTGAAGTATCAGGTGCGTCAACCTCATATTTACTAAAACCAGCAATAAGACCAGAAGCAGCATTATCAGAAGAATCAGAAATAAAATCAGAAGCATTCCCAACAGAATTAGAGGCGGAAGTATCGGTATTACCAGAAACTGCTTTCAATGACGATTGGATAGATCAGTACTTTGATTTTAACAATATATGTGATCAAGATTTATATTTGTCATTTTCATTTTCTTTTGATGGACTTAGTGTTGATGACGCTCAATTACAAACTGCTGGATTTGAAGAATTGGGAGAGTTCTTTTTAGAAAAGAATATATTTACAGGAAGAAGTGGTAATAATTATGATGGTTATCAATTTTTCTACAAAGATGGTTGTATACTAGGTATTAAGGAGGGATCCCCTGTCTTATTACAATCAGAATCAGATCATTATGCTGTTTCTGCTAATGTGGTATCCAATATTATGCATGAATTAAATTTTAATGTATCTAAAGATTTAACAGCTGAATCTAACATTGAAGTAACAGGAAATCTTATATTCCGTGATGCTGATCATATTGATTCTCAAATTATGACTAACATGTATATTCCACCTTTAAATAACGAATCTATGGGAGAATTGGTATCAGGAGGCGCACACTTGAGTTTTCATACTCCTTACAGTTTTAAGATTGCAATTTAAGTTTGTTTTCACTGAAATGAGAATAAAGTACTTTTCCTGACTATTTGTGCTAGTTGCGTTATCGATTTATTAATAAATACAATTTAAATTTTCTTTTTTCTCGTTTAAATTGTACTTGGAGGTACATATGATAACAGGGGGTGATGATTTCATTTCACAACTTACTTCTTTGGCAAATAACAGTAATTCAGATTGTGTTAACGCTAGTTTTTTTATTTTCTATAATAATCATTTTAGTGACATGAATTTCAATGTTGATCTTATATGTGGAGCTGACTTTGATGATGGATGTGGGTGTTCGGGTGGTGATAAAGTAGAGCCATCATTTTTACTTACAAGATCTGATTATGAAGCTGCTTTAAATTATGGGGAAGATGTATCTTTAGGATCAATGATTGGAATTAAAAAACAAGAATTAGAACCTGTAAAAGGATTATCAATGGAATTTATAAATGGAAGTGAAGGAGATTTAGGTTCTTACTATATGAATGTTACGATGCCATATAAAAGTGGTGATATTCGCGTAGATCCTGATCAACTTGCTTTTTTTCATTCAGTAATTGATAACGAAGATAGTCCTGTGTCGTTTTATGGTTATTTGCAAGATAATACAGAAATTCTATTAAATGCACTACTTGAAGATTCAATGTCTAGGATATTTCTAACTACTAAAGATGGTTCTGGTCAAGATATTGCTTATGAAAATGATTTAAATCTGGTGAAAATTTCTGTTAAAGATGTAGATTTTAATACATTAAATGAATTTGCAAACGGGATTAAAGTTTCTAGCGAAAATTTCAAATATGATTATAATAGATTTTCAATTGATGGTAATTTATCCAGAGGTACAGATCCTTCAGTATATAAGTTGAATGGATTGCCTAGATGCTTTGACAATGTTTACTCATCTGAAAATGTAACTACTTTGATGTCAGTTAATATACCTGCCGTTCCTTTCTTATTAAAATATCACGTAGTTAATGCGTAAATTTTCTTGAAGGAAAAATGAGTAGATATAACTTTTGTGATTTTATCTGCTTATTTAAGAGAAGAGTTTAGTATATCTATTGCGATGGATGATAGTGCTTCATTTATGCTTTTTGAATTCATTAGATTACTAAACTCTTCCATTATTTCCGCTATGTCCTTTTCTGTGGAAAGCATGCTATCCAGATATTCTTTGTTGTATGTAGATATTCCTTCTTGTATACTTTTTTGTTGTATTATAGCACGTGCATGTTGTTCTATTGTCGCTTTTATATCAATCATTTCAGTGCAAGCGGCATCTAATATTCTGATTGCTGACGCAGGGACATCTGCTCCTATTAGCTCTGTTTCTTTAATGTAGTCCAAGGCAACAAAACATAAGGCAAAGCCATCTTGGTATGCAGTTGTTCCATATTCTTTGATGATACTTTGGTTAATTGCTATATTTCTTAATTGTGAATTTCCAGAAAAATATTTTTTATTGATGTGTGTCTTTAAATCTTCTACGTTATCGAAATTTGTTACATTATCAATTGAATCATATGATTTAGGGGGACAATCTTTTATTGCGGGGGTATTTGTTTTGATACCGGAAAAAATATATTTTGAATCATGTCTATAATTTAACATGGATGTAAAATTATCTCTTATTGTATCTATATTATCTACCAGCATTCTATTGCTAGATTGCGCATCTGAAGTAGATATTTGATTTCTTATTTCTTCCATTAATTTGATTGCATCCTTAACAATAAGAACTGTGATTTCTGATGTTGAATATGCCATATCTATTGCATTCATTCCTACTGCATTATTGCTTATTTGATTCCTACTGTTTATTATATTGGATATTTGATCAGTACGTTGTATTTCAGCAAAATTACTATATTCTGTGCTTTGTGCCATTTGATCCAATTTTTTATTGACATCTCCATAGCTCTTTGTTGACAGCAATCTTATTTTCTGATTGAAAGAATTTGTACTCACCCTTGGATTTCTAATGTTGGATACTCCCATAAATTATGTTTTTTAATTAAATAATCTTAGTATTGATTTTTGTATTTCTATATTTTGTTTTAGTACTTCATTTACTAAGTCAACTCTTTGACGTATCTCTTCAGCTTTAGCGCGTTCATCAGGTAGACTGACTCCTGTAATATTTCGATAATCCTCTGTAATTAGAGTATTATATCTGTGGTGTGTTTCACTTGTTGTTTCTTGCGTTGAAATTTTTAGCGAAGATGCATTTAATATATCTATTGAAAAATCATTAAAAGTTTGCTCAACAGTTTGAAATTGTATATTCCTGAATTTTAATTGTAAAAATTGACCAATATTTCTGTTGTCAGATATTGCAATATCATAATTTATACCGTCTCTTTCTTCTAAAAGTGTGTTGTGTAAATTTAGATCGGTAAAATACACAGATTTTGCTGTATGTCTAAGTAAATCATTAGTTCTTTTAAATAAGTTAAAGAATTCTCCTTCTGTTAAAAATCCTTCTTGATTATCATTATGTTGTATTTCTCTTATATATATTCCATGAAATTCATTAACAGTTTTCATTTGTATACAACCTGCAACATTATTTGGAGATATCGCTATCCCGTCTGCATCTACTAAATTGGCAAATAGTAGCTGTTCGTTATCTTTATACATCCTATGTCCTGCAGTAGGAGATGTAGGTGCTAAATCAAACCTTTTATTGATATTTCTAGGAACTCCCATTTCAGCAACGTTGATTTTAAATTTTATAGGGAGAGTTTCGCCATTGTAATATATATCCATTTCTAGATATATATTTTCCTGTTGTGTTGGTAATGCAGAAAGATCAAGTTGCATATTGGTATCTAATAATAATTCCATATACTCATTCTGCAGAGTAGTTTTATATTGCTCATATTGTAGTGCTGTAGGAGATATATCAATGTATTTGTTATTAACCTGATCGTAATATTTCACTTTAATATTCTCTAGAGATATTTCAACGCTTTCATCTGAT
The DNA here is from genome assembly GCA_020002265.1 of Anaplasmataceae bacterium AB001_6. NCBI lineage: Bacteria > Pseudomonadati > Pseudomonadota > Alphaproteobacteria > Rickettsiales > Anaplasmataceae > Candidatus Mellornella > Candidatus Mellornella promiscua. Next base: position 412,524 of record CP048228.1, read on the forward strand.
TGATTATCTACCTCCATATTCAGATTCAATTTATCTCCTGCAAGTCCTTTATTTACTAATCTGACGCTTTTAATATTTTCGTGATTAGTGTTATCTGATGATGCAAAATGCTTATTAACATCATCAAGAAATTCACCAATTGTTTTATCATGGACATTTATCCTGTATGGTTTGAGATAAACACCAGGTGAAGTCTGTATTGGATTGCCTGTTTCCTTATCTATTAATAATATTTCAAGATCACTATCTTTTCCTACTTCATCTAATTTAGTGTATTGATGATTGCTAGTGATTGTTTCATATCCTGGTACGATAATACCATTATTTTGTACCGCATTTGTATGCTCCATTAATTGAAATGTTAAATCGTTCATTTGATCTAAAACAACTTGTATTTCTTTTTTCATTTCAATCATTGCGGTTATGTTTCCTTTGCCTAGATCTTGAAGATATAATGTTTTATCTCTACCTTTATCTGTTGTTTTCAATGTTACAGAAAAATCCTCTTCTGCTGCATTATCGTTTATATCGTATATATTATTGTATGTAAATTGTGATAATAAACTTCCTTGCAGTAATTGGTATTTGTCTTCGTGCGTACTTACATTGACACTTTTATTTTCTTGGATATGGTTTTCTATACTAATTTCTTTTGCTACATCTTCTAGTAATAATTTCTGTTTATAAAAGGCGTCTTGTAGTGCTAGGCCTTTTAGGTATCCTTTATTCATCTGTTCATTTAAAGAATGTATTTCAGATAAAGAGCTATTTATCTTTTTGAAACTAGCATTGATTTCTTCAGTTAAGCTATTATATATCCTATATAATTTTACTGCTGCTTCGTTGAAAAAATTCGTCATTTCAGTGCACTTTTCTCTGAATAACAATTGTCTTCCAGAGTTATCGGGATCAGAAAATAAGCTATGAGCTGCTTCAAACATTTTATGTATAGCGCTATTTATGTTTGTTGGATAATCATTAATTGAAGCAGAAGCACTTTCTGGCCTTCCTAATATATAAGATATATCGTGGTTTATTGCTAATTTTTTACTATGATATGAGAGTTCTGAATTGGAATGAATCATTTCTTTTAGCATTAATTCATCTGAAAAATCTACAAGAAACGATTTATTGAGACCATTGGATTTAACACTAGTATAATATTCTACTCTTTCAAATCCTGGGACATCAGCGTTTGTGACATTATAACTTACAACGTTAAATTTACTTTTTAAATCGTTGCTATAATTCCCAAGTACGGACGTTGAATCTAAATTCACTTTCATGATAATGCTTAAAATTTATTTTTTTTAATAATTCTATAAAAATAGCATCTCACTTTTTTGTATTTATAAAGAAAGTTTCAATATTTTTATCTACATTATATCTCTTAACTTTTTTATATTTTGAGTTACTAATTTTCTCTAGAAGTTTATAATTTAATCTTTGATATTTTGTTAACAAAATACGTTTCTTGTTAAGAGATTGGCTTAATGTTTTGATGATTTTTTGTATTTTTTCATCTTTTTTGAAAATTTGATTCTTATTTTGTATTTTGAATTCTAAAAGTTTATGTAATATTTCAATATTTTTTGAATAATTCTCTTGCGAAGACTTTTTATCCAATCGATTAAAAATTTCTTGAATATGAATCTCATTAATACCTATTAAACAAAATATATTTAACAATAGCTGTTTATCATTATCGCTTGATTTCATTTTTATTATTAGATAATGATAATTGACCTGATTTAACCAATTCTTTGGCAATCATTTTTGTATATTCTCTAACTAATATATCTCTAGGCAAATGAGCATTTTTTTGCTCTGAAAATAAACTATTTTCTAATGTCTTTGAGAATAATTTGTGCACTAATAGCTCCGTTAATTGTTCTTCAATTTCTTTATTATTTTGAGATTCTATTACTATAGGTTTAAATTTTTTTGTTTCTACTTTATGCTCAAAGCTTTTCTCTATGCTTTCATTTTTTTGAATGGCGCTATTTTCCAGTGATATTTTGTCAATTTGCATCAATATCTTATCTCATTGAAGGTCTTTAGATAAGTAGCTAATTCTTAGTCTAATTACTTATTTTTATATTAATAATTTTTGTTAAATAGGTATTAAAATATAACTGTGTGAATTATATGCTAATTTTGATATTATTATATATAATGCTTATTGTAATAAATAATTATTTTTGATACATTACTCTGTTTTTTACTCAAGATATTTTATGATCAAAATAGACGAAGCAATTGATTTATTAAAAATGTCCCGTGCTAATTTTGTTGCACGTGATATTATGACGCACCTTACTCATTGTAAATTTGAGTTAGATAACTTAGGCTCAGAAAAAAGAGTTGTGAATGTTCCTTCTTTTTTTCAAGATAGTACGGGTTCGGATAAAAAGATTATAAAAAATGTTGATTCTATAATTTTTGATATTGCGGATCGTTCTTTATCAGGAGAGATGTTTCATGCTCAAGGAAACATGACAAGACAAGTAAATTTGATAGATGAAATAAATAAAAGGGTTACGTTAAAATCTATAGTAGATATAGCAAAGGATGAGAATTTAAAAAACGATTTTAAATCGTGTGTTGCAGAATTCAAAGATAAAATAACTAAAAGAATAAAAGATGGTTTTGTTGGTGATATTAGAACAAAATATCAAGATCAATTAACTAAAATAGCTAATATTGAAGAATTTGTAGATGAAGTTACAGAAGAATTTGATGTAGAGGTATTTCTTAAAAATAAAGAAACAGATGCCCAATCATATGTGCCAAATTTTGATTTATTAGATTACCAGCATTTAGATGGTGCAGGATTTAGTAGATTTGGTGGTGTGATGCATATGATATATACTCAAATTTTTAAAGATGAGAATTCTGTTCAGGATTATTATAGATGGGGGCGTCATACTGGAGAAAAATTTGCAGATTCAGCAAATCTTTTTTCTACAGAACAGACAGAACCCAGAATGAGTGGAATAGTCTTACATCATACTGTTGTTAGAAATAGTGATACTGTTGAACTGCCATTTTATTCTGATGAATCTGCTGAATTACACAAAATGGGTGCAGATAGCCATGTAGCTATTCCTCAGTACAAAGTGAATATGGATCTCGCTTCTTTTTTACCCTATTCTTTAGTTCAAAATTTTGATCTAGGAGATTTCAATGCTGCTTGGAAAAAAGTCGATTCACATGCGCAGAGTTTTAATCCGCTAATTGATGTTATCTGTGCTAATGATATAAATATATTTAAAATTGATAGCGATTGTAAGCATGATGTAAACAGCTTACAGGAATGTGTTACTCAATTAGGTGGCTTAAGTAAACAATTTCAAAAAAGTATAGATTTATTCACTGATCAAGTTACAAGACACGTTTCTAATAAAGAAGTTTATAAAAAAGGCGGAGAGATTGTTCACACTGTTGTGAGAGAATTGGATCAAACAAAGCTTTTTGATGGATTGGATGATGCCTCTTTATTTAGAGATTTTGCTGACCTTTCTTTTATGATATGTAAATTGCAAAGTTTTGGTGCAGATACTATAAAATCATGGATTGCTGGAAATCCTGAAGCCCTTAAGCAATTTAAAGATTTTGCGGAAAATTTTTCGTTATTGAATTCACATAAAATTGCTGCCAATTCACATTTCTTCGTTTGTGAAGGGCAGGGTAATACTTTTTGTATTGTACCTCAATCTTCATTAGCATATCATGCTGGAATTTCTTCTTTTTCTCATGATAAATTACTGAATGAAAAAACTGTAGGTGTAGAGATAGAATCTTTGGGAAGTGATAATATTCCTGCTAGGATACCTCAAAGATCTTCAGTAGCTGAATTATCAAAGGTGTTAATGGATGATGGCTGTATTTCTGAATATGATGTTCATAAAGGATGGGTTTTGACACATCAGCAAATAGCAACACGCAAAGGTGATCCAAATTTAAAAACTTATCTTTTTAATTATAAGGAACAACAAGAAAGTGTTGGCACGGGAAATCAACAGACAGTATTAAAATCTGCTAAGACAATGATGAATTTATTGGATATAAAATCTGATAAATTTATATCTCTTGATCCCGTTACTAAAAACATATCTTTAGTTGGGGGCGAAGAAATTTCTCAAGTACGTGAAATTTTTTCTCAAGAATTTAAATTTGATAGTCAAAAATGTGATGGTGTTATTAAAATAGGAAATCCAGAAGATCTTGTTGAAATACCCTATAAAGTAGCTTATGTTTTTCTTTCTACATATGATTCTTCAGTTACATATGGCGATTTTGTTCAAGCAGTTGAAAAAGGGGATAATAAAGGTTTTATAAAAGCTATTGGCAATGTTGTGGTAACTTTTAATAAAAATATATCTATGGTTTGTGATATTGATATTCATGATACTGTTAAAGTGGTAGGTGGTGAGAAAATTGCTGAAATAGGTGATTCTAGTTATCATGTTCACAATGGTACAGTATTGCTTGCTGCTGCTAATTTAAAGAATATAGTGGCAAAAGACGCATATAACATGAATTGTAATAGATCTAATCATGTAGATATTCCTGAGAGCAATGATGATCTACGTATTTTATGTGATGATCACAATGAAGCTATATCATGGTCTTTAGAAGATATCAAATCGGATAATGGAAAAATAGTTGGTCCAGAATATCTTAGCGAATACTTCTTAAGCATATAGCTTTTAGATTCGCGTTTATAAAGTTTTTTCAATTCAGTATAATCAAATAGGTTCACTGATTTATTGCAAATAGAGAAAATCTGTTATTTCGATATCGTCCTTTTCATTGCGATGATTTTTTATACATTTTCTCTATTTCTGCGATATCCTTTAGCTCTTTTATATTTGTTCTTCTATTGATTAATTCAACTTGATTATTTTCCATAGTTCGTTTGCTTATTATAGCTTTATAAGGAATTCCTAGCAGATCTGCTCTAGCTAATTTTTTCCCTGTGCTCTCATTTGTATCATCAAAGAGTACTTTCTCTCTATCTAATTTTTTATATAGTTTAAGTGCTTGAGTTAAAGTCTCATTATGTATGTTTACTAATATTATTTTGAAAGGAGAAATTGATTCTGGCCATATTATTCCATTTTCATCATGATGTACTTCTATTATAGCAGCAATTAATCGCGAAATACCTATTCCATAAGAACCCATAAAGAAATTTTTCAAGCTTCCATTTTTATCTTTAAAACTGGCATTTAATTTTTCTGAATATTTTGTACCAAAATAGAAAGTATGAGCAAGCTCTATGCCTCTATGGCTTTTATATTGTACATTGTTTTCATCTGAATCATTTTTTACTTTTGAATATTTACTGAGTATTTTTTGAGTATGTTTTTTATGTTCTTTTGATTCATAGAATTCTCTATTTATTTTTTCTTCATTAAAAGATTCTATTAATGTTAAAATTTCGGGATCAAATACTATCTCTTCTTCTGAACCACTGTCATTTAGTATATGAAATTCATGACTAATATCTCCACCTATAGGCCCTGTATCAGCTAAAGATGGTATAACAGATAGTCCAATGTTCTTGAAGATACTTAAATATGCAGCAAACACTAAATGATAGCTTTCTATTGCAGATTCTCTATCGATGTCAAAACTATAACCATCTTTCATTAAAAATTCTCTAGCTCTTAATAACCCAAACCTTGGTCTAATTTCATCTCTAAATTTCCACTGATTATGATAGAGATAAACAGGCATGGATTTATAACTAGGGATCAAATTCTTTGTTACATGAGTTATTAATTCTTCATTTGTGGGACCAAATAACATATCTTGACCATGTCTATCTTGCATTTTTAGCATCTCTTGTCCATATGAATCATATCTACCAGATTCCTTCCATAGACTTGCTTGTTGTATACAAGGCATCAAGATTTTATTGAATGCTATTTTTTGCATTTCTTTATCTATTATTGATGATATTTTATCAATAATTCTTAATCCAATTGGCAGCCAAGTATATATTCCACTACCACATTGTTTAATTAGTCCAGCACGAATAGAGTACTTATGAGAAATAAGTTTTACTTCAGAAGATACATCTTTTTGTACTGGGCAAAAATACGTCGATAACTTCATATGTTCATTTTTTAATACAACAGCGAAAGTATATGATACTCTATTTGGCTATCAATTTTAATGAACAATAGTTTTATTTTTATTATTAATAATCTTTGTTAACACTTTTACTTATTATCAGTGAAGTCTACATGTTGCATATAATAGGATGTTTTTCAAGAACAAAATTTTATTTTATTTTTTTATTATGAAAACTTGCTAGATATCAGAAATTATGCAGGAATAGATCTTTTTTAGCGAAGTTATAAGCTATTTATTTTTGTTATTTTTCTATTACTATAAGTTTCGTATATTATTTATTTTGTGATCTAGAGTGTAAGACTATACTACATGTAGTATTCAACATATCCTATTTGTTTGTGCTGTTTATGATTATTTAGTATTATGTCGCTTACCTTCTTGATAAATTTTCTGAGAGTGAGTAAATGATAAATTTCGTTGATAGGAAAAAAAGATTGAATGATGCTGATTTTAATTGTGTGAAATTGGATTATTCTAAAGATGATAAATTAACAGATTTTTGTAAAGCAATATTAGAGGATAGATACTTATTTAAAGATGAGGATTATCAATCTGTTTTTGCTAGAGTTGCAAATTATTATGCTGATGATAATGCTCATGCTCAGCGTCTATACAACTATATGAGTAACTTATGGTTTATTCCTGCTACTCCAATACTTAGTAATGGTGGAACTAATAGAGGATTGCCAATTTCTTGTTTTTTAAATGAATGTAAAGATTCTTTAAAAGGAATTGTAGATCTTTGGTCTGAAAATGTTTGGTTGTCTTCTAAAGGAGGAGGGATAGGTAGTTATTGGGGGAATCTAAGATCAATAGGAGAGAGTGTGCGAGAAAGTGGTAAAACTTCTGGTATCATCCCGTTTATTGTTGTACAAAATGCTTTAACTTTGGCTATATCTCAAGGTTCTTTGAGACGTGGTTCCAGTGCTGTTTATCTTCCGATAGATCATCCTGAAATAGCAGAATTCTTAGATTTAAGAAGACCTATGGGTGGCGATCCAAATAGAAAAGCATTAAATATGCATCATGGTGTCATTATATCTGATAAATTTATGGAGGCTGTGCAGAACAATGATGATTGGGATCTATTAAGTCCTAAAGATAAGAAAGTTGTAAGTACTGTGAGAGCACGTGATTTATGGGTGAAAATACTTGATATTAGAGTTGAAACCGGTGAACCTTATATTATCTTTATAGATACAATAAAAAGATCTCGACCAGATATATACAAAAAATTAGGCCTAGATGTAAAGATGTCTAATCTTTGTACTGAAATCACTTTATCTACAGGAGAAGATTATTTGGGAAATAATAGGACAGCAGTTTGTTGTCTCTCATCTTTGAATCTTGAAAAATATGATGAATGGAAAGAAGAGATGGAAATGATTGTTGAAGATGTTTTGAGATTCTTGGACAATGTTTTATCAGATTTTATACAAAATGCTCCTGAAGAGATGAAAAATGCTGTTTATTCAGCAATTAGAGAGAGAAGTGTAGGTCTTGGAGTAATGGGTTTCCATTCATATCTGCAAAAAAATATGATATCTTTTGAATCTCCTTTAGCAAAAGATTTTAATATTAAAATCTTTGATAAATTGCGCAAAATAGCTGATCAAGTATCACAAAAATTGGCAATAGAAAAAGGAGTTTGTGAAGATGTTGCTGAATTTAATAAAAGGGAATCTTCATCTATCAATGAGAGATTTTTGCATAAAATTTCGGTTGCACCTACTGCCTCTATCTCTATTATAGCTGGCAGTACATCTCCTGGAATAGATCCTTATACCGCAAATATTTTTGCTCACAGAACGTTGACTGGATCGTTTATAGTACGAAATAAATTTTTACAAGAACTTTTGGCTTCAAAAGGAAAAAATACAGATGAAGTATGGGATGAAATTATAAATCATGAAGGTTCAGTACAAAGTTTAGATTTTTTAAGTGATTTTGAGAAAATAGTTTTTAAAACATCTTCTGAAATTGATCAAAATTGGGTTATAGAGCATGCCGCTGATCGTACTCCATTTATTTGTCAAGCTCAATCCTTGAATATTTTTATACCACCAAATATATCGAAAAAAGAGTTGCATAAATTGCATTTTATGGCTTGGAAAAAAAACATAAAGAGCATGTATTATTGTAGAACCAAATCTTTGCAGAGAACAGATAAAATAGGAAAAAAAGTTATTTCAGAAGAAGTGGAATCTTGTACTGGCTGCGATTCTTCTCAACCTATGATGAATTCCACTGTGGACAATCAAGAAGATGCTATTAACGAAGATAACAAAATAATAGACGTCTTCAACAAGAATAATATTAATCATGAAGAAGGATGCTTATCATGTCAGTAAGTAAAAGCATTGATCTTTTATTATGACTGTTTTATTTTATGCTAAATGCTTTTTCTATTATTGCTTCTTGCTCTATTTTATGCATTGAAGCATAACCGGTAGCAGTTGATGAATTGCTACTTCTTCCAGCATAAAACAATCTTTTATCATGGCTAAATGAAGATACAAAATTATCTAAAACAAAGCACCATGCACCCATGTTTTTAGGTTCTTCTTGACACCATACAACCAATGCTTTAGGATATTTTGTTATCAAATTTTCTATCTCTTTTACAGGAAAAGGATACAATTGCTCTATTGACGCTATTAGTGTGTTTTCAATTTTATTATTTTTCTTGTAGGCTAATAGATCATAAGATATTTTTCCGCTACATAGTATAATTCTATTTATCTCTTCACTGTTCTTTTCGTCTATTATTATTTCTTCAAAAGCGGTGCCTGATATAAATTTATCGATGCTTGAAACGGCAGCCGGTAACCTTAATAGTGATTTAGGAGAGAATATTATGAGTGGTTTTCTTATGTTACCACACACCTGTCTACGTAAAGCATGAAAATAGTTAGAAGGAGTGGAGCAATTTAGTATGTACCAATTGAATCTTGCTGATAGTTGTAAGAATCTTTCTAGACGTGCAGAAGAATGTTCTGGGCCTTGTCCTTCATAACCATGCGGTAAAAGAAAAATAAGATTGCTCATTTGTAACCATTTTTCTTCTGCAGATGCTATAAATTGATCTATTATAATTTGTGCACCATTTGCAAAATCACCAAATTGTGCTTCCCAAATTGTTAAATTATTTGGATTAGCAAGACTGTAACCATATTCAAATCCAGAAGCTGCATATTCAGATAGATAACTATTTACAATAGTTATCTTGCTGCCAAGTTGCGATAATGGAGTATATGTTTCTTCAGTATCTTCATTTACTAAAACAGCATGTCTTTGGCTAAATGTTCCTCTTTGACTATCTTGTCCAGCTAGTCTAATATTGTGAGATTCTAATAAAATACTTCCCAAAGCTATTGCTTCTGCCGTGCTCCAATCTATAGTACTGTTCTCATTTTGTAATATTTTACGTCTTTCATCCAAAAATTTTATTATTTTTTTATTGGGAATAAAATCACTTGGCAAGATGGTAATTTTTTCTATTATGTCTTTTATTATTTCTAACTTGACCCCAGTATCTTTTTGCTTGTTATATTCTACAGTTCTTATTATATCAGACCACATTTCTGTATTAGAGTTATCATCATCTTTTTCAAATGATTCATAATTATCAAAACTTTCTGATAATTTATTTTTATAGCTATCTTCTATTTTTTTCTTCTCATCTGGAGTAATTGCAGATGATTCTATAATTTTTTGCGAATAATCTTCATATACTGATTTGTGATGATCAATTAATTTATACATTTTAGGTTGTGTAAATCTTGGTTCATCACCTTCGTTATGACCATATTTCCTATACCCAATTAAGTCAATCATAAAGTCTTTTTTGAATCTAATGCGATATTCAGATGCAATTTTGGCAGATGCCATAACTTTTTCTGGATCATCTCCATTAACATGCAAAATGGGCATTTTAAAAGATTTCGCTATATCTGTTGGAAAATCTTTATTTGATCTTGAAAATTTAGGATTAGTTGTGAAGCCAATTTGATTATTTATCACAATATGTATTACACCACCTGAAGTATAATCAGCTAACTTATCTAAAGTAAAAGATTCATATACTACGCCCTGTCCTGATATCGAAGCATCTCCGTGTATTAGTAGACCTATGGCTTTCTTCTGTTCTACATCATCCAGATTATCCTGTAAAGCACGAACTTTTCCATATACTAGCGGATCAATGGCTTCCAAATGAGATGGGTTATTTAATAATGTGACTTTGGATTTGTTATTATTTAATTTGAATTCTCTAGAATAACCTAAGTGATATTTTACATCACCAGAAAAATCTATGCTGCTTTTATGATAATTTCTTCCTTTGAACTCAGAAAATATTGCTTCTAGAGGTTTTTCTAGAACGCTTGCTAGTAGGCTTAACCTTCCTCTGTGAGCCATCCCAATAATTATTTCTTCACAATCTTCTTGAGAAAATAATTCTATTATAGTATTAACTGCGACTATAGCTGATTCACTACCTTCAATTGAGAATCTTTTTGCTCCTGGAAATCTTTTATGTAGAAAATTTTCAAACAGAGTAGTTTTCATCAATCCTTCGAAAATTCTCTTCTTAATGTCTACTGTAACTTCTTGATTCTGATATTTTTTAAAATTTTCGTACAACCATGATAATTCTTCAGGATCATCTATATGTTCAAATTCACAAGAAATTTTTCCACAATAAATATTTTTGAGTTGCTCTATATCTTCACAGTAAGGTTCATTCTTAAAATTCTTTGTAATATCAGAGATATATTCTGCGACATTTATATTTTCTTTACTTAACGGATTTGTATTGGCAAATTTATATCCATGTGATCTGAAAGCTTTTTCATCATTATTATCATTATCAAAGCTAGGTTCAAAAGATCTATTTTCAACGCTGAATTTCTCTAAATCTAGATATAAATCTTCTGGTAAATCTAAGCCCATATTTATATGACTCATAATCTTTTGCCATTCTTTGCTTACAGAATCTGGATTCTCTTGATACATTCTGTATATCTCTTCCAAAAATGCCAAATTTAAACCATAAAGAGGTGAATTTTTCATAACTGCTACTCCTTGAGATTATTGAAGAATCAAAAATCAATAAATTACTTATTACGTTTATAACATTGAGATGTAACAAAACATTATACTTGATTTTACCTATTTTAGAAATATTTGTTTAAATTATAAACATCTATTAATTCCTTACATAAAATAGTAAGAGTTGGAATGCGTTCATCCATATCAAATTCTTTTTGATATAAAATTATTGGATCATTAATTTCAATTATATTTTTTATAATTTGTGCCGCTTCCTCTATTTTGTTATCGTTCAATAAATACAAAGCTTCTATCATTTTATTCGTCATATTGAATGATTTATTTTCATTTAATAATTCATCTTTATCTATTTGTGAAAGTGCTAATAGAGCCAAATCTTGGAAAACTGTATCCACATAAGATGATCTAGATAATTGTTCATATATCTCTTTGGCTTTCGCTTTTTCATCTTTCTTTATATAAATTTGTGCGACCTTAAAATTTGCAATTGTCGCATATATGTCTTTTCCATATAAAAGAGCTTCTAACTCATCAATATCACTCTGTGTATGTTCAGTAGAAACGATAATTTTTAACAATTTATCACCTTTCTCTTTGTTATTTAATTTTTGAAAATGTGCTGCAACAGAATAAACAATAAAGAACGATACAATTAATATGCATCCAGAAACACAAAATATTATTTTATTACGCATATAAGAAGATAGAAAAATCATGACAATAAAATTGTAAAATACAATTCTATCCCTTATCAAGAGAAATATCTATATTACTTTATTTCACTTGAATATATTAAAATTTGTTTAATACAAATGTCTTCTATATTGGATTTGAGCTGTTATCGCATATTGTTTGTCTTTAAAAATTTGCTATTATCGTGTATCTTATTATCCAAAAACTTAAGCTAATACCGTTACTGGTTTAATTTTTTAGATGCTGCAACTGCTTTGAGCACGATTTATTTTAATTTTATTTGTTTTTCGTATGAGTAAAAAATTCAATTTGAAGGAAAAATTAGTTGATATTTTTTCCCCCAGAGATTTATCTATGGATTTAGGTACAGCTAATACTTTGGTATATGCAAAAAATAGGGGTATAGTGCTAAATGAACCTTCTGTTGTTGCATTGAAATATGAAAAAGGAAAATATTATCCATACGCATTCGGTCAAAATGCTAAGCTAATGCTAGGAAAAACTCCTGATGAAATACATGCAATTAGACCACTAAAAGATGGAGTGATAGCAGATTTTAAAGGATCTGAAGAGATGATAAAATATTTTATTCGTTCCTCTTTAAATTTTGCTGTTAGATTTGCTAAACCCAATATAATCATTTGTGTTCCATCAGGATCTACACCAGTTGAAAGGCGAGCAATTCAAGATGCAGCAATGAGTGCAGGGGCTAAGAATGTATATTTGATAGAAGAGCCAATGGCTGCTGCTATAGGCGCTGGATTGCCTGTGACAGATCCAAGGGGATCTATGGTCGTGGATATAGGAGGAGGTACTACAGAAGTCGCTATTATATCATTAGGCGGAATAGTCTATGCTAAATCAGTCAGAGTGGGAGGTGATATAATGGATGAATCAATTATCAACTATATAAGAAAAAATTATAATTTACTTATTGGTGAATCAACTGCAGAAAAAATAAAAAAGACAATAGGATCTGCATATATAGATGATGTAGATGGAAAAGAAGGAAAAGATGATATACGAATAAAGGGTCGGGACCTTATGTTGGGTATTCCTAAAGAAATGGTGTTAAGTCAAAAAGATGTTGCAAATAGCTTAAATGGGCCAATTAATCAGATAGTTACTGCAGTAAAAGATGCCTTAGAACTTACTCCTCCGGAATTAGCCGCTGATATAGCTGAAGCTGGTATTACTGTCACAGGTGGTGGAGCTTTATTGCGTAACATTGATCTTGTGCTAAGTAAACACACAAAACTCTTTGTAAATATAGCTGAAAATCCTTTGTGCTGCGTTGTTATGGGTACAGGAGTTGTTCTAGAGAACATGTCCAAATTTAAGCACGTTCTTTTCATACAAGATTAATAAACAATCCAAATTAGATTTTATCTATGGGAAAGAAATAAATAATCAAAAATTTTAGATCATTACACCCTATAAGCAGGAAGAAAGAAGAAATATTTCATTAGCTATCAAATCTTTATCCACAATTTTATGATTATAAAATATAAAAGATTTATCTATGCTTTATTTCCACCAACTATTATGGAATCTAGTCTGACAGTTGGTTGACCTGTATTAACGTTTACTGTTTGTCCTCTTTTACCACAATAACCAGGAGAGTCAAAATTTAAATCATTTCCTATGGCTGATATCTTTGTTAATGCATCAGCTCCATTTCCTACTAAAGATACTCCTTTAATTGGTTCTTCGACACGACCATTACGTATGATATATGCTTCATGAGCACTAAAAACAAAATCACCAGATATTATATCAACTTGTCCACCAGAGAAATAAACCGCATATATTCCATCTTTTACATCAGCAATAATATCAGAAGGATTCGAGATGCCAGGAAGTAAATAAGTTGAAGTCATTCGCGGCATAGGGATATGTGCATAACTTTGTCTTCTGCAATTTCCAGATAGCTCAAAATTATGATCAGGATACTTTTTAGACAAAAGATGATGATTTTGTTTATCATTCATGAAATTAACAAGTTTCCCATTTTTTATTAATATATTATTCTTTGAAGTGGTTCCTTCATCATCAAAGGAGATGCTACCATGCATATTTTCCAATTGCCCATTATCTACCAAAGATACAATATCAGAAGCAACCTTCATTCCTAACTTATTACGGAATTTTGATGGTTCTTTGCATATGTGATCAGCTTCTAAACCATGACCAACAGCTTCATGAAATAATATACTAGGTGCTCCATTAGCCAAAACAACAGTTTTTTCACCAGGAGAAACATCTACTGCTTGCGCATTTGATATTGACATATTCAAAGCTCTGTCAGCAGTCTTTTTCCAATCAGATAATATGTTATCTATTTTATCACGCCTGGAAACAGAGAAAAATCCAATACCTTTCGAGCCGTTGGACTTATTCAATGATACCACTTGTATTCTCATTGTTATCAAAGGTCTTATTTCACCTCTATTAACTGATTCTGAAATAAGGTGAATTTTTGATATATTACAGGATATTGATGCTACTACCTGTATAACATCATCATTCTTTGATCTTATATATTCATCAATATCTCTTAATTTGTTGACTATGATGTCACGATATATATTTTTTGACGTATCATCTTGAGGGTACATTCTAGATAAAGAGTGATCTTTATCCACTTTTATAGTATTTTTATTATCAGAATGTGATTTTGACATATTCTTATAAATATCCCCGCAAGAGGATATTTCAGTCAATATAGATTCTTCAGATATCCCAGTAGAAGAGACAAATGCAGTTTGGTGTTCATTAAATATCCTGATCCCAAAACCGCAATTATTATTGCAAGTAGCATTTTTGATCATTCCTCCTTCTATCGTATAGCTTTCAAGGTAGGAATCTTGTAGAAAAATTTCATATCCAAGACAGCCAAAATCATATTCCCTTAATCTGCTTTCTACAATCGAGCTATCAATCGAAAAATCTCTCAGCAGATTATAATCTGAAGAAGCAGCGTAACGTTTGATCATATATCAATCATCATCGAAATAAAAAAGAATCACAGTGGTGGGTCCGGGAGGAGTTGAACCTCCGACCTCACGCTTATCAGGCGTGCACTCTAACCACCTGAGCTACGAACCCAAAAGTTAAGCAAAGCTGAGTAAAATCCAGAACATCAGCAATCAAAGTAAATGATACTGTAATAGCAAATGCATTACAATAGAAAGAATTTTATTTTCTTCCAATTAAAATCGATACCTGATTATTCTGTTTTTCAGGCTTTTTATCAACTTTTATGAGTTCTTTTATAGGCTCTTCATTAACAATTTTTGTTAAAAGATCTAACCCAGCTTGTTGTCGTGTTATTTCTCTTCCTCTAAATTTAATTGTTATTTTTACTTTATATCCTTTGTCTATAAAAGACACAATTTGTTTTAATTTCGTATTATAATCACCAGCTTCTATGTTTATCCTTAGTTTAATTTCTTTTATAATCGAAGAATTTAATGTTTTTTGCTTCTTTTTAACTTCCGATAATTTTTTCTTCATTCCATATTTATATTTTCCGTAATCTAATATCCTGCATATGGAAATCCCTTCATTATTATCAATGGATATTTCTACTAAATCTAAACTACGGGATGTAGCAATTTTCAATGCTTCATTTAATGATATTAAATCTCTTGCCACTCCATCGTCCGAAATAATCCTGATTTTTTTATATGTTACATCGTGATTAATAGTAGGTACATCTATTTTTTTTCTCGTATAGCTTCTTTTATTGTTTATTTCTTTATTGTTCATTGCCTTGTTTGTTTAATAATATTCTTATATCTTCAATTGCATTTTTTAGCTCTTTTTTTACGCTCTTATTAGATAACAAATCTCTTTCTGTAACAGTTGATTCCATAACTTCATTTTTTCCAATTATCCATATAAAATTAAATCTTTCCAAAATACATGATCTAAGTTTGTAATTAAAAGTCTCGTTTTCAATAAATTTTTGATATCTTACTCCTAAAAATTCCAAATTTTTAGAAATTTTTTCAATATATTTCAATATTTCTTCATTTTTGACAACAGATATAATAGCAATCTGATTCGGTGATAACCAAAAAGGAAATTTACCAGCACAGTGTTCTATAAGAATCCCAATGAATCTTTCTAAAGTACCCAAAATCGCTCTGTGTATCATTACAGGAGTGATATGTTTGTTATTGTTATCAACATATTTTGCACCTAACCTTTCCGGTAACACAAAATCTAACTGCAAAGTTCCACATTGCCACTCTCTAGATAAACTGTCTACCAATATAAATTCTATTTTTGGGCCGTAAAAAGCTCCTTCTCCTTTATTTATAGAGAAATCTATATTCATTTTTGTTAATGCAGCTTTCAGGGCATTTTCAGATTTATTCCATATATCATCACTTCCCAATCTTTCTAGAGGTCTATCAGATAACATGACCTTTATATCAGTGAACCCAAGTTCTTTATATACTTCAAATAAAATATTACAAAAATTAATAGTTTCGCTCTCCATTTGTTCTTCAGTGCAAAATATATGAGCATCATCTTGTATAAAGCTGCGTACTCTCATTAATCCGTGAAGCGAGCCTGAAGATTCATTTCTATGACAACATCCAAATTCCGATATCCTAAGTGGAAGGTCTCTATACGAATACAATTTTTGTTTATATATCTCAACATGTAAAGGACAATTCATTGGCTTTAAGACAAAAGATCTCTTCTTATCCGAGAACATGAACATATTTTCACTAAACATTTCGTAATGCCCTGATTTTTCCCAAAGTGAGATATCAGCAACAATTGGAGTTCTAACTTCGGTATATCCGTTTTTCAATATTTTACTTCTTATATAATCTTCAAGTGTTTTAAATATCAAAAAACCCTTTGGATGCCAAAAAATCATGCCAGGATTATTATCTGCTATATGAAACAAAGAAAGCTCTTTTCCTATCTTTCTATGATCTCTTTTTTCAGCTTCTTTGATTCTTTCTAAATAATTCAATAATTCTTCTTTAGTTGGCCAGGCCGTTCCATATATTCTCTGTAATTGTTTGTTTTTACTATCACCTTTCCAATATGCTCCTGAAACTTTTGTTAATTTAAAATGCCTTAGATAAGAAGTGTTAGGGGCATGAGGCCCTCTACATAAATCAACAAAATCCCCTTGTTTATAAACTGAAATTCTGTCTTCTTCAGGAATAGAATTGATTATTTCAATTTTATATATCTCATTTTCTTGCTGGAAAAATTGCAAAGCTTCAGCTTTCGATAGATAAGATCTTTCAATAGGCAATTTTCTATTTACTATTTCTTTCATCTTTTTTTCGATTATAGGAAGATCAGTATCAGAAATTTTATGCTCTATATCAAAATCATAATAAAAACCATCTTTTATAGTGGGGCCTATCGCTAAACAAGTATTAGGAAAGATTTCTTTAACAGCTTGTGCCAGAATATGCGCAGCATCATGACGAAGAACTTCCAGACCTTCAAAATCTTCAGTAGTAACAATCTTTACAGAACAATCATCTGTGAAGCAATCACTCATATCCGATAAAACATCATCAATAAATATAGCGATTGCCCTTTTTTGTAAATCGCTACTATTAAGTAATTTAATTAAATCCAGGCCTGATGAACCACTTTTGATTTCTAATACAGAACCGTCTAAAAGATTTACTTTAATCACTAAACAAAAAAGAAAGTCAAGCCCAAAATAAAAAAGCAACATGATCCTGATGGGATTTGAACCCATGACAACCGGCTTAAAAGGCAGGTGCTCTACCAACTGAGCTACAGGATCTCAAAACAACGACAAATTAATAAATCAATTGCCGTACATTAAAATCGCAAACAAACGCTTTGCATTATCAAACAATGCAAAAGCACCAGAATCATATAGAGGCGATTATATTATTTTACCTACCAATAATCAAGAAGCTTTACTACTATTTCAATAAATATTATTTTAATATTTATTTTTAATTGCTGTTTATGTTATTTATCTCATTTAAAGTATAGAGATATTTTACATGAAAATTATTGGCATTGATGAAGTTGGTAGAGGCTCTTTAATAGCTGGAGTATATTCTGTAGCAGTTTTATTAGATAATGATAATTTGTCAATGATTTCTAAATTAGATGATTTTTTTTATAATGGACTAAAAGATTCAAAAAAACTTGATGAAAACAAACGAAAAGCTTTTTTTCATCTATTTGAAAATAAATTACAATTTGCTGTAGGCTTTGCTTCTGCACAAGAAATTGATGAATTAAATATCTTGCAAGCTACCTTACTCTCCATGAAAAGAGCATATATATCTCTAAATCAATATAAAGTAGATTGCATAATAATAGATGGTAATAAAATACCTCAAATAGATTTTTCATGCGAAATCAAATGTATTAATAAGGCAGATGAAAAAGAATTATCAGTAGCCTGTGCATCAATTTTTGCAAAACACATTAGAGATACTTATATTAAAAAATTACATCGTTTATTCCCTTTTTATAATTGGAATAAAAATAAAGGCTATGCAACTAAATCACATATTGATGCTATAAAAAATTATGGATTTACATGCTTTCATAGAATGAGTTTTGAGCCAATAAAAACAATTGTACGAGATATTAATAAAGAAGACTTAAAGTGCTTTATTTGAGTTTTTTAAAAAAACTTTCAAATATATTTAAAAGAGCATCAAGAAAATTAAAGATAGCAAAAATATTTTTAACTAGATTAGCAAAATTGCAGTACTTATAACAAAAATAAGTAAAATATGATGCTGCTAAAAAGAATAATATCGCCATTTTCTTCTCCCTTTATATAATCTTTAGCGGTATTTTATCATATTTATAGTTTTAATAGAAATATTATTCTAAGCGTTGTCTTATAAACATTAGTGAATATCGCATAAATTTAAATACGCTTAAAAGATCTTAAAAAATAAGGGCAACAAGAATGCTATTGATTGAATTAATATGGTATTTTTTTAAATAAAACATGATGCTTTATTAATTTCGTGAATATGTGCAATATGCTTTTTTAAAATGAGTCATTAATGATCTTTTTAATTTACTATTTTTTTAACCTTTATTGTTGAATTGTTTTTTTAATTCATAGAATAGATGATGATTTTTTGCTATTATGGAAACTTCAAAACTTATTTTTAATAATCATAATAAATAAGTTTTTTTGTGAATTATATAAAAGTATGGATATGTCTAGCGAAATAGATTTAAAAAATATCAGAAATTTTGCTGTAATAGCTCATATTGATCATGGAAAATCTACTTTATGTGATAGATTGATAGAATTTTGCGGTGCTTTACAAGAAAGAGATATGGTGAATCAAATTCTTGATAATTTAGATGTGGAAAGAGAAAGGGGAATAACTATAAAAGCTCAGACTGTACGCTTGGAATATGTCGCAAAATCTGGTGTGAAATATATATTAAATATTATAGATACTCCCGGGCATGTCGATTTTTCATACGAAGTGAGCCGTAGTTTATCTTCTTGTGAGGGATCATTATTAATTGTTGATGCTACACAAGGAGTAGAGGCTCAAACTCTTTCTAATGTATATAAAGCAATGGATGAGAACCATGAAATTTTACCTGTTTTGAATAAAGTAGATTTGCCCGCTGCTGACATAGAAAAAGTTAAGCATGAAATAGAAGATATCATTGGAATTGATGCTAAAGATGCTATTGGTGTATCAGCAAAAACAGGTCATGGTGTTGAAGAATTATTAGAAATGATTGTAAAAACTATTCCTGCCCCACGGCCTTCAGAAGATGAGAATTTGAAATGTTTACTTATTGATAGTTGGTATGATGCTTATTTGGGTGTGATTTCTTTGATAAGAGTTTTTGCAGGATCAATATCTAAAAATATGGAAATTAAAACCATGTCCAATGATAAACGCTATATTATTGATAAAGTAGGTATTTTTACTCCTAAGAAAAAAGAACTTGAAAGTCTTAAATCTGGGGAAATTGGTTTTATAGTTTCTTCTATGAAAAATATTACAGAATGTAATATAGGGGATACGATAACAGATTTTAAATCTCCTACTGCAGACGCATTAAAAGGATTTAAAAAAGTCTCTCCAGTAGTATTTTGTAGTTTTTATCCTGCAGATTCTAGCGAATATGATAAATTAAAAGATAGTTTGGGCAAACTTAATATAAATGATACTAGCTTCTTTTATGAAAGCTGTTCTTCTGTGGCACTTGGACATGGTTTTAGATGCGGATTTTTAGGAATGTTGCATTTAGAAGTTATACACGAAAGATTGCAATCTGAATTTGAGATAGACCTCATTATAACTGCTCCTAGTGTTATTTATAAAATTTATTATTTAGATGGATCTCAAGAAAGTATGTACAATGCTTCTGATTTTCCTGATCCTTCCAGAATATCTTATATTGAAGAGCCTTGGGTTTTAGCTAGTATTATTTTACCTGATGAATACCTTGGGAAAATTCTCGATCTTTGTAATGAAAGAAGAGGCATTCAAAGAGATATGAGTTATTCTGATAATAGAGTTATATTGCAATATGAATTACCACTTTCTGAGATAATTTTTGATTTTTATGATAATTTAAAATCTTTATCTAGAGGTTATGCTAGTCTTGATTGGGAAATAATTGATTATCGTAAAGCTGAAATTGTTAAACTAACAATTTTAATTAATGGAGACCTAATAGACGCTTTATCTTTTATCCTTCATAAATCTAATTCTCAATCTAGAGGTCGTCAGATATGTGAAAAACTAAAAGATTCAATTCCTAGGCAACAATACAAAATTGCAATACAAGCAGCCATAGGAAGTAAAATTATTGCTAGAGAGACTGTTAATGCATACCGTAAAGATGTTACAGCAAAGCTATATGGGGGGGATAAAACTAGAAAAATGAAATTACTAGAAAAACAAAAAAAAGGGAAGAAAAAAATGCAATCTTTGGGTAAAGTTAATGTGCCTCATAGCGCATTAATTAATGCTTTTAAAGTTGATAAAAAATAATAGTGACTAAAAATATTTGTTATGTTATTATTCTTACTTATGATGCTTTAGCACCCTTAGCTCAGTTGGATAGAGCGTTTGACTACGGATCAAAAGGTCGAGGGTTCGAATCCTTCAGGGTGTATATGGGTGGTTAGCTCAGGTGGTTAGAGTGTTTGCTTGACATGCAAGAGGTCGTTGGTTCGAGCCCAATACCGCCCACCATTCACTCTTTTTTATGATTTTTAATTTCTAATCTGCATTATTCTGTTATAAAAAAAATAAGATGGATTTCATTATAGCTCCAATATATAAAAGAGTTTGTGCTTGGATAATAGATAATATCATTGTTTTTGTGATTTCCATAATATTTAGTTCTTTTGTACTTTATCTTTTGACCGCTTCAGAGGATGTTGAGAGAGATTATACATCTTTTGCAGCAACCAGTGAGTGGTACATAATTTTTGTGAAAATTATTGTTACGGCAATTAATATATCTTATTTTACATTCACTGTTTCTTCAAAAAAACAGGCTACTTTAGGACAGATTTTTTGTTCAATATATGTCACCGGGTTTGATGGGAAAAAAATTGATAAAATGAAAGCATTTGATAGATATGCTTTTCAATTTTTAATTTTTATTTTATTAAGTTTTGTTGGAAATTATGTTGTAAGAAATGATCAAATTTTATTTTCATTGTTATATTTGGTGTTACATATTCTTCTATTTGGTTGGTATTTTTTGGCATTATTTAATGATAAAAGGATGACAATTCACGATTGGATATGTAAGACAGTTGTGGTTTCTGGTAGAGCATATAAATAATCTGAATATTGCTAATTATATTCGAAAAAAGTATAAGAGAGAGTCATAATTTTTATGTCTTTAGTATCTGGATCTTTTTCCATATTTTTATCTAAATAAAATGACACCGGTAATATTATTTCTTGAAATGGCTCTATGGTCATTTTTTCAAAACAAAAACACGCTACTTTATTAAAATATTTTCCAAGCTTATGAGGTGACACATTGTACACTGCTATCCCATTTATTTGTTCGGGGTAATTATTCTTCAATTTATAAAATATCAGTGCTCCTTGGCCAATTTTAATCTCGGTAGAAATTTGTAATGGTTCAAAAATCCAAGGTAAGCCTTTTTCGACATCTGAATTGAAATATACTTTAATTTTTTTAGAACTAACTGAATCTATATTAAAATTAAAAGAGCGCTTTACAGTACCGCCATATCCAGTAGCTTTGCAAAACAAATTGTAGATTGGGACCGAAGCATATGCAAGGCAGAGCATTGAAAATATGATAATTATAAGCACAGTCAATACTCTATTATTTTTTTTCTGCACAAATAGAAAATTACTTAAAGTTTTTTCAATTTAAAAATAACGTGTTTACGTGCTTTTCTATCAAATTTTCTTATAGTCCAACTTTTGTTTATTGTTTTTGCATTTAAAGAAACAACATAAAAACAATCGCTATTTTCTGAGCTAACTAATTTATATAATGTTTTATTCTTCTTTACCTTTGACATCAGTATTTTTATCCTTGCATTAATTTAGTCACGAATGATTGTAACATACGTTAATATATTTATGCTACTGATATTATATTAAAATACGTAATTGGTTATGGTTAATTTTAATCAACAAAATTTTTAAAAAGCATGATATTATTTAATTTTTTTAGAAAAATCTTATAGATAATCAGATATATTTTATATGGTTGAAAATAAGAAATAAAAAGTAATTATTAATTTATTTTAATAAAAAGAGAAAAAAAATAAGAAATTTCGTTGACTTAATTTTTTCAATATAGTAACATTCTCAGTGTTCGTCGAGAGCGATTGAGTCGTTCTTGTCAGCTCTTAGCGATTTAGTTATTAAATCGTTGTTGTTTGAAAAGTTCAGATATTTGTCTAACAAATTTTTTTGTATATCTTGTTTTTTAATATGATTAAAAAATGCATCTATTGATGTTGTTTGATATACAAGAAGAATATATTTAATGTTTAAATTTTATTAATTTCAGTTTTTTAATTGTTCATTAAGAATTTTGAAAAGCTTGTTTTTAATAAAAGTCTTAGTAAAAAAAAGTAAGATACATTCTACATACGATGCGTAAAGAAAGTAAAATATTAAGAGTATTTGGTGGATGCCTTGGTGTTAGGAGAAGATGAAGGACGTGATAGACTGCGATAAGCTACGGTTAGTTGTCAATAAGCTTTGATCCGTAGATGTCCGAATGGGGTAACCCAGCTATTTAATTTAGCTATCATGCTGTGAATATATAGCTGCATGAGTGTAACCTGGTGAACTGAAATATCTAATTAGCCAGAGGAAAAGAAATCAAAATGAGACTCCGTTAGTAGTGACGAGCGAAAGCGGAATAGGCCAGTATTATGTATAAAGTAATTAAAACACGTTGGAAAGCGTGACCATAGTAAGTGATAGTCTTGTATAAGTAATATTTATATATAATCTAGAGTAAGGCGAAACACGTGAAATTTCGTTTGAATATAGGAGGACCACCTTCTAAGCCTAAGTACTTCCTAATGACCGATAGTGAACTAGTACTGTGAAGGAAAGGTGAAAAGAACCCCGGTGAGGGGAGTGAAATAGACCTGAAACCAAATACTTACAAACAGTTGGAGCTTTTTGATAAAAATAGAATTTTTTTTATTATTATCAATTTAGTGACAGCGTACCTTTTGTATAATGGGTCAGCGAGTTAATTTATCAAGCGAGCTTAAGCCGTTAGGTGTAGGCGTAGCGAAAGCGAGTCTTAAAAGGGCGATTAGTTTGATGGATTAGACCCGAAACCAAGTGATCTAGTTATGACCAGATTGAAGGTATAGTAAAATATACTGGAGGATCGAACCTACTATTGTTGCAAAAATAGAGGATGAGTTGTGACTAGGGGTGAAAGGCCAATCAAACTTGGATATAGCTGGTTCTCCGCGAAATCTATTTAGGTAGAGCGTCATTAATATGTTATTGGGGGTAGAGCACTTGATGGGCTAGAGGGACTAAAATCTTATCGAACTCAACTAAACTCCGAATACCAATATCAGTTTTATGGCAGAAACACTGTGGGTGCTAAGATCCATGGTGGAAAGGGAAAGAGCCCAGATCGTCGTCTAAGGTCCCAAAATTGCAGTTAAGTGGGGAAGGAAGTGAAAAGGCCAATACAGCTAGGAGGTGGGCTTAGAAGCAGCCATCCTTTAAAGAAAGCGTAACAGCTCACTAGTCTAAACAAGCTTTTTTGCACCGAAAATTTACCGGGGCTTAAATTGCATACCGAAGACACGAGTTTTATATTTATAATTTTTATTATAAATGTAAATCGGTAGCGGAGCGTTCTGTAAGTCGTTGAAGAAATTTTGTGAAAAATTTTGGAGATATCAGAAGTGAAAATGCTGACATGAGTAGCGTAAAAGAATGTGAAAAACATTCTCGCCGAAAACCTAAGGTTTCCTACGTAAAGTTAATCTGCGTAGGGTTAGTCGGTTCCTAAGATAAATCCTAAAGGAGTAGTCGATGGAAATCAGGTTAATATTCCTGAACCGGCAGGTGGTGACGAATCATTTATATTGTACTTATTTATTGAATTATGAGTGCTTTGACGTGGTTCCTGGAAATAGCCCCTGTTTTATGGCCGTACCGTAAACCGACACAGGTGGGTGGGTAGAGAATACTAAGGCGTTGAAAGAACAATGTTGAAGGAACTCGGCAAATTGCATCCGTAACTTAGGGATAAGGATGGTCTTATTTTGGGCAACCATTTTAAGATGGCACAGAATAGAGAGAAGCGACTGTTTATCAAAAACATAGGACTCTGCTAACATGAAAGTGGATGTATAGGGTCTGACGCCTGCCCGGTGCTGGAAGGTTAATAGGAGAGGTTAATGCTTCGAATTGAAGCCCCAGTAAACGGCGGCCGTAACACTGACGGTCCTAAGGTAGCGAAATTCCTTGTCGGGTAAGTTCCGACCTGCACGAATGGCGTAACGATTTCTCTACTGTCTCCAACATTGATTCAGCGAAATTGAATTCCCCGTGAAGATGCGGGGTACCCGCGGTTAGACGAAGAGACCCCGTGCACCTTTACTATAGCTTTACATTGGTATTAGATTTGTGCTGTGCAGAATAGGTGGGAGACTTTGAAGTTTTAGCGTCAGCTATTATGGAGTCTTCTTTGAGATACCACCCTGTGCATATTTGATATCTAACTAAGATCCTTTTATATGGATTTAGGACATTGTATGGTGGGTAGTTTGACTGGGGCGGTCGCCTCCTAAAGAGTAACGGAGGCGTACAAAGGTAAGCTCAAGCTGGTCAGAAATCAGCTGTTAGAGTGTAATGGCATAAGCTTGCTTGACTGCGAGGTTGACAAACCAAGCAGAGACGAAAGTCGGTCATAGTGATCCGGTGATTCTGAGTGGAAGGGTCATCGCACAACGGATAAAAGGTACGCCGGGGATAACAGGCTGATAGTGCTTAAGAGTTCATATCGACGGCACTGTTTGGCACCTCGATGTCGACTCATCACATCCTGGGGCTGGAGAAGGTCCCAAGGGTTCGGCTGTTCGCCGATTAAAGTGGTACGTGAGTTGGGTTCAGAACGTCGTGAGACAGTTCGGTTTCTATCTTCCGTGGGCGCAAGGAAATTTGAGAGGGTTTGACTCTAGTACGAGAGGACCGAGTTGAGTATACCAATTGTTTACCAGTTGTTGTGTCAACAGCATAGCTGGGTAGCTACGTATATAAAGAATAACTGCTGAAAGCATATAAGCAGGAAATCTGCCTCAAGAAGTGATTTCCCTATTAAGGTCGTGATAGACTATCACGTTGATAGGTTGGGTGTGTAAGTATAGTAATGTGCTTAGCTAACCAATACTAATTCCTGAAAGTTTTATTTTTTTTGTTCTACGTATGTAGATTGTATATTATTTTTTTTGAATTAAATATTTTATATATTTTGAATGGTTTGGTAATTTATAACGTAAGTGAAACACTCGATACATTCCGAACTCGACAGTGAAACCTTAACGTGCCGATTATACTGTTTTATGGGAAAGTAGGTTGTTGCCAAGCCTTTTGAAATATGTTTGTGTATATTTTTTGTTTGACATTTATTTGATTTATTTATTTTTTACCTAAAATATGTCTAAGGTTTTGCTTGAGCGGCAAGTAGAAGAATCCTATTTGTCTTACGCTATGAGTGTAATTGTTAACAGAGCCATACCTGATGTCAGAGATGGTTTAAAGCCTGTTCACAGAAGAATTCTTTTTTCAATGTATGATAGTGGTTTTTTTCCTAACAAAAGTTTCAAAAAATCTTCTAGAGTGATTGGGGATGTTGTTGGTAAATATCATCCTCATGGAGATAAAGCAATATATGATGCTTTGGTCAGGATGGCACAACCTTTTTCTTTGCTTCATGTTTTAATTACTGGTCAAGGTAATTTTGGTTCTGTGGATGGAGATTCTCCAGCTGCAATGCGTTATACTGAAGTGAAATTATCACCTCTTTCATTGTCTTTATTAGAAGATGTTTATTCTGATACAGTTGATTTTAAAGATAATTATGATGGCTGTGAAAAAGAGCCGTGTGTATTGCCTGCTGCTTTTCCTAATATATTAGTTAATGGAGTTAATGGAGTTGCTGTTGGTATGGCAACTAATATTCCTCCTCACAATTTACAAGAAGTTATTGAATCTACTATTTTTAGATTAAATAATCCTTCTTCTAATGTTATGGATATTATTAATATTTTACCTGGTCCTGATTTTCCTACGGGTTGTTCGCTTCTCAATCTTTCTGGAGTTAAAGATGCTTTTGAAACGGGAAGAGGGACTGTTACCTTAAGATCTAAGACACATTTTGAAGAATCACTAAGTGGAAAAAATAGTATTATTGTTGATGAAATTCCGTATCAAGTTAATAAATCAAGATTAATAGAATCTATTGCATTTTTGGTTCGTGAAAAGAAGATAGACGGTATTTCTGATATTCGCGATGAATCAGATAAGGGTGGAATTCGTATAGTTATAGAATTAAAAAAAGGGATAGATAAAAATATAATATTAAATAATCTTATGTTGCATACTTCTATGCAAATTCGTTATAGCATTAATATGATGTTGCTTGATAAGATGCAGCCTAAATTAATGAATATATTGGATATTTTAGATGCTTTTTTAGCTCATAGGCGAGAAATTGTTATTAGAAGAATAAATTTTTTACTTAGTAAAGCTAGAGAAAAGGCGAATGTTTTGTTTTCTCTTTATTTAGCAGTTTTAAATATAGATGAAGTTGTTTCTTTAATAAGAAAATCTTCTTCAAAAGAAGATGCTGCTCAATCTTTGAAAGCACGTCGATGGACTTTAGATTTTGATATTAAAGAATTTGTAAAAATAATTACTGGCATCTCGACTTTTGATAATGATTTTCGTTTATCAGATCATCAAATAGATGCAATTTTAAACATGCGATTGCACAATCTTACTAAATTAGAAAAGACTAAATTGCTTGCTGATATAAAATGTTTGATAGATCAAATTAATGCTTATATACAGCAATTATCTTCTCAAGCTGCTATTAATCGCATAATAGAAGATGAATTGAGAGAATTAATAAAAAATAACGCGGTAGAGAGAAAAACAATTATTGATTATGAGACTATCCCTGATATGGATAGTGATAGTCTTATTCCTAACGAAGATGTTGTTGTAAATTTTACTTTCACCGGTTATGTTAAAAGAGTTTTATTGGATAATTATAAATCTCAAAAAAGAGGAGGAAGAGGCAAGATAAGCCAGATAATTTCTGATTCTGATTTTGTAAAAGATGTTTTTGTTACAAAAAATCATTCGAAAATATTTTGTTTCTCTGATAAAGCTAAAGTTTATAAATTGAAAGCTTATCAGATTCCTCAAGTTGACCCAGCATCAAAAGGTAGAGCGGTAGCTAATTTGTTAAATATATCTGATAACGAAAAAATTTCCATAATTTTACCTGTCGATGATAGTGCATTATTGGAAGATAATGAAGTACTATTTGTTACTTCTGCGGGAAAAATAAAACGGAATAAATTTTCTGATTATTTGTATATTCCATCTAGTGGTAAGTTAGCTATTTCACTAAAAAAGAATGATAAATTAGTTTCAGTTTTACTATGTAAGGGAAGTGATGATGTTTTAATTTCAACTAAAAATGGAAAAAGTATAAGATTTAAAGTTACGGATGTAAGACTGTTTAAGAGTCGTATTGCTGAAGGAGTACGAGCTATTAATCTATCAAATGAAGATGAAGTTATTTCTTGTTCTTTGCTTAACGGGCATGTTTTTGACTCTGCTGAGAGAGATGAATATTTGAAAATTCCTTATAAACAAAGAAGAAAAGTATTTTTTGATGCAAATTATGTTTCAAAAATTAAGACCTCTTTGGATAATGATTTATTTTTGAAATATGTTCAAAATGAACAGTTCATACTGACTGTTACAGAAAATGGTTATGGAAAGATAACATCCTTTTATGAATACAAGACTATTAAAAGAGGAGGAAGTGGGGTTGTTAGTATCGTAACTTCTAAGAGAAATGGAAGGGTTGTGGAAAGTTGTGTGATAGAACCTGGGCAGCATGTCTTGTTAGTTACCGATGCTGGGCAATTGATCAGAATATATACTGGTGAAATACCTTGTATAGGGAGGAATACCCAAGGAGTAATAATGCTGCGTACTAAATCTAATGAAAAAGTTGTTGCTGTTGCAAAAATAAATGATGCTGAAGAAGATGGTGAATAAATAATTTCTTTTAGCATTTTTACGCTATGAAAAGCCAATCTGATATAGAATCAATCTTTATAAGATTTGAAAAGGGAAATAAATCTCCTAAAATAGAGCTGCGTTATGTTAATAGTTTCACACTTTTGATAGCTGTTTTATTATCTGCTCAAAGTACTGATAAGATGGTTAATATTGTTACTGATTATCTTTTTGAATATGCAAAAATTCCCATTGAATATATTAATTTAGGATATAGTAAATTACGTGATAAAATTAAGAAAATTGGCCTATATAATACAAAGGCTAAACATATAGTACAGCTTAGTAATATCATGTATATTGATGGTATCACAGAAGTTCCAAATGATTTTAACTATCTTATTTCGTTACCTGGTATAGGAAGAAAATCTGCAAATGTTATATTAAATACTCTATATCAAGAACCGCTTATTGGAGTAGATACTCATGTTTTTAGGGTATCTAACCGTGTTGGTTTAGTTAAATCAAAAACACATTTTGGTGTGGAAGAGCATCTTATGAATATTGTACCAAAGTGTTATAAAATTAGAGCTCATCATTGGTTGGTTCTGCATGGAAGATATATTTGTAAATCTTTAAAACCTAAATGTAGTGAATGTATAATCAGTGATTTGTGTGATTATTATTATGTAAATAGAGTAGTTGCTAATTGATAAATATGACGTGTATAGAATTTGATAATAATCTTATTGATATTCAGAAGCATCTAATAAGTGATTCGCGAAAAGTGCTTCAAGGTAGTGTATTTTTTTTATTGGTGAATAATTTTCAATATTTCATTGAAGCATTAAATAAAGGCGCAGATGTTGTTTGCGTTGATATTTCTTTTATACATGAATTATCTTCTTATAAACATAAAATACAGATTTTGGGTTTTCACAATATTAGAATGGCATATAGTTTTTTCCTTGCAGAAAAAAATTATCCATTTCCTGAAAATATTATTGGAGTAACTGGGACAAATGGTAAGACTTCAATTGTGAATATGTGCAGAGAGATTTTATATAAACAACAATATAACGTTGGTAGTATAGGAACGTTAGGTGCCTTTATTGGACAAGATAAAATTGAAGATTTATCTTATACAACTCCTCCAGCGGAACATATATACAAATTGTGCTCTAATATGCAAAAAAAAGGAGTGCATTATCTATTTCAAGAATTATCTAGTCATGCGTTAGATCAATATCGCTCTCATCATGCAAAATTGAATGTTGCAGTATTTACTAACATATCTCATGAACATCTCGATTATCATAAAGATATGCGATCTTATTTTTTTGCTAAAGTTAAGATCTTTTCAGATTTACTAAAAAATGGTGGGTATGCAGTTATTAATTCTGATGAAGAAGTGTATGATGAATTGATTGCTAATATACCAAAAAAAGTGAATATTATAGAATACGGATATAAAGCAAAAGATATAATAATATTGGGTAGTAATATGTTACCTGATGGCCAATTTATAAAGATAAAATTTGCCAAAATTAATAAGACTTGCGATTATTTTGTCCCTTTATTAGGAAATTTCCAAGCCTATAATATCGCCTGTATTTTTGCTATAGCTCAAGCATTAAAAATAAACATTGAGCAGTCCATAAAATCATTAAAGGCATTAGACGGCAGAATGCAAATTACCCATTGTAAAGGCAGGTATATAATTATTGATTATGCTCATACACCTGATGCTTTGTTAAAGGCTATAGAATCTATCAAATTACATTTTCAAAATAAAAAGATATTATGTATTTTTGGATGCGGTGGTGATAGAGATAAAGAAAAAAGAAAAATTATGGGAAAAACTAGTTCACTAAATGCAGATTGGACTATAATTACCGATGATAACCCAAGAAATGAAAATCCTGAGCTGATTAGAAAAGATATAATATCTGGTTTTAAAAATAATAATTTTATTGAAATATCAGATAGACAAGATGCAATAAGGTACGCTATTGATAGATTTGATGATAAATGGGTAACGTTAATTGCTGGAAAAGGTCATGAAAAATATCAAATTATCAAAAATAATAAAAAATATTTTAGTGATTTTGAGTGCGCTTCAAAGATTTTATCTTCTTTATAATGTATTATTAATTTATCTTCTTTTTAAGAATAACTATATGGAAAAAATTGCAATTTACCCTGGAAGTTTTGATCCTATAACTTTGGGACATGTTTCTATAATCAAAAAAGGAATTGCAATATTTGATAAAGTAATAGTTGCATTGGCATATGACTCTTCAAAGAGGAATTTTTTTTCCATAGATCAGAGATTTGAAATGATTCAAAGTGTTGTTAACGATGAATTTGAATTAAGCAAGAATGTTGAAGTCGTTATGTTTAAAGGCCTTTTAGCTGATTTTATGAGAATTAATCGTTATAAAGTTCTAATGAGAGGTTTGAGGGCTGTATCAGATTTTGAATACGAATTTAAAATGAATTGGATTATCACTAAAAGTAATCCTAAGATCCATACTGTATTTATGCCTGCAGATGAATCTACACAATTTGTATCTTCAACTATGATTAGAGAATTTATAAGATTAAAAGGAAATGTTGATAATTTCGTTCCTAAAACAGTTTTAAAATACGTTTAGATTTTATATAAAAATTTTTGTTAAATGATTAAAACACAATTGGTAAACGGTAGTACTGTGATAATGGATTTCAATAAAAATATTGAATCTGTTTGTATAAGTGTATGGTTTAAAGTCGGTAGCTTTGATGAAGTAGAAAAAAATAATGGCATTGTGCATTTTTTAGAACACATGGCATTTAAGAGTACAAAAAACAGAACAACTCAAGTAATAGCACAAGAATTTGATCAAATAGGTGGCATTTTTAATGCTTATACTAGCAGAGAGTCTACAGTTTATTATATGAAAGTGCTAAAAAATGATGTCGAAAAGGCAATTTCTATATTAGCAGATATTTTGACTAATCCATTGATGCTAGAAGATGAAATAGAGAATGAAAGAGAAGTTATTTTACAAGAGCTATGTGCCTGTAAAGATGATCCAGAAGAATTGATCTATGACAAATTTTTCGAATATGTTTATAAAGATCAGGCGTTTGGTCGTAACATAATTGGTACTACTGAAACAATCAAAGGATTTTCAAAGAAAGATTTATTAGATTTTGTAAGAGATTATTATGTTTCGGATAAAATGTTTTTTGTCATATCTGGTAACTTTAATGAGAGTAGCTTATTAAGATGTTTAAATGATAATTTTTCAAGTATTCAGCGTAAAGATAGCTTGAATATCTTAAATGCAAAACCATCTTACAAATCTAATTGTTTCTTAAAAAACAAAGATTTGGAACAAGCTTACTTTATGTTAGGTTTTGAAGGTGTGAAATATGATAGTGCATATTATTATCCTTCTTTGTTACTTGCTAATATTTTTGGTGGAGGAATGTCATCCATTTTATTTCAGGAAGTAAGAGAAAAATTAGGTCTTGTGTATAGTATATCAGCAAATTCTTCTTCTCATATAGATACTGGATGCTTCATGATAAATTTTTCTACTAATGGATATAATGTTAAAAAAATATTACCTATCATTATAGAACAAATTAATATGTTGAAAGATTATAATAAAGATGATTTGTTTGATAGACTTACAATAGCAAAAAATTCGTTGCGCGCATCTATAGAAATGTGTTGGGAAAGTAGCTATCATAGAGTAATGAACATCGGTCAGTGCTACAGAAATACTGAAAAATTGTTTCATAAAAATGACACTCTGGATATGTTATTTTCTGTTGATCTTGATGATTTAAGAGATGTCATAAATAAGATAATAAAATCGGAATTTTTTTCATTGAGTGCAGTTGGTAAATTAACAGGTATGGATAAATTTGATGATTTAAAAAATAGTTTGGTTAAGTAATTTTTGTGTTTTATTAATAATTGGGTTTCTACAGTTTATAAAGAAATGGAAAATAAAGATAATCGTATGTATGGGACTACTATATTAACCTTATATAAAGGCGGTAAAGTGGTTGTGATAGGTGATGGACAAGTTTCTCTTGGCAGTACAATGTTAAAAGGAACTGCTGTTAAAGTTAGAAGAATGGATGATGATAAAATTGTAATAGGTTTTGCTGGTGTCGTCGCAGATTCTTTGGCACTTGCAGAAAGATTGGAAACTAAGCTTAGAGCTTATCCAAATCAATTAATGCGTTCTTGTATTGAGTTGTCAAAAGAGTGGAGAATGGATAAATTTTTGCGTAAATTAGACAGTATGATGATTGTTGCTAATGCAGATGATACACTCGTATTAACAGGAAATGGAGAGGTTTTAAAGCCAGAAAATAGGGTCTTAGCTATTGGTTCTGGGGGAAATTATGCCCTTGCGGCTGCTAAAGCATTACTTTCCATGGAGAAAAATAATCTTGATGCTGTTGATATTGCAAAAAAAGCTATGACTATAGCTGCAGATATATGTATATATACTAACCATAACTTTACAATAGAAGTTATAGATACTGATTGTGAAAATGTTAAAGATGATTTAAAAAAATCCAGTACAAAGAAAAAAAAGAGTACAAAGAAAAAAGATGAAAAATAGTTTTTATGAATAATTATATAATAGTTAGAGGTTGCTGTTTTTATGTTGCAAAATAATGATGATTTTTTCTGCACAAATTTGGATGATGCACTTACACCGAAAGATATCGTTTCTCAATTAGATTCATATATTGTTGGACAAAAAGAAGCTAAAAAAAAGGTAGCGATTGCTATACGTAATCGATTAAGAAGAAATGCCGTTTCAGATCCTGATATTAAGGACGAGATAACTCCAAAGAATATAATGATGATTGGACCTACGGGTGTTGGAAAAACTGAAATAGCAAGAAGGTTAGCTAAACTAACTAATTCTCCCTTTATTAAAGTTGAGGCTACAAGATTTACAGAAGTTGGTTATGTCGGAAGAGATGTAGATTCAATTATTAGAGATCTGGCTGATAATGCTTATCTGGAAATAAAAAATAGAAAACGTAAAAAATTTGAGGAAAAGGCTCATAAAATAGCTAAAGAAAAGATACTTGATATAATTGTTGGAGTCGGAAAAGATAATAATTTAGCTAGAGAATCTTTTGAAAAAAAATTAAATGATGGTGAGCTTGATGATAAAAAAATAGAGATATCTGTTCAAGATTTAAATAATTCTATTCCTTCTTTTGCTCCTATCGAAGGTGGCGGAAATATGGGAGCTGGAGGTGCCAGTATAGGAATAATGAATGTTGGAGATGTTTTCGGTAAGATGTTCGGTTCCGCTAAAAATAAAAAGAAAAAAATGACAATAAAGGAAGCAATAAAAGTCATTGCCAATGAAGAGATAGAAGCTATTTTGGATCAGGAAGATTTAATGAAAGAAACAGTTCATTTGACTAGTAACTGCGGAATAGTGTTCTTGGATGAAATAGATAAGATAGCTGCTCGCACTGAAGTTAGAGGAGAAGTTAACAGAGAAGGTGTGCAAAGAGACCTTCTTCCTTTAGTAGAAGGTACTGTAGTAAATACGAAGTATGGTGCGATTAAAACAGATTATATATTGTTTATTGCTTCTGGTGCTTTTTATCAAACCAAACCAGCAGATCTGTTGCCTGAATTTCAAGGAAGATTTCCAGTAAGAGTAGAGCTTAATTCTCTTGAATTATCAGATATGATAAGTATTTTATCTGATACAAAATCCAGTTTATTGAAGCAATATCAGTCATTATTGAAGACCGAAGATGTTGAAATAGAGTTTGATATTAGTGGTATTAAAAAAATAGCAGAATTTACTATCCAAGTTAATAAAGATGTTGAGGATATTGGGGCTCGTAGATTGCATACTGTAATTGAAAAATTATTGGAAGATATTAGTTTTGATGCTCCAACTATTTCAAATGGTAAAATAAAAATAGATAACAAGTATGTTGAGAAAAAACTTAGTAGTGTTGCAAATAAGGTTAATTTGTTGAAATTTATTGTTTAATAAATTTTATGAATAATATTTTCTCTGATAAATTAATATACCTTTTTATCATGGCTGCAGGTAATTCATCTAGAATGGATTCTTGTGCTTCAGTTATCCCAAAACAATATGTTTTTTTTAAGGATAAATCTGTCTTGTCTTATAGTATAGATGATTTTTCTTCTTTCACCTTTATTGATAAAGTTTTTGTCGTAACAGATGCAAAACACAAAATTTTTTATGATGGCTTGAAAAATATGCATCCTGATATTTTTTTTGTTCCTTGTGGTGGTATTACTCGTTCTTGTTCAGTTTTTAATATAGTAAACTATGTTAACGATGGTGCATTTGAGAAGCCAGATTTTATTGCTATACATGATGCAGTAAGGTTTAATACTTCCCCAGATTTGATTGTTAACCTTATTAAAAATTTATATGAAAAAAATGGTGATGCAGTAGTGCCTATTCAAGGTTCTACTGATACATTAGTTTTTTTTGATGACAGTGATGTTGCATCTAAATCAAAACCTTCAAGTATTAAGAGAGAGAAAATTTTTCGTGTACAAACACCGCAAATTTTTAAATATTCTTCTTTATTGAAAATCTATAATAGTAAAAAAAATCAAGTAAATGATTTATATAGTTATACCGATGAATCATCTTTGTTGATTGACAATGGATATAATGTGATATATATTGAGCATAAAAATGCTAGTTTTAAAATAACTTATAGAGATGATTTTTGTTTGGTACGTGGTGTATGATTAGAGTTGGCCATGGTATTGATTACCATGTTTTTGATGATCTCAAAAGCAGTTTGATGTTGGGGGGATTAGAATTTTTTCCGGGATATGGTGTTAAGGCTCACTCTGATGGTGATATCATTTTACATTCTATTGTAAGTGCATTTTTAGGTGCGTTGGGTAAATGTGATATAGGACATCATTTTCCTGATATAGATAATAGATATAAAGATAAGGAATCTACTTTTTTCCTCTCTAAAGCTTTGGAAATGATTCTTGATGAATCTTATGTAATTTATAATCTTGATATCACTATAATATGTGATAGATTGAAGATATCTCCTATTCGAGAGAGCATTAGAGACAATATTATTAAACTTGTAAAATCTGATAATGTTAATCTTAAAGCTACAACTAAAGAAAGAATGGATGATATAGGAAGGGGATTTGGAATAGGTTGTCATGTAATATGTCTGTTAGTAAAAGACGATTTGCATGAAAAATTCTTTAATGATAATAATACGTAATCATTATTACAATTCACAAACAATTAATACCATAATTGCTTTCCGTGACAAATTCTAATCTCAGTGTATCAAATCATTCAAAGATATAATTTATCGATAATTAGGAGAAATTTTTAAAATCAAAAATAGATCAGTATCACAGCTCACCATTTCAATATCAGACGTGCTTTGACAAAAAATAAACAAAAAACAAATCAAGAAAAAAAGAATTTTTACCTTTTTTTGATCAATTAAAAATTTTTCTTTCTTTTATTCTTCCAGCTTTTGCTGATAGCTTACGCAGATAATACAATTTCGCTCTGCGAACACAACCTCGTTTTATAATTTTTATGCTCTTTATAGCAGGAGAATAAAAATAAAAAGTTCTTTCTACATTTACACCATGTACAGAAGCTCTTCGAAGTATAAAATTGCTACCAATTTTCTTATTATTTTTACTTATACATAATCCTTCAAATGATTGATTACGAGAAGATTTGCCATCAAAAATAACAAATTCCACCTTTAAAGTATCACCTGCTATAAAATCAGGATCATCTCTTAAATTTTTTATTTTTTCAATTTGAACAAGATTAAAGTCTTCAACAATTTTATTTAATGACACGATATAAAAATAATAACTATAAAAAAAACACCAAGCAGAGCCGAAATTTTAATTTATTTTCTTTTACAAGAGTTTCGATCTTTCCATTCTTTAATCTTTTCATGATTACCCGATACAAGAACAGAAGGAACAGACAATCCATTCCAAACACTAGGTCTAGTATAGACAGGATGTTCCAAAATGCCTTCCAATTCAAAAGAATCATTTACAACAGAAGAGCATTTACCAACTATGCCATCCACAAATCTAAGTATCGCTTCAATCATGACCATAGACGCGACATCACCACCAGAGACAACATAATCACCGAGACTAAGCTTGGTCATATGATACCTTTCTATTACTCTTTGGTCAATACCTTCAAATCTTCCACATATAAATATTAATTCAGTAGATATAGATAATTCTTTTGCAACATTTCTATTAAATAATTTACCTGAAGGTGTAGGACAGATCATTTTTACACTTTTAGAGTGAGTTTTGAGAGTATCTTTTATTGCATTTTCCAATACATCAGGACGCATCACCATTCCTGATCCACCGCCATAAGGTTTATCATCGATACGGCTTGTAGTAGCAAATTTATGCATATCCACTATATTCATGTCCCACAAGCCCTTTGTCATGGATTTCTTTAACACAGATACACCCAATGTTCCAGGAAAAGCATCAGGGCAAGCAGTGATTATTGAAATACGCATAGTATCTAGATATCTTCTGGTAAATTATATAAAATTATTGAATTATCATTAATAGATTTAATGTTCTCTTTTAAAAAAGGAACCATTTTATCTCCTTGTTTTGTTCTAATATCTAAGATATCACAGGATCCAAAATTATAAACATCTTTCACATATCCTATTTTTTTTTCAGATACATGTACTGATAAAGACTTCAATTCTTCAAAAAGAAATTCATCTTCTTCTTTGGCTACTTGGGAATTTTTGATATATAGATTGAGCCCAACCAGATTTTTTTGTGCATCTTCTATATTATCATAATTATCAAATTTAACAGACATAGAAAATTCTTTTTTATTATATATCTTTGATACCTTATATTCTTTATATGACGAATCATATAAAACACCAAAAGAAGCTATATCATCATCATTTTCAGCATAAGAACGTAATTTTACAGCACCTTCAAGGCCGTGTGTAGAGGATACATGTGCTATATATATTAATTTGTCTTTATATAACTTGCTATTTTTATCAGTCATACACGAACATTTTAAAAATATATATAGAAAGAAAACTAGTTTTTAGCATCTTCAATAACAGTTTCTTTTTTTTGTGATATGAAAAGTTTTATTAAACGGTCTATAGTTTTGGTTTTTTGTGCTCCAACATTCAGCCAATAATCTATTCTTTCCATTTTTAAATTCAACCTGTTTTCATTATCTTTCGATAAAATAGGATCATAAACTCCTAAAACTTCTAGATATTTACCAGATCTGCTACGAGAACAACTAGAGGCTACAGCTCTGTAAAATGGTCTATTGCGTCTACCGATTCTTTGTAACCTTAATTTAACTTTCATTACTGATTTTCTTTATTTTAAACATAAATCACCGGGGATATTATACTACTTTATTTAGCATGTGTATAGTGAAAAATTCAACAAAAACTTGAGTATAATTAACAAAATTGAATAAATATCAAATATTTTGAAATTTATTTGCTGTGCAACAATTTTCACTTAAAATAACATGCAAGAATATGTTCTTATATTTCATAAATTATATCTTTATCCAATATAATTGGGTATATCTGATAACCCAACATGGATATTAACCAAGCTTCTATTCTAAAATCAATATCTTTTTTATGTAAATCTACAAGAAAATTTTCAATATAGAAATTTGCAGAATTATATAATCTAGCAATTTTATGTTCAGTTATTGAGTAAGATAAAGCACTTTTGTTATTTCTATATTTAACTTCAATAAATTTAAAAGATGAGTCTTTAGATGCTATAATATCCACCTCTCCCAAAGGAGACCTATACCTATGTTCCTTTATTATATGACCAGATTTTACCAATTTATTTATAGTAAATTTTTCAGCTAATAAACCATCAGTGTTGCACAAATGTTTATTATTTATGCAATGATTCATTGTCAGCATCCAATATTGCTTCATGCATCATTTCAGAAACTGTAGGATGTGCAAATATAAGCTTTTTCAACCAATTAGAATCACCTTCAAGATATTGAATAATATTAAATCCTTGAATCATTTCTGTTACTTCATGACCAATCATGTGAGCTCCCAATAATTCATTGGTTTTTTTATCAAAAATAACCTTCACAAAACTCTCTGTTTCTCCTAAAACAACCGATTTTCCATTTCCTATTCCTTGAAATTTTCCAATTTTAATATCCATATTTTGCTCTTTAGCATATTTTTCTGTAATACCTATACTCGCTATCTGGGGATCTGAATAAGTGCAACTAGGGATTAAACTCTTATTTGGTATATTATCATCTTTCCCAAAAATTTTATTTATGCATTCAATAGCATCATGCATTGCTTTATGAGCTAAACATGGCGAACCTATAACATCACCAATTGCAAATATACCTTTTTCTTTTGTTTGATAATTTTTATCAACTGATAAAAATCTTGAATTATCATTAACACCAATATTAGGAAAATTTTCTAGCCCTATGTTATGTATATTACCACTTATTCCTGCTGCAACTAAAACAACATCTACGTCTATTTTTTTCTCATTGTTTATTGATAATTTAACTTTTGATTCGGTTTTATTTTCTATTTTTACATTACTATTTTTAAATATATTTATTCCTTTTTTTATAAAAATTTTCTCTGCTATAGCAGAAATCTCAACATCTTCATTAGGAAGTATGCTTGATTGCATTTCAATCACATAAACATTACTTCCCATTGAGTTATAAAAATTTGCAAATTCTATACCAATTGCTCCAGAGCCTATAATCGCAATATCATTCGGGAGGTTTTTTGGAACTAAGGCGTTACGATAATTCCATATGTTAGAATCACTAAATGAAAAATCTTTTAACTCTATAGGAGAAGAACCAGTAGCTATCACTATGTTGATTGCTTCTATTTTCTCAAATTGTTCTTTGTCCTTTATCTTGCAATTTATGCTTTTATCACTGTTTATAGTAGCTGTTCCCAAAAATATATCTATGTTCTTTTTATGTTTCTGCATTAACATAGAAACTCCAGACGATAATTTTGCAGCAGTATCACGAGAATGCTTAACTATCTTTTCCAAATTAAAAGATAAATTTTCAATCGAAATACCTATTTCTTCAGATCTATTTTTCATGAAATCATAGTGTTTAGCTATGTGTAAAAGAGATTTTGTTGGTATACAACCCCAATTTAAACATATCCCTCCTAAATCAGCTTTTTCTATTAATGCAACTTTTTTGTTTATTTGGGCTGCTCTTATCGCTGCAACATATCCACCAGGACCAGAGCCTATAATAGCGATATCATATTTTTTCATAAAGAGTTTTATACCTTAAAAATAAATGTTTTGTAATAATTATATACCTTACAGAGTTGCTAACTTAAATCTTCTAGCTACTTCTTTATAAGAACTTATTAAGTCTCCTTGAGAATTTCTAAAAATGTCCTTATCCAAACTCTTATTAGAATTTATATCCCATAATCTACAAGTATCAGGACTTATTTCGTCAGATAGTATAATGTTATTATTCATATCAAAACCAAATTCTAGCTTAATATCTACAAGGTTGATATTAATATTCTTAAATTCATTGATCAATATTTTATTTATAATGTTTGCAGTATCCCTAACATTCTCTAATTTATCCTTTGATATCAGTTTTAAAAAATCTATATGATCTTCACATATCATAGGGTCATTTAATTCATCTTTTTTGTAATAAAATTCAGTGATCGGTTTAGGTAAAACAGTTGCCTTTTCTATTCCAAGGCGCTTACATAAGCTACCTGCAGCAATATTTCTTACTACAAATTCTATCGGTATTATTTTTACTTTTTTAATCAACTGTTCTCTAGGGCTAATAAGCTCTATAAAATGATTCTTTACATCATGAATTTTTAACACATTCATTAAGTACGAAGATATCGCATTATTAATAATGCCTTTTCCTTTAAATTCCTCTTTTTTTTGATTATTAAAAGCAGTCGTATCATCTTTAAAATATTGTATGTAAACGTTACTATCTTCCTTGGAAGAGAATATTATTTTTGCCTTTCCTTCACAAATCTTTTTATCTTTTATCATTTCTTAAAAATTAAAATTCCACAATTTTTTTCATAATGTTTTCAAAATCTTTTATGTTAGTAAAATTCATATATACCGAAGCAAATCTTACGTACCCCACTTTATCTACAGCAATTAGCTCTTCTAGCATTAATTTACCAATTTCTTTGGAAGAAATTTTATTTTCATTTGATTTTTCTAATTTATAAATTATATTATTTATTATCTTTTCTTTTGTTTCATTGGAAACAGGTCTTTTTCTAAGTGCTAAATCCAAAGATCTAACCAATTTTTCTCTTTCGAACCTTTGTTCATTATTTGCGCTTTTTATCACCGTTAGCTCTTTTAAGTGGATTTTTTCAAAAGTTGTAAATCGTGATTTGCAATTTTCACAAATCCTTCTTCTTTTTATAGTAAAATTGTCATCATTGGACCTGGAATCCTTTACCATTGTATTTGCGTTTAAGCAAAAAGGGCATCTCATGATGTATAAAATTCAAAACAAAAAGGGAAAGGATATCATACTATT
The DNA here is from genome assembly GCA_020002265.1 of Anaplasmataceae bacterium AB001_6. NCBI lineage: Bacteria > Pseudomonadati > Pseudomonadota > Alphaproteobacteria > Rickettsiales > Anaplasmataceae > Candidatus Mellornella > Candidatus Mellornella promiscua. The sequence continues at coordinate 453,907 of CP048228.1, forward strand.
GATCATGATACACTAGTAGTATTTTTTTGCTTGAAGATTATATTTGGTTAATATTTGTATATGCTTGATATAGAAAAATTATTAGAAAATAATAAAGTCAATAAAGACATATTAAACTCGTTTTTAGAATGGAGTTCTTGGATTGTCTATTATAAAAATTATTCTATTCATACTTTAGATAATTATTCACGCGATGTTCTAAATTTTTTTTCTTTTATAGCCGATTACAGAGAGGAAATTGTTACTTTAGAGCTGATTGAAAAACTTACTCATCTTGATTTTAGAAGTTGGATAGCTAACAAAAAATCTTCTGGTACGTGTAATAATTCTAATGCTAGAGCATTATCTTCAATAAGAAATTTTTTAAATTATTTAAAGATACATAAAGATATTGAAAATGATGCAAATATGCAAATTTCAGTTAAAAATGATAATAATAAAATTATAAAGTGTATTACTATAAACGATATAGAAAACATTCTTTGTAAGATATCTCATAAATATAGTTGGATTGCTAGTAGAAATAGAGCTATAATAATGCTGATGTATGGTTGTGGTATGAGGATATCGGAAGTATTGAGGTTAAAAGTTAGGGAGGTTCAATTTGACAGTATACATGTCTTAGGAAAAGGTGGAAAAGAAAGATCAGTTCATTTGTACTCAAAAATTAAACAATATATAGATTCTTATATAAAAGATTCTCCTTATCATGATTTATCAAATCTAAAAAAAATACTTTTTGTTGGCATTAGAGGTAACCCTCTTACTAGAAATAGCTTTGCTGCCGATTTTGTTAATATAAGAAGATCAGTTGGTCTTCCAGAAAGTATAACACCTCATTCTTTTAGATATAGTTTTGCTACTCATCTATTGAATGAAGGCGTCGATATAAGGTCTTTACAAGAGATGTTAGGGCACTCTGATATTACTACTACAGAAAGATACACCAGGGTAGATAAAAGTGATATAATTAACGCGATCAGTTTTAAACATCCTAGGAATAATAAGTAATTTTAATTTATATTTTGATATGAGTTGTGATAGTAGCTTTTTATTAGGCCATAGAGAAAGAAAAAGGAATCAAGTGAGAAATCTCTCAGTTTCTGATATTGAAGAATTAGATATACTTGAAATTATGCTTTTTTATTGTATTCCTAGAAAAGATGTGAGAGATATAGCAAAATTTATTTTACAAGAATTTAAAACTATACATAATTTTTTATCTTCAGAAGAGATTTTATGGAGAGAATTGATTTTGAAAAAATATACATTAAATGAAAATACTATTTTCTTTTTCAAGATATTAAAATCCTTGATATATAGAGTAACACTACAAAATGTTGTTCATTCACCTGTTCTAAAAAATTGGACAAAAGTATTGGAATTTCTTAAGGTTAATATATCTTTTTCTACAACAGAAAAATTAGTAGTGCTTTTTCTTGACTCCGCACATAGATTGAAAAATGTATATTATCAAAGCCTTGGGTGTGTAAACGAAACACCAGTATCTATCAAAACAATTTTAAAAAAAGGTATTGCTTTAGATTCAACAAAAATAATCATTTCGCATAATCACCCTAGTGGTAATATACAACCTTCTGAACAAGATATACAGGTTACAAAAAAATTAGAAGCATCTTGCCAAGTTTTGGATATTAAGCTTATTGATCATATTATAGTGAGTAAAAATGATCACTATAGTTTTGCAGAAAATGGTCTGATAAATATTTTATAATTATTCTAAATATTGTATATTTTTAATTTTTTATGCACAAAGAGATAATATACAGTCATGCAAAAATCAATTTATTTTTACATATATTAGGAAAAGATCCCAATGGATATCATTTACTGGAAAGCGTGGTGTGCTTTTTACAAGATCTGTATGATGAAATAATTGTTGCTGAAGAAAAATCTTTACAGAGAGTGATTTTTGATATAAATAATCTTAACGATGGAAAAGATACTGTATCTAAAGTTTTAGATCATTTAGATAGTCTTTTGGGATTCAGAATAGATGTAAAGATACAAATAAAAAAAAAGATACCAATTGGATCGGGCATGGCTGGTGGATCAACAAATGCTGCGAGAATTTTACGTTTTTTTGCAAAAAAGTACAAAATAAAAGATCAGGATGTGTACGAAATTGCTGCTTCTATAGGCGCAGATATAGCTTGTTGTATAAATGAAAAAACAGTAGGTTTTTCAGGTATAGGAACTATTTTACATAGCGTAATAACAGATTTTAAAAATTTTTATGTCATCTCTGTTTATCCAAATATTATGATTTCTAGCGCTTCAGCATATAAAAAATTGAAATTTGATAGTGCTAATTCATCGGCAAAAATTGATTTTTCTAATAATTTTTCTATGGAAGATTTACGCTTATATAAGAATGATCTGCAAGAATGTGTTGCTAGGGATAATAAGCTTATTTCTGATTTGTTAGGTTATTTGGAAAAAATGGATAAAATAATCTTTTCTAGAATGACTGGTAGCGGTAGTAGTTGTTTTGTTGTGTTTGCAAATTATAAAGATGCTGTAAATGCTCATAGATTAATACAAAAAAAGTTCCCTGATTTTAAAATTTTTATTTCTGGTATTTTATAATTTTATGGATTCTAAAGCTTTTCTTATTCATGAAGCAATTGACTTTGATAATTTAAATTTAAAAATATCTAAAGTGAAATTAAGACAATTACGAAATGATGAAGTTTTGATAAAAAATGAATATATTGGAGTGAATGATATAGATTATCAGCAATTAGCTGCTATTTATCCTGTTAAATATCCCTTTATTCCTGGTTGTGAGAGTGTCGGAAGGGTAGTTGCTATCAACTCAAATATGAAGCATGGCTTTAAAGAAGGAGATAGAGTTGTATGCTGTAATGTGCCTTTTGGAGCTTATTCTGATTATAGAATTGTAAACATGAAAAATATTATTCCTGTACCTAGTGATATACCTTCTAGCACTATTGTTTCTTTTTTATATAAAGCAATGTATGCAAGTATGTTGGTGTTTAATACGTATTTTTTGAAAAAAGAAGTGCCTATATTAATTAATAATCCATATCGTTCGGTAGGTTATTTTATATGTCAATATGCTAAAGGCACACCTTGCAATATAATTGGCACAGTTGATTCGAAAAATTTAAAAGGTGAATTATTTTTACATTCTAAAAATCCTGTTAATTTATTGCTTAAATATGATGAAGAAAATTTTGTAGAACGGGTATCTTCTTTTACAAAGGGTATAGGTGTGGGAGCAATTTTTGACTCTCTATCTGATAAAAATAATTTATCGATTAATATAAAGTGCTTGATGAATTGGGGAATGTACGTATTATATGATGAAATGCGCTCTTCAGTAAGATCTATTAATATAAACTCTTTACGTAATAAATCTCTATTCTTTTCTCGACCAAATTTTTTCTTACAGAAAAATTGGAGTGCATTTTTTTTAACTTCCGCCATTGGAGTAATTGAAGATTATGCTTCAAAAAAAATAAACGCAGGTATTTATAAAGAATATCCATTTAAGGATGCAAAACGTGCGTTATTAGATTTAAAAGAAGGGAAGGACGTAGGAGAAAGTATTGTGCTTAAAGTATAGGTTATTGATTAATGAAGAACGATTTAGCGATTTTATCTAGAGAAGAAATTTTATTATCAGAGAATAAAACAATATCAATAGGTATTGATAGTCTTACTATGATGAAAAGAGCTGGAGAATCTGTTGCTAATCTAATAGCAGGTAGATTTAATAGATCTAAAGTGTATGTCATATGTGGAACTGGTAATAATGCAGGAGATGCAATTATAGCAGCAAAGTGTTTATCAGATATTGGTTGGCTTGTTACAGTGATGATACCCAAAGATTTATCATCTAGTTTTACCTCAGAAGTAAAATTAGCTTTAACTTCATATAATGGTAGATTATTACCATTGGAACCCACGTTGATAGATTCTGATGAAGATATAATAATTATAGATGGTATTTTTGGATTGGGTTTATCTCGTGATGTAGATGCTCCTTTTCATGATGTGATAGATTATGTTAATAAATTAACAAATGCTACAGTTATATCTGTTGATATACCTAGTGGAATAGAATCTGATACGGGAAAAATTAAGGGGATAGCTATCGAAGCAGATATTACTGTAATAATAAATTTTTATAAAATAGGGAATGTTTTATATCCTGGAAGAAAATATTGTGGTGAGCATTTTTTAGCAGATATAGGACTTGTTTGTTCACAAAAAAATATAAAATATTTTGTGAATTCAAGAAATTTATGGAATATTCCATCTTTAAATTTTAATAGTAATAAATACAATAGAGGCTACGTTATCGTATACGGTGGTGAAATAAATTATGCTGGAGCGTCTGTACTTTCTGCTCATGCTGCATTTCGCTCTGGCTCTGGTATAGTAAAAATACTTTGTAATAAAGAAGATACTTTTTTATATCGTTCAATATCTTGGTTATCTGTTATATTAGGTTCTAATGCAGAATCTTTGGATGAGAGATGTAATGCTGTTGTTATTGGTCCAGGAATGGAGGTTTCTGAACATACTAAAAAATTAGTGATTGATGTTCTTAAAACAAATGTGCCATGTGTAATAGATGCAGGTGCTTTAACTTCTTTTGTTGAAGATAGGGATGTTTTAATAAATCATCTTCATACAAAGGCGATTTTAACTCCTCATGAAGGAGAATTTAAAAGACTTTTTCCTGATTGTGAAAATGAAGAATCTAAAATACAAAGAGCTTTAGCTGCAGCAAAAATATCAGGAGCTATAATCACTTTAAAAGGAGCAGATACAGTCATCGCTCATCCTGATGGTCGTATTATAGTAAATCCAACATTTGCTTATAATCTATCTTTTGCTGGTTCAGGAGATGTATTATCGGGAATGATTGCTAGTTTTTTATCACAAAAAGTTAAGCCATTTTATGCCGCAGCAATTGCTGTATATATACATTCTTTGTGTGCAACTAAAATTGATCAAAATATTGTAGCAGATGATATTATTAATTATATCTCTCTTATCTTACAAGATTTGCAAAAATGAACGTATTATAGTAACATGAAAGGCTGGTAATTCTTATTCAAGATTTTTTTCAAAAATGGAAGACATTATGATATCATCCAAAGTATATAATCTTGAAATAGAGCGCGCTATCATTGGTGCTATTTTAATAAAGAATAAAGTCCTTTTTGAGATTGATGATATATTAGATAAGCAATGCTTTTATGACCCCTTGCATCAAAAATCTTATGAATCAATATGTACTATTGTAAAGAACGATAGTATAGCTATACCCAGTACTGTAGTTAATTTGTTTGATCTTAAGCCTGAAAAATTAGATGAAGCAAAGAAATATCTTGAAGAACTTCAAAAGGATTTTTCAGCCTTTTCGGATGTAAAGAATTTTGCTAAATATTTGAAAGATCTTTTTTTAAGGCGTGAAGCCATTAATTTAGCAGGAACGTTTAAGTCTGTTGTAGAAAAGGATTATTCAAGAGATATTGGTATAATCCTAGAAGAAGGGGAGAAGGGATTTTTTAATCTATCCAAATCTCTTTATAGAGATAGTATAAAACCATTATCTTCATCATTAAATAAAGCTTTTGAGAATATTCAAGATGCCTATAAAAATAAGAGTAGTGTTATTGGTATTACAAGTGGCTTCTACGATATTGATAATCTAACAGGTGGTTTTCAAGAATCTGATTTAATAATTGTAGCAGGAAGGCCTTCAATGGGTAAAACGGCCTTAGCAGTGAATATGATTTTGAATGCAGTAAAAAATGATAATAAATCAGCGCTGTTTTTTTCACTTGAAATGTCAGCTGAGCAAATAGCTACAAGAATTGTTTCAATGGAATCAAAAGTTAATGCCTTCAAATTACGTACAGGTAAATTGACAGAAGATGAGTTTAGAAGAGTTATGAATAGCAAAAAGATGATGGAGGATATGAAACTATTTTTTGATGATACTCCTGCTATGACAATAAATGGTATACGATCACAAATTAGGAGAATGTGTGCAAAAGAAGATGTATCCATAATTTTTATAGACTATTTACAGCTTATTTATGGCATATCTCCTGGTAGAAGATTTGATAATCGTGTTAATGAAATTTCAGAAGTTACCAAAGGGTTAAAGGATATAGCAAAAGAAGTATCTGTACCTATAGTTGCTTTATCTCAGCTTTCACGTAACGTGGAACAAAGAGAAGATAAAAGGCCTCAATTGAGTGATCTTAGAGAATCTGGATCAATAGAGCAAGATGCTGATTTGGTTATGTTCATATACAGAGAAGCATATTATTTGATGCGTAAAGCACCTAGAGAGGGAACTGATGCACATCAAGAGTGGCAACAAAAAATGAATGAAGTAAAGAATCAAGCAGAAGTTATTCTTTCTAAACAGCGTAATGGTCCAACAGGAACTGCCAAGTTACATTTTGATCCTAATTTAACAATGTTTTCTAATATGGATAGCAATAGAGATTGGTTTTAGTTCTTTTATATTTTAATTGTGAATATTTTATAGTATTCTTTCTTGTTTGGAGTTTTTACATCATGAATAAAGAAGCAGTCCATGCGGTTATTTATAGTAAGACATATTGTCCATATTGCGAAGAAGCGACAAATATACTAGATAGATATTCAGATCTAATAGAATATGATAAAAAAAATATAGAATCAAATAAAGATAATATGGATGAAATGATTGCACGATTTGAAAAAATGGCAAAATCTTTACCTAAAACTGTACCTCAAATATTTATTAATGATAAATATGTAGGAGGTTGCGATGATCTACGTGAACTAGTAAAAAATCCTAAATGGCTAAATAATTATTTATAACTAATTTTTGTATATGCAAAACTCTTTATTGAAAAATAAGAAATTTTATTATCTTGTGAAGAATGGTTGTAACAATTATGCTAAGGATGTTTTAAATTATTTAAAAGAAGATTTTGTAGCACAACCTTTTACGGATTATGTGCCTTATGATAAGGGATCATCTTATTTATTTGTTATAGGTGGTGATGGGTTATACACTCATGCTATGCGTATGTTTAGAGGTAAAGATGTAAATATAATAGGATTAAATTACGGAAAAAGAGGGTTTTTAATGAATAATTGTCCTAAAGACAGAGATGATTTTAGGATATTTATGAATAATTTGGACTCTACTTTTCGAGTGAAAGTATATCCGTTTAAAGTTCGTTGTTTTGATAAGGCTGGTGATTGTAGCACATTCTTTTCTTTTAGTGATATTTATGCTAATAGAGACCTCTCCGGCATGCTTGATTTATCTGTTAGCTTGTCCAGATTTTCAGATGATATTAAAGTAGTAGGTGATGGTATTATTATCTCATCACCACTTGGTAGTACTGGTTATAATTATTCTGCTGGAGGAATGATTGTACCGTTTTATCTTGATAGTAATCAGACAATTTCTATTATAAAACCTATTAATTCTTATTATCCACGTAATTTGAACGGTTTTTGTTATGATAGCAGGGATGTATTATCAATAAAAATTAACAATGAGAAATATGCAAATTTTATGATAGATGGGCAATATGCTGGTGAATTTCAGAAAGTTTTAATATCTTTAGATGATTCATCTTATAGCGTTTTGCTGTATGAAAATTTTGATTTTATAAATAATAAAATTATCAAGGAGCAATTGTGTTTGTCGTAGGCTTAACGGGAAGAATGGCCAGTGGAAAGACAACAGCTATGAATATCTTTAAAAAGGAGGGTTTTTTTGCAATAGATGCTGACAAATCAGTATCTTATTTATATGATAATAATCAATTTTTAAAATCAAAAATAAATTCATTATTTTTTCCCAAAAGAAATGAAAAAGATGATATCAATAAATTATCTTTAATTAAGCTTATAGAAAAAGATGGATCTGTGCTTAATGTAATAGAAGAGTTAGTATTTCCAGAGTTATTTTTGTTTTTATATAAGGATATAAAAAATAGATTATCCAATAATAAATATATTATTCTTGAAGCTTCAGTTCTCCATAGGTGTGGTTTAAGTATCATATGTGATCTAGTGATATCAACAATTGTTGATGTTAAAACACAAATATACCGAATAAATGAGAGAAGAAAATACAGTGAAAAATTCATAAAAACAATAATCGAAAGAAATAATCACGAAAATTACAGTAGTGATTTTCAACTTGATGCAAACGTTCCTTATGAAAAATATAAAATGAATGTAAAAAATCTAATCTATGAAAAAATTTTTCCTTTTATTCAGAATAATTAGCTGATTCTCTTGTTATTTTAACTCCATGAGGGTGATTTTCTCTCATCGAAGAACCAGTTATTTTTATAAATTTACAATTTTTTTGCATATAAGAGATATCTTTACTTCCTGTATAACCCATGGAAGTTTTTATTCCCCCAACTATTTGATCTATAGTGTCTTTCAGGCATCCTTTAAAAGGGACCATGGCTTCCACACCTTCAGGAATCATCATTTTTTTGCTATCATTGATACCATCAGTATCGCTTTCAGATTTAAAATATCTAGAGCTAGAACCAGCTTTCATTGCTGGTAAAGAGCCCATACCACGATAGCTTTTATAAGATCTACCTTTATAAAGAATTGTGTCTCCAGGGCTTTCTGAAGTTCCGGCAAGCATAGAGCCTAACATTACAAGATCTGCTCCAAATGAGATAGCTTTTGCAATATCGCCGGAATATCTCATACCGCCATCTGCTATCACCTTAATATTTTTTGCATGACAAACTTCACTAACTTCGCTTATTGCTGATAATTGTGGCATACCAACACCTGCTATAACCCTAGTTGTACATATAGAACCAGGCCCAATACCTACTTTTACAGCATCAACTCCACAATTTATTAGATCATTTGCTGCTTCCTTAGTTACTATATTTCCAGCTACCAACTCTGTATTATATGCGCTTTTAATTTTTTCTACCATTTTTAAAACATGTACGGAATGTCCATGCGCTGTATCTAAAATTAAAAGATCAGCGCCGGCATCTATAAGCATTTTGACTCTATCAAAATCCTTTGGACCAATTGCTGCTGCCACTCTTAATCTTCCTTGTTTATCTTTGCAAGCGTCCGGATATTTATTAAAATTCTCTATATCTTTTACGGTTATCAAACCAATACATCTAAAAGAATCATCAATTACTACCAACCTTTCTATTTTATTTTTATAAAGAATTGATAGAGCTTCTTTTTTATTTACATTTGCTTTTACAGTTATTACTTCTTTTGTCATTATATCTGCAACTTTTGCATTTTTATCTGTGACACATTTCAGATCTCTATTAGTTATTATTCCCTTTAGGATATTTTTATCATCAACAATTGGAATTCCAGAATAATTGTATTTTTCTTTTAGCTCAAATAACTTTTGTACTGATTTATTTACATTAATTGTAACAGGATCCATTATTACCCAGCTTTCATATTTTTTGACTTTTTCAATCATGAAACATTGTTCTTCAGTGGGCATATTTCTGTGTATACAACCCATTCCTCCATATTTTGCCATAGCTATAGCCATTTGATAATCAGTTACTGTATCCATTGCGGCTGATATTATCGGTATATTTAGCTGTATTTTTTTTGTTATATAAGTTTTAACATTTGCTTCTGAGGGTAATATATCAGACTTCTGTGGTAGTAATAAAATATCATCAAAGGTATATTTCTCATCTGTTGGGTTATTCATATATATTTATAAAGAGGTATATTAATATTTAATAAGAGGGAAAATTATAATAGCATTTCGTTTGTTCTGTCAAACAACAAAGTTAGAGCTACAAGCATTTATTAACACTATTTAGGTATAATAACATTATACCTGATGCTATAAAAAGAGTTAATATTATGTTGAAAATAGCAATTTTTTGTACATAATTTGACTTTGGATGTGAATTTACTCTCAGAAAATTATTAAGATTTTCTAGAGTTTTATTTACTTTTTTTGTAGTATCATTTATTTTCAAATTCCTGTATTTTATTAACAGATTTTTTTTTAGCCAAGTTTTTGTCATTGGTTTCAAGATTTTCCACATATTGCTTTCAGGAGAAAATTTTTTACTTATTCCTTCCAGCATCATTATATTTTTTTGTAACAATAGTAACTGAGGCTGAATTTCAATTTTAAAATTATTAGCGGTATAAAATATTTGCCCTAACAATCTTGCTATTGAAATTTCTTTTAGCTTTTTATTAAACATGGGCTCTCCTATGGATCTGCACATTGAAACAAAAAAGGGATTGTTTTCAGAAATATAATCAGCTTCATAATGCACATCTACGATATATTGATAATTTCTATCAAAAAATCCTTTTGTTATTTTTGCCAGATAAATTCTATCTTTTATAGATAATCTGCCCATTATTCCAAAATCAACCAAAGCAATCTTTTCACTGTGTGTAGTTATAATTATATTCCCCATATGAAAATCACCGTGAAAAAAACCATGATCATATATCTGGGAGAAAAATAGCAGTATTAATTTTTCTATTATTTTATCAGAAATTTTATTGATTTTTGTTAAAGGTAAGCCATCTATCCATTCTGTTATTAATACTCTTTTAGTTGAATATTCCCAAAATACAGCAGGTATAATTGTTTCCGTATTTTGCTGTAACAGATCTTTCATTTCACTGGCATTAGCAGCTTCTATTTCTAGATTTAATTCGAATTGACTGGCATTTTTAAATCTTTCGATGATTTTAAGTAAATTAAATCTCTTCTTTACTAGAGGGTTTAATATTCTTGCCATTAGATGCATTATCTTCAAATCCAGACAGAATTTTTTTTCTATTTTGGGATGTAAAATCTTTACAGCAACTTTTTTATTATTATGTAGCGTAGCTTTATGTACTTGAGCAATTGACGCAGACGCTATAGGATCTTTTTCAAAATATTTGAATTTGCTTTCTATAGTACTTTTTAATTCTTTTTCTAAAGATTTTTTTATCTTAGAAAATTTATATGGAGTAGTGCTGTCACACAATTTTGTTAAATGATATGCTAAATCTGTTCCTATTAAGTCACTTCTAGTGGATATAGCTTGTCCTAATTTTATAAAAGCTGGCCCCATTTTTTGTATAATAAGAGGTAATTTTTTATATCCATTTTTTGTTTTTAACAAAAATAACGCATGGATAAAAAAGAAGGATATTCTAGTTGATCTGCATAAAATTCTAATCATTTTATAAAATTTTCATGATATCTATATTACAAGAAGAGCATCAAAAAGTGCCATTCAGTAGCCTAAAAGACCGAATTATATCAGTATGGATAAATAATCTAAATAGCAAAAATTATAAAATTTTACTTTTATGGTCATGTTGATACAAAGAGATATTATTTTTGAATAAATTTATAAAATTTTTATCCTTATTTATTTCTTCAGGTTTTCCACTACAACATATTTTATTATTCAAGCATATTACTCTATCTGTATTTTGCATCACTGTATGCAGATCGTGTGATGCCATTACTATAGCGTATTTTTTCTCTTTTTTTATGAAATTTAAAATATCGTAAAATTTTGATTTTGTTTCAATATCCATACTGTTAACTGGTTCATCCAGTAACATTAGATCCGGATTTTTTTTTATACATCTTGCCAGAATTGCTTTTTGCTTTTCACCGCCAGATATTTCTGTTATTTGTTTTTCTAAAATGTGCTTTATTGATAATTTATCTAGTAAATGGTCATCAAAATTATTTTTTATGTTTCCTATATTTATGAATTCTCGTAGTGTTAATGGCATCATTTTATTGAACATTATCTGCTGAGGCATGTAGGCTATTTTTAACTTATTATTATACTGTATAATTCTTCCTTTTTTAGGCTTATTTATTTTTGCAATTATTTTCAAGAGTGATGTTTTTCCACTGCCATTTGGCCCAGCAATAGTTAGAATTTCATTTTCATATATGCACATATTGATATCAATGAGTATATCATTTCCAAAATATACGGAGTCTATGTCTAATATTTTTGTTTTCATTAAAACATGTAAATGAGACCTTCATGAATGATTTATAACATTTTTTATAAATAAAATATATAAAATTACTTTTTCTTATATTATCATCTAAAATTGTTGATTGAGTTCTTTTAAGAAATGCAATGTATATAGTTGCTAATTGGAAATTGAATGGAGATTTATCTCTTTTGAATAATTTTGTGGATAATATTGATGATGACATTATAGGGAATAATATACTAATATTGGCTGTACCATATTATTTATTAGATAGAGCATTCTCACTTACCAAAAGCAATAAAAAGGTTTTTATATCTTCTCAAGATGTTTCTAGTTATAATAATGGCGCTTATACTGGGGAAATTGGTGCTGCTATGTTAAAAGAGATAGGTTGTACATACAGCATTATTGGTCACTCTGAAAGGAGAAAATATTTCCATGATACAAATGACAGTATAAAATTGAAATTATTAAACGCTATTGATAATAATATAAACCCAATATTTTGTGTTGGAGAAAATAATAGAGAAAATTTTATGGAAGAATTATCTGTTGATTGTTCTTCTATAAATAAGGATATTGAACATGAAAAAATCATGATTGCATATGAACCTGTATGGGCTATTGGAAGTAAAAAAACTCCCACTGTAAGCGAAATTGATAGTGCAATAATTGATATTAAAACTATTACTAATTTCAAAGGAGACTTTCTATATGGAGGCTCTGTTTCTTCTAACAACATAGAATATTTACTACAATCCAAGATGGTTAATGGATTTCTAATAGGTGGCGCTAGTCTCAAATTGCAAGAAATGTTATCAATATTAGATAAGTGTAATTCTTAAATTAGAATATTATCTCTGTCATATTTTGCGTACTCCATTTTACCACTGGTGGTAAAGACATCATTATTGCTCTAATATTTCCTTGTGTTTTAAGGCCAAAAATTGTTCCTCTATCATACATCAGATTAAATTCCGCATATCTTCCTCTACGTTGCAATTGGTACTCTCTTTGCTCTTTTGTCCACTTTCTATTCATGTGTTTTCTTACTATTTGTGCATATGTATCTAAAAAAATTTTTCCAACATCCTTTACAAAAGAAAAATCATTTTGCCAATTATTTGTGTTTAAGTAATCAAAAAATATACCGCCAATGCCTCTATATTCTTGTCTATGTTTTATATAGAAATAGTCATCAGCGTATTTCTTATATTCATCATAATAATTTGCATCATATTTATTACATGTATCTCTAAGATTATTATGAAATAAATCATAGTCTTTTTGGTTATAGTACATAGGAGTTAAATCTGCACCTCCACCAAACCAAGATTGGCTTGTATGAATATTTCTAGTGTTCATGTGCACACAAGGTACGAGAGGAGAAGACATATGCGAAACAAGGGATATTCCAGTTGCCCAAAAGTAACCATCATTTTTTTCTGCGCCAGGTATCTTATCCGTAAAATTATTGTCCATTTTGGCATATATATGAGATATATTTACACCTATTTTTTCAAATACTTTCCCTTCCATTACACACATTTCACCTCCACCATCATTACGGTGATTCCAAGTTATTTTATCAAATTTACTGTTACTTCTTGGATCAAATTCTTTCTCTATTTTTTCAAATTCACATACTATTTGATCTCTTAATTCCGTAAACCATTCAACAACTTGTCTACGTTCAGATGTTATTTTTTTGTTTAGCTCAATTATCATAAAATATGTATATTTAAATATCAGCAATCTATTAATTTAACTTCCAATTCTAGATCAATGTCAAACATTCTTTTTATTTTATCTTTGGTTTGTCTTATTAACATTAAAACTTCGTCAGAAGTTGCATTTCCTTTATTAATTAAAAAGTTATGATGCATATCAGAGAACATTATATCGCCAATTTGTTTTTCATGCATTCCAGAATCTTTAATCAATTTCCATGCAGGAAATTTTTCGGTATTCATAAATGTTGAGCCACAAGTGTTTTCTTTTACAGGTTGGCTTACAGAACGATCATGCATTATTTTTTGCAATTCACTTTTTATTTTATTTTTATCTCCGTATTCAACATTAAAACTACACTCAATTATTATCCAATCTTCTGGAATATCACATTTCCTATATGAAAAATTCAATTCATCTCTGGTCTTTGATATTATTTTTCCGTCTTTTGTTATAAATTTGATGCTTTTTATGTGGTCACATATCTCAACACCATAAGATCCTGCATTCATAGCACACATTCCGCCTATTGTTCCGGGGATGCCAATTGTAAATTGGAGGCCTGTGATTCCCAGATCTAAAGCTTTTTTTGCTAAATTAAACCCTGTAGTTGACGCTCCAACAATTAATTTATCCTTTGAATTTTCTTCTGATATTTTTACATAATTGAATCCTCTTCCTAACCTTATTATAAGAGAATTCAATTTTTTTGAATTACAAATTATATTTGATCCAGAACCAACAACTACGTATTTTTTTACATTATATTCTGATTGATTAATATATTTTAATAATTTTAATAATTCGTCAATATTTTGCACTTTTGCCATTAGCGCTTCACCACCAATTTTTATCCACGTATAATTTTTCATCAACACAGGATGAAAAAATTTGTTATTTATATTCATTTATCTACAATAATCTCTGAAATATGAAAGTATATGATATAAATTATATTGCTATAATTTTATAGAAATCTCAATCATGATTCATAATCATATTTATTCTAAGCAATATTTTAAATAATCTATGCTTAGATATTTTCATTATTGATATTTATAGTCAGTTAATTTATCTTGATTTTATATTTAAAAAAATCTTTCGGATGTTTTTAGAATTTCTAAAGAAGCATTATTTATATTGTGCTTTGTTTTTATTGAGTGCTTTATTTTTATTTAATTCATGTTCTTATAATAAAAAAATAACAACCTCAAATGATATAGTATATAAACGTGCAAAACCAGAATATAATCCGGGAGGAAAGATGTTTTTTTTAGATGAAGGTTTTGTTAAGCAATATCAAGAATACATAAAGAAAAGAGGAAAATTTATACGTAAAAATCCTAATGAAGTATGGCAGCAATATGAATATGGAGACATAGATACGATAGAAAATATTGAAGATTATAGAGAAGTTGATCTTAATAAATCTGGGTGGCAATATCATAAATATATTTCTAATGATGGTAAGGTTAGTGATAGAAATTTACATTATGATGAAATTGAAGAATCAGTTGATGATGAAACATCATCAGAACAAGAAGTAAGCTCTTCAAAACAATCTTGGAAAGATAAGATAAAAAATTTCTTCGGCAAAGGAAGTATCACTAGTGCTGAAATAGATAATATGGTTGTTATTGAAGATAAGGATAAAGATGTTATAGAAGAATTGGAAGAATCATTGTAAAATTCATTTAGTCTTTTGTTATATCTTATTTTGCTATATGGATCTGAAAAAATTTATAGATGATATGTTAAAGTGCACAGAAGTGGCAGCGTTAGCAGCTTATCATAAAGCAGGTTTACGTGATGAAAATAAAGCTGATGCATCAGCAGTTAATGCCATGCGGGATTTTTTGAATCTACTAAGTATAGATATAAAAGTAGCCATTGGTGAGGGAGAAAGAGATGACGCTCCAATGCTTTTTATAGGTGAAAAATTGGGGAATATAACTTCACAAGATAAAATAGATTTGGCAGTTGATCCTTTGGAATGTACAAAAATATGTGCCAATCTTCTTGATGGAGGCTCTTTATCTGTTTTATGTTTTGCAGATCGTGGAGATATTATAAATGCTCCCGATTTATATATGGATAAAATTATCTTGTCTCCAGACATATCTCCCGAGGGTATTAGTATTAATAATTCTGTGTCAGATAATTTAATGAAAATTATGAAATACAAAGGGTGTAAGCCTAATGAGATAACAGTAACTATTTTGGATAGGGATAGACATGCAGAAATTATATCACAAGTGATAAAATTTGGCTCTAGAGTGCGATTAATTAAAGATGGTGATATATCAGCAGCTATAGGTTTAATAAAAGGAGAATATGATTTATACCTGGGAATAGGGGGGGCTCCCGAAGGCGTGATGATAGCTTCTATTATAAATTCATTAGGCGGCTATATGGAATCAAAGCTTTTTTTTAGAAATGACAGTGAGCGTGAAAGAGCCAAATTATTAGGTATAAGAGATGATGATTTTGTTTATAAGCCTTATGATTTGGTGAAGGGAGAATCTGTTTTTATTGCTACAGGAGTTACAGCAGGATGCCATCTAAAAGGTATTGTCACTGCTAATGGAGAATATAAAACCAACAGTATTATAATCTATAAAAATACTTTAAGAGAAATAAACAGCAAGATTAAAACATAATAGACAGAACCGGGTATAGATATTTATCCATACCCGAACATTCTATATTCTATAAATTAGATTATATTGCTATCATTGCTCGCTGTTTCCTGAGAATTTCTTTTTGCAACAGATTTTTGTTCTAGATATTTTGTTTCAAAATCAATATTTGAAAGCATAACAGCTGGAAAACCACACAATAAAGAAGCACTAGAGACTCTTTCTCGTATATAAGGGAACATCATAATAGGTGCAGATACAAAGAATACCTTTTCCATTTCTGGTTCAGATAATCCATCTTCTATTTGAATTATAGAAGAGTATTGTATTTTAATTATGAAAGCATTTTCCGATATCTTTTTTGCTTCCGCTTCCTCTTTTGTTATTCCATCTAATTTAGAAACAACGAAAATTTCTAATGAAATTTCGAATACAGAATCGCTTATTTTCAAGACATTAACGCTACAATTTACACTTATATCTTGTTTTTTGCTACTCATCTCTTGATCAAGAAAAATGCGCGGAGCATTTTCATGATTAACGGACATCGATTTTAGATATTGTCCCTTTATTTGAAAATTATCAATCATCGTACTAATAAACCCAATAATAAACCCAAAGTAAAAAATAAATCCTGATAAGATTACATCTCTCTATTATAAATTTTTATTTTGAAATTTACCATAGATTATTTTCACATTGATATTCTATAGCTATACGAATTTTATGGTATTTTTACATACATATGATAATATAATAATATGCGCTGTTGATTTGATTTCGTTTTTATGGTTCGTTTGTTCAATGTTAGCTGAGATTATTATATTTTTCTTATTAGCGGCTTTTATATTATTTCGTTTATATTTATCACTTGGTAAAGAAGATATTATAAATATTTCTGATATGGTGCAGAAAAATGGTTCCAAAAAAAAATCAATGGACGATTTTACCGAGATTTTTGAACCTATCTCTGAAGAGTGTATTAAAAATGTTGATGAGAATTGTTTAGAAGAAGTGAAGAATGTTGTAAACGAAATTAGACAATATGATAGATCTTTTATTCTAGATAGATTTTTAAAAAAGACAGAGTTGGCTTTCGAAGATATATTAGACTCTTTTTATAAATCTGATCTGTCATCTTTATCTCCTTTGGTATCAAAGAAGATATATAATTATTTTGAAACTAAGGTAAAATCAAGAAATTTAAAAGAAAAAAGATATAATCATAGCTTGATTGCTATTAAAAATACTAAAATAGTAAATGCTTTATATAGAGCAAAAAAGAGCGAAGTCGAATTTTGCATTGAATTTCGATCAGAACAGGTTAATTTTGTTGTTGATAATAAAACTGAAGAAGTTATATCCGGAAGCAAAATTAATAGTATAGAAATACGTGACTTATGGTCATTTTCTAAAAATATTAAATCAAAAAATCCAGTGTGGTTGTTATCTGAAATATCTTAATAAGTTATACTAATATCATTAATAATGTATGTTAAATACATAATGTGCGCAGGATTTTTATGTATGATAATTTGATTAGATCGTATGGTCGTACCAAGGGACGTGGATCATTTAAGATGTGTTTGGACATTGATGATGATGTTTTTAATTTAAAATCTTTATGTGACCTCCATTCTTATAAATCTTTCCATTTTGAAATAGGTTCAGGATATGGTGAAAATATTGTAATGCAAGCAAATCACAATCCAACAAAATTTTATATCGCTTCAGAAGTTTACTTGAATGGTATCATGAATACCATAAAATTAATAAAACATCATAACCTGAAGAATATCAAAATATTCCATGGAGATGCAAGAGATTTTTTATATACAATACCTGATGATTTCTTTAGTGTTATATGGATTTTATTTCCAGATCCATGGAGAAAAAAAAGACACCATAAAAGACGTATAATAAATAATTTCTTTCTTGATTTTATTATAAAAAAAATTAAACCTAAGATAGGAAATTTAATTATTGCTACTGATCATGATGAATATTCGCGATATATTAAAACAGTTTGTGATTTTTCTTCAGTTAAGACCAACGGTTGCATGTTTAACATTCAACATATCAATCAAAATAGAGAGCTCAAATTATTTTATAGCACCAAGTATTATAATAAGTCAAAAGAAATAAACCCCGAAGGTAATATAAACACGTTTTTAATACAAAGAAAGTAATAGCAATGACTCTATATTTTTAATATAGAGTACAATCCTATTTTTTGGGAATTACTTAAATCATCTGAATCAAAATCCGATAACATTCCTATTACTCTTTTTATTATACCACTATTAGACATGTTTTTTGCTTTGTTATGTTTCATTACGTTGATGTATTTTACTGAAAGAATATCAATCTCTTTTTCTTCTTTTAGCCATTTTAAAGCATCCTCTTCATAACCAATACCATCTATCAAATTATTGTCTAAAGCTTGAATACCTAAAAATGCTTGACCTCCCGATAATTCTTCAGCCTTTTCTATTGGAATCGTTCTACGATTCGCGACAGTCTCAATCATATATCTATGATAGCATTCCAAATTTTTGACAATTACATCCGCTACATCTTCAGGAGTTGAGCGGGTGGAAGAAGGAAAGCCTTTATATTTCCCACTAGTATAAGTAGTAAAATTTATACCAATTTTTTTTGCTAGATCAGAGAATTCGTAAGTCTCTAACAAAACACCAATGGATCCAGTCATTGTGCTTCTCATTGCAAAAATGTATTCTCCAGCTAAAGACACCATGTAAGCAGCTGAAGTAGCAATATCTTCCATGACTATTACAACAGGCTTAACTTTACTGACAGAATTAATAGCTCTGTATAAAGGATCAATGCTCGCTAATTCTCCTCCAGGACTATTAATTAATATAACTAGAGCTTTAATATTTTCATCAGTTGCCATAGAGGATATTATATCAGTTCTATATTTATCCCTATACATTACACCTTCTATTCTTATTTTTGCTATAATTGGTTCTTTTATGTCTTGTAATTTGTCTTCTACATCTTCATTCTTTTTAAAAAAAAAGGAATACAGCATCAAGAGGGTCATAATGATTAATAATACGGCAAAAGACTTCCACTTATATAAGCTATAAGAAGACTGATCTTCATCTATTATCTTATTTACATCAAACATACAAAAACCAAAAGAACCAATAAAACAGCAAAATTTATTATACTGTACAATAGTTATTTTTTTAATAAATATATTAATGAATAAGTTCTATTGATATAGCATAAGCAGATTTCTTTATTATCTTAAAGCTAGAATTCTTTCCAACAACAAAATGAGTTAAATTAGTTACTTGATCCTGTGAGAAAAATAATTCCACATTTTCTGCAATTTTTATAATAAAGCCTTCTTCGTCAATTTTCACAACAGTTGCAGAAACTATATCACCAACCTCTATTGTTTTTAAGAAATCTTCAAAAGGATCTTTTACGGTTTGTTTTATCCCCAGATATAATTTACCTTTATTGACATTTGCACGAATTATTTTTGCAGATACGTTTTTCTTATGTCGATACTCTCTAAATTTTGCTTTTGGCTCAAACCTATCCCACGATAAATCATTAATGCTAATAAATCCTTCAACTCTATCGTTAACCGACACATACAAACCAGAATCAGTTACATGATTAACATTACAACTAACTATACTACCTAGTGGATTATCAATTAAAAATTGTGTCCAAGGGTTGTCAGTGCATTGTTTAATACTTAAAGCCATTCTATGACGGTCTTTATCAATGCTAATAACTACAACCTCTATTTCTTGTCCTTTAATGACCATAGGTCTATCTTTAGTCCAACTTACCTCAGAAATATGCACTAAACCTTCAACCCCAGGTTCTAGCTCAACAAAAATACCATATTCTTCTATATTACTAACAGTTCCCTTATATTTATCACCAGGTTTATATTTTTCTTCAGCACTTAACCAAGGATTATTTTTCAATTGTTTTGCTCCCAAAGAAACTCTGCAATTTTTTCTATCTATTCCTATTATCTTTACTCTAATTTTTTCACCAATTGTGTAAATTGAAGACGGGTGAGCAACTCTGGACCAAGCAATATCATCAATATACAATAGACCATCAAGTACACCAATTTCAGGAGATTCATGTAATTGAACAAAAACTCCATAATTCGTAATGCTTTTTACTACTCCCTCAATTATTTGACCTTCCTGTAAAGTATCAATATATTTATTTTTTTCATCTGCATGAAGAGAGTTTAAAATAGCTTTTCTTGATACAACAATGTTCCCTTGTTTTTTATCTGTTTTCAATATCTTAAATTTAGAAACCATATTAATGAAGTCACTACTATTTTTTACCGGTTTCACATCAACATGACTGTTAGGTAAAAAAGCCATAATACCAGCTAGATCAACTATATATCCACTGCGAGTCGAGTAAAGAATTTTTCCTTCTATCTCGCCTTCTTCTTTCTCAATACGTTCTATTTCGTCCCAAGTTTCACATTTTATCGCCTTACTTCTACTAAGCACTATCTTACCATCACGATTTTCTAATTTTTCAAGAAAGATTTTTACCTTATTACCGATAACAATTTCTTGATCGTTAAACTCTGCAATAGGTATTTGTCCTTCAGATTTATAATTAATACAAACAAAGACAAAATCTCTTGTAACAGAGCTAATCATTCCTTCTATAACAGTATTTTCTTTTAAAGATTTTGAAGCAAAATCTTGAATACTTAAAAGCGAATTTTCTCCCAAGATATTTTTTTTCTCTCCAGAATCAGAATCATAAAATAAATAATTAAAAGGAGAATACTTTTCCTTGTTTTTCAAAAATTTAATATTGCTATCTTTTGTCATTTGACCTCTTCAAAATTCTCTATTGTGTCATCTAAAAATCAAAACGGGACAACTAATTAAGGCAAAAATACTATTTTAGAATTTACCTATGGACAATCATAAACACCACGCGCTGACTAATTTATGATATTTATTTTTTTTTAAAAGTCAAAATATTAAATTTTAATAGTTATTTAATTTTGCAAAATATCTCTCATATTTTTATGAATAAAATTCATAATTTTTCTTGTCTGCAAAATTCATACATACCTACTGTTGCTGCGTTAGAGACATTAAGGCTATCCAAATTATTTTTATCACAAGAAAAAATGGGTATTGTTAGACGATAATCACAATATTCTAAAACAGAATTTTTTATTCCTTTCCCTTCTGAACCTAACACCAAGGCTGCTTTATTGTTAAAAGAAAAATTATTAATATTTTGACCCATACTATCCATGGCATAAACACTATAGCCAATGCTTTTTAAATGATTTATAGAGCGTTTTATATTAGTTATTTCTATAATTTTAACAATATCTAATGCTCCACTAGATACCTTAGAAACAGTACCATTATCATAAAATATGTTATTTTTTATAAAAACTGCATCAATTTTAAAACATGCTGCAGATCTTAATATTGCGCCTATGTTATGTTGATCAGTAATGTCATCCAAAATAATAACCAAAGACCTCTCTTGTTTTACATGAAAATTTTCTAAAGATTCATTTTTTAAGTGTAGAGCTTCTAAAAGTAAACCTTGATGATTAAAATTTGAATTAGATGATCTGGGAACTATATTATCTATATTTTTTTTTATATTAATTCTAATATTCTTTTTTTTACAAATTTCAAGAATTGAAGAATATTCTTTGATTTTTTGTTCATTAATAAAAAGATTACAACAAATCCTTCTAGAGTTTAATATTGCATTTATACATCCATGCTTCCCATATATATACACCTTTTCATTTTTCTGTTTATTTATTTTTATATTTCGGATTTTTTTCATTAATTTTTTTGAGATAATATTTTCCCGATTTCGTTATTATTGATGAAAAAGATATATTGAATTCATTCAATTTTCAAATAAAACAAATAACTCGATTAAGATAAATTAAAATATAATTTTTTCTTAAAATGCAATACTTTATTTTAAAATTAAAAAATGATATCATGGCTCGCACGGGATTTAGTAGTTTACAAATGAGATTGCAAAAAAAATATTGTTTTGTTTTTTTTGCACTGTTTGCTACTTGTTTTATTGTTTATATTTGACTAACATTATTGAAACTTCGTTTGTTTTATTACTTCCGGATTTTTAAGGAGGGGTGGCTGAGTGGTTAAAGGCAGCAGACTGTAAATCTGCCCGCGAGAGCGTACGTGGGTTCGAATCCTACCCCCTCTAGTTATTTATTGATTGCGGGCGTAACTTAGTGGCAAAGTCCTAGCCTTCCAAGCTGGTTACGTGGGTTCGATTCCCATCGCCCGCTTTTTGTGTGATTGATATTTAATAGTGGATTTTATTTTATATCATTTTGGTTTTTTGTATGATTTATATTTTTAGTGCTCTAGTATGAAAAATTTAAAGCTTAATGAACATGTTAAGAGTGCCGGAATTGACAAATATGTTTCTTACAGTTCTAGGCCTTATATATCGGTGAAGATAAAGTCAAATGATGCTTTAGGTTTGGAACGTATAGTTAAACGAATAGTGGCTACAGCTTTAAAAGAAGGTGCCAGGGTTAAAGGGCCTGTTCCTCTTCCCAAAAGAGTTAAAATTTACACTGTTAATAAATCTCCTCATGTTTATAAAAAATCTAGGGAGCAATATAAGTGGACCAAACATGTTAGGTTGCTCATAATATATGATTTTGATTTGAAATTAACAGAAAAGTTTACTTCTTGGAATTTGATACCAGCCGGTTTAGATGCTGATATAAAAATACAAGGTTTAGATTTTGCAGGTTTTAACAATGAATGATAATAAAAAGAATTTGATTGGTAGGGCATCTATTTACGGTATTAAAGTTGCTTCTAGTATGATTTTTTCTGATCTTGGTATATATGATCATGTTAGTTTGATTTATGTGAATAATAACATTTTGAAATTAGATGTTGTTGCAGATTTTCATAATTTCATAAAAATTAGAGCGTTCTTTTTTGGAAAAGGAAAACTTTCTAAGCCGCAAATAGAGCATATTAAAAAATTTCACCCTGAAATTGATTCAAAAAAAATACGAGGCTTTATAAAAGAGATTTTTTTACCTAAAGATGTAGATTGTATTTCTTTATCAACTTTTGTTAATGCAAAAAAGGTGAAAATTAGTGGTATTAGTAAAGGAAAGGGATTTTCAGGAGTTATGAAACGACATAATTTCAAAGGATTGAGAGCTAGTCATGGAGTTTCCAAGACGCATAGATCGCAAGGTTCTACCGGTCAATGTCAAGATCCTGGTAGAGTAAATCGTGGTAAAAAAATGGCTGGACAGCTTGGTGCTGAATTTATAACTATTAATAATGTTGGTGTTTTGCATACTGATATAGATAAATCTTTAATTGTTGTTAAAGGTTCTATTCCAGGATTTAAGGACTCTGTTGTTCGTATAGAATTGATGAGTTGATTTTTTTGTTAATTATTTTTATTTAAATTATGGTTCATATTAGATGTATTGAATTGGGAAAAAAAGATTTTGATTGTAAATTAGAAGAAGTTGATGAATCTTTTTTTGTTAAAAATATAAACCATATTGTTTTGTCTAGTGTTTTACGTTGGCAATTTTTAAAAAATCGTAATTTTAGTCACTCTGTTAAATCTATGTCTGATGTTAATGCGACGACTAAAAAACCTTATAGACAAAAAGGAACGGGTAAAGCTCGTCAAGGTAGTTTGGTTTCTCCTCATTTTAGAGGAGGGGGAGTTGTTTTTGGGCCGAATAAAAGATCTTTTGCTATTAAAATGAATAAAAAGGTTAGAAAATTGGCGATAAGACATTCTTTGGCTTTAAAATTTCATGAAAATAAATTATTTTTCTTCGATGAGGATTTTTTTAATTTTTCTTCATCATCTTCAATTTTAGTTAATAAAATGTCGTCAACTTTTTTGAATTTTTATAATAATAAATTTTTGTTGATATGTGAAAATTCTGATATTAAAAAAATTAATGGAGTAAAAAATATTAAAAATTTTGGATATTTAGATGTTAATGGATTAAATGTCCGAGATTTATTGTTCAGTGATTTTATTTTACTGAAAATTAATTTATTAGATTTTTTGAAAAATAGGTTTTGTGTTTTATGAAAAGTGTTGTTAATTTTATTGATAAAATTGTTTTATCAGAAAAATCAGAAAATGCGGCAAAATTAGGTCATTTTGTTTTTTATTCTAGTTGTCAAAGATTTTCGAAAAATGATGTTAAAAATAGCTTACGTCTGATTTGTCCTAACATTTCTGTTAAATCTATAAAATCTGCTAATTATAAAGGAAAAGCTAAGAATTTTAGAATGTCTCGTGGATTTCGTAAAGATCGGAAGAAATTTGTTGTTGTTTTGAATTCATCTGATTTTTCATTTTTGAAAAAAGAATTAGAGGGATAAGATGGTTGGGTTGAAAATTTTAAAGCCTACTAGTCCTGGATCTAGAGGAATTGTTAGAATTGATAGGCAGCATCTTTGGAAAGGAGCTCCTTTTAAATCTTTGCTTCGAGGATTATCTAAGACGGGAGGTAGAAATAATTTAGGTCGTATAACTACTCGACATATTGGTGGTGGGGCGAAACGTAGATATCGCATAATAGATTTTAAGATGTCGAAAGAGGGATTTTATACTGTAGAAAGATTGGAATATGATCCTAATAGAACAGCATTTGTTCATTTGATGAAACATGAATCGGGTAGTTATCATTATTTTATTGCTATAGAAGGTGTAAAAGTAGGAAATAAGTTAAATGTAGGGAAAGATGCTGATGTTATTTCAGGAAATGTTTTATCGTTAAGAAATATTCCTGTAGGAAGTGCTATAAGTTGTTTAGAAATGAAAGATGGTAAAGGCGTTCAATTGGTTAGATCTGCTGGATCTTTTGCTACTTTATTAGGATTTGAAAAAAATCATGCAATAGTTAAATTACCTTCCGGTGAAGTTAGATTATTTGATGATAGATGTTGCGCATCTATTGGTTCGATATCCAATAGATATAATAAAAACATTAAATATGGCAAAGCTGGAATTGTGAGAAAATTAGGTACGAGGCCTTCTGTTAGAGGAGTTGTCATGAATCCTGTTGATCATCCGCATGGTGGAGGAGAAGGAAGAACTTCTGGTGGTAGATGTTCTGTCACTCCTTGGGGTGTTATTACAAAAGGAAAAAAGACTCGAAAGAAAAATAGTGCAATCGAGCGTTATATTGTGCGTCGAAGAGATAGAAAATAATTTGAGGGTATTTATATATGAGATCTAGATGGAAAGCACCTTTTTGTGATTATTATATTTTCAAATTATTGAAAAAGCATAAAAATTCTGGCGAAAATGCAAGTATGATGAAAGTGCGCAGCAGATCTTCTACTATTCTTGTAGATTTTGTTGGATATGTTTTTTATGTTTATAATGGGATCAGATATGTGCCTGTTAAGGTGACTGCAAATATGGTGGGTATGAAATTTGGTGAATTTTCGCCTACTCGTAAATTTGGTGGTCATGCTGGTAATAAAAAAGCTGTTAAAAGATAAAATTATATTTGTGTTTTGTATTATGTCTCTTGAAATTAAATCTAAAAAAGAATCATCTTCTTTAGAAATTGTTGCTTCTTGTGCTAAGGTTAAGTCCAGCGTTAGAAAGATTAATATGGTTGCAGATACTATTAGATTAAAAAAAATAGATGATGCTGTATTAGCTTTAGTTTTTTCAAAAAAGAAGGTTTCTTTATTTTTGCATAAATTATTGATGTCTGCGGTTGCTAATGCGCAACATAATTATGGAATTTCTATAGATGATTTATATATCGATCATATTTATGTTGGGCAAGCATCTTTTTTAAAAAGATTTTCTCCTCGTGCTAAAGGTAGAGTTAATAAGATAGTTAAGTATTATTCAAATATTAAGTTAATTTTGAAAGTTGTTACTTGATAATATTATGTTAGATGTTTTATATATTTGAATTATAAAGAGGTGATTGTTTATGGGACATAAAGTTAATCCATTGATTATGAGGGCTAATTCGCTCAGTGATGGAAGATCCGTTTGGTATGCTGAGGGAGATTTATACGTAATCAATTTGATGGAAGATTATTCATTGCGCAAACTTTTAGCAAAAAAATTGCATTATGCTTATGTAGAAAAAATTATTATTAAGAGAAATAAAAGTGACATAAATGTTGTAATATTTACTTCTAGGCCAGGATTGGTTATAGGTCAAAAAGGACAAGATATAGAAAAATTAAAAAAAATTATTTTTTCTCATATAGGTAAAGTTGTTGAAATTGATGTTGTTGAAGTTAAAAATTCTTATTGTAGTGCTTCTCTTATTGCGCAAAGTATTTCTTATCAATTAGAAAAAAGATTTTCTTTTAGGCGTGCTATGAAAAAGGCGATTAATAACACAATTAATACTTTTGGAATTAAAGGGGTCAAGATTAGATGTGCGGGTAGATTAGGAGGTGTAGATATTGCGAGAGCTGAATGGTATGTAGAGGGTTCTGTACCGTTGCATCGCTTAAAAGCAGATATAGATTATTCTGCGACTGAAGCGAATACTTCTTATGGTAAGATAGGAATAAAAGTTTGGCTATATAAAGGTGATGTGGATTCTTCTATTAAAAATAAGTGATTTTTGTATTTTATAAAAAAATGGTTTGTGTAAAATGTTAACACCTTCGAGGAGTAAATTTAAAAAAAGTTTTAAAGGGCGCATGAGGTCTTTATCTTTTAAAGGAGAAAAGGTTTGTTTTGGTGATTATGGTTTGAAATCTCTTGGAACAGCTAGATTATCTCCTAATCAATTAGAATCTGCTAGAAGGGTTTTGGTTAAGCATTTGGGAAAAGGTGCAAAGTTATTTTTACGTATTTTTCCAGATATTCCAGTTTCTAAAAAACCTACTGATGTTAGAATGGGAAAAGGTAAGGGATCAGTTGATAGATATATTTTTAGAGTTTCTCCTGGTAGAATTTTGTTTGAGATATCGGGTAGTAATTATGATGATGTGGTTAAAATTTTGGATAAATTTTCAGCAAAATTAAGTGTTAAGTGCAAGATAACTTGTTATGAAGAGGTTTGAAGTTTATGTTAAATGATCGTGATTTGGGAAAAAAGATTGAAATGAAAGATGTATTATTTTTTTCACGTTCTGAACTTTTTGTTTTATTGAAACAATTAAGAAAAGAGTTGATGCGTATTAATTTAAAAAAAACTCAGGATAAATCTTTTGATTTTATGAAAATAAAAAATATAAAGATTTCTATTGCTAGAGTATTGACTGTTATTAATTCTTTATAATGTGTTAGTTTTTGATAGAGGTTTTTATAAATGTCATCTACTATGATTGGTACTGTTGTTAATGCTATTAATGAAAAAACTGTTTTGGTTGTTGTTAATAGAAGATTTTTACATCCTTTATATAAAAAATTTATAAATAAGAATCGGAAATATTTAGTTCACGATGAAAAAAAATTTTTTAAAAAGGGTGATGTTGTAAAAATTGTTCCTAGTAAGCCTTTTTCTTCTAGGAAAACATATTCTGTTGTTTATGAATGATTTTGTTTTTATTTTATAAATTGTTATGATAATTGCTGGAACTGTTTTGAAAGTTGCGGATAATTCTGGAGCTAAAGAAGTTATTTGTATTGGTTTGTTAAAAAATTATAGGGTTGCAAGTATAGGAGATACTATAGTTATTTCTGTTAGAAAAATTGCTCCTGGATCTACAAAAATTTCTAAAGGTAATGTTTATCGTGCTGTTGTTGTTAGAGTTAAAAAGAAAATATTTATGGATGATGGGACTGAGTTGTCTTTTAATGATAATGCTATTGTAATTTTAGGTGATAATGGTGATATAATTGGTAGTAGAGTTTTTGGCCCTATTCCTAGAAGTTTGAAAAGACATGGATTTTCTAAAATAGTTTCTTTAGCATTTGAGGTATTGTAGTATGGTAGCTAAAATTATTTCTAATGACATTGTTTATATTACTACAGGTGATGATAAGGGAAAAATTGGTAAAGTTCTTCAAGTTATTTATGATAAATGCAAAAATAAAAAGCGTCGTCCTAAAAGAGTTGTTGTTTCCGGAATTGGAATGAAACATATCTTTAATAAGAATAAAAGAGAAAAATTGAGCTCTGCTGGTAAATCTTTTAAACAAGAAAGATCTATAGATATTTCTAATGTTATGTTTTGGGATGAAGATAGTAAATCTTTTGGTAGATTGAGGATAAATAATGAAAAAAAACGTGTTTTTATTCCTAGTGGTAAATTAATAAGTGATGTTATTTGATTTTTATTTTTGATTATGTTGCAAAATATTTTTTCTGATTCTGTGCAAAAAGATTTAATGTCTTTTATGAAAATAAGCAATCCTATGATTGTTCCATCCATAAAATTCATTTCTGTTAACATGGGTGTGGGTTCTAAAGCTGTTCAAGATGCAAAAATAATTGATTATGCACTTGAATGTTTATCTATCATAACGGGACAAAAACCAGTGGTGACATTTGCTAAAAAATCCATCTCTTCTTTTAAAATAAGGCAAGGTATGCCTTTAGGATGTAAAGTTACTTTGAGAAATAAAAAATTAATAAATAATTTTTTTATTAAAACTCTTATTGCTATGTCTAGGAGTAGAGATTTTTTAGGATTGAAATCTGGACAATTTGATGGATCTGGAAATTGTTCTTTTGGATTTCGTGATCATACAATTTTTCCTGGTATTGATTATGATACTTCTAGTGTCATGTTAGGCATGGATATTAATATTGTTACCACAGCTTTAAATGATTCGATAGCTTTTGATTTTTTGAGTTATTTAGGGTTGCCTTTTATTAGGCGTGATTGATTATTTTATATTTTTTATATTATTATGGCTAAAAAATCTGTTATAGCAAGAAACAGTAAAAGAAAAAAGATGGCAATTGATGAAAAATCTTTGATTGCTATAAAGAGAAAAAAGTTAGTTGAAGAGAGAAAAAAAATTAGAGTAGAATTGGCTGCTTCTTCTGTAGATAAAGATAATTCTTTTTATGTACGTCAGGCTATGCTTCTTCAATTTAAATTATCAAAATTGAAAAGAGATAGTTCTAGAGTTAGATATCGTAGAAGGTGTAATATCGATGGTAGACCTAGAGGAGTATATAGAGACTTTGGTATTTCTCGTGTAAGAATTAGAGATTTTGCGGGTAATTGTTTGTTACCTGGTATTGTTAAATGCTAATGTTTTGTAAAGGTTTGTGATGTCTTATAATTATGTTTTATCTGATTCTTTAATTAGGTTGAAAAATGCTCAAATGGCTGGTCTTTTAACTACGGATGTTGTGTATTCGAAATTAATGATTTCGGTATTTGATCTTCTAAAAAAAGAAGGTTTTATATCTGATTTTGTAATTAAAGAAGTTCGTAAAGGTGTTAATTTCATCGAAGTTTTTTTAAAATATTCTAGTTCTCATAAAGGAGTGATAGAGGAGATAAAAATTTTCTCTAAGCCTGGTAGAAGGGTATATTTTAAACATTCTGATAAATTAAAATATTTTGATGGTCTTGGATTATTAGTTCTATCTACTTCCAAAGGTATTGTAACTGATATGGATGCTACGGATATGTTGATAGGCGGAGAATTATTGTTTGGTATATATTGATGTCTAGATTAGGTAAGAATCCAATTTTAGTTCCTAAGGGAGTGAATGTTGTTTTTGGTGATAAATCTGTTGAGATTAGTTGTGGAGAGAAAAATGTAAGTGTTCCGTTTGATTTTAGTAAACTTTCTGCTGATTTTATTGACGGTTTTATTCATGTTTCTCCTTCAAGTGAATTCGATATAAAAGATAAATTTATTTGGGGAACAACGAGAGCTAATCTAAATAATGCGATTTTGGGTATAGTTAAGCCTTTTGAAGTAGAATTAAAAATTCAGGGTGTTGGTTATAAATCATCCATTGTCGATAATTTTTTGATTTTATCACTTGGTTATAGCCATGATATTTTGTATGAAATTCCTACTGATTTAGATATATCTATAAAGTGTGTAAGAAATATTATTACTATTTTTGGAAAAACTAAATCGTTGGTGCATGATATAGCAGAAAGAATATGTAATTTTCGTAAATATGATCCTTACAAAGGAAAAGGTGTTATTTCTGATCATCCTAAATATAAGATTAAAAAATCTGCTAATAAGAAATAGAATTTTGAGGTATTATTGTGTTGTCAGCTTTAGATAAAAAGAATCGTAGAAGAGAAAGAAATCATAAAAGATATAATAAAAATTCTTCTTGTGGATTAAAATTGGTAATTAATCGTTCAAATAAGCATTTTTATGCTCAAATTGTTGATATGCAAAAATTAGGAAAAGTTATTTTTTCATCTTCCACTTTAAGTAAAGATTTTGTTCGTGATAACTCTTATTTAAATAAAGTTCGTGTTGAAAAATTTGCCAAATTTTTTGTAGAAAATTTGCCAAATGATTACAGAGGTAAAAAAGTTGTATTTGATAAAAGTGAGAGTACTTATTGTGATACAGTAAGCACCTTTGCTGATATTGTTAGAGAATGTCTTGATTTTTAAATTTTATGGTATTTATGAAACGCGCAGATTCAAAATCAGTTGATTTTATTGAAATAATTGCTGAAGTTAGAAAAGTAACTAGAACCACAAAAGGTGGGAGAATTTTTTCTTTTCGTGTTACTGTTATTATTGGAGATGGCCGTGGGGGGGTAGGTTATGGAATAGCTGCTCATAGTGAAGTTATTGAAGCTAAACAGAAAGCCATTAATCAAGCAAAGAGACGCATGAAAAAAATTTCTTTAAGAGAAAATAGAACTGTGCATCATACTATATTCTCCAAATATGGCGCGAGTAAAATTTTTATGCGCTCTGCAAAGCCCGGTAGTGGTATTATAGCTGGGAGTACATCTAGAAAAATATGCGAAGCTGTAGGATTGCAAGATGTGGTGGTAAAATCTTATGGATCATCGGCACCTCATCTGGTTGCTATGAATATGATTCGTGCTTTTGAAATGATTAGCTCTCCTAAAGATATTGCGAAAAAAAGAGCTAAAAGAGTTTCTGAAATTGTAAAAAATAGATTGATTGTATAAATAAAGTAAATATAGGTTATGAAGATGCGTTATTTATCGAAAAAAATTGTTGATTCTACTAAACGTTTAGGTAGAGGTAGAAGTTCAGGACTTGGTAAAACTAGTGGAAGGGGTCATAAGGGTCAAAAATCTCGTGCTGGTTATAGTTCTAGATTTTTTGAAGGAGGGCAGATGAATTTTATTAAATCTGTTCCTAAAAGAGGTTTTGTTAACAGGCGTTACGGAAAAATATGTTATCAAATTGTTAATATTGGAGATTTATACAAATTGCAAGATGCTTTGTTATCTGATGATAAAAATAATATTGATCAAGATTTTGTTATTACCAAAGATATTATGCTCAAATTTGGTTTAATAAATTCTAAGAAAAAAGTAGATCTATCTAAAACAATGATTAAGATTTTAGGAAATGGTATGATTCCTCATAAAAAAATTAAATTTGAATCAGATTTTATGTCTAATTTTGTTAAAGAAAATATTAGTTAATTTTATAGTCTATTATTGTGAAAGCAGTTGTTTTTGTTAATAAAAGAATTTCTTGGTTTTGATTGCTATGTCTTTTATGTTTAAGTATAGAGATTTAAGAAATAGGTTATTCTTCACTTTTTTGGTTTTAGTTTTTTATCGATTTGGTAGTTTTTTACCTTTGCCTGGTATTAATTCTGCTTTTTTATCTAATTTTTTTACTTCTGAGAAAATTGGATTTTTTAGTATTTTTAATACTTTTTCAGGAGGATCTTTGGGTAGGATGAGCATTTTCTCTTTAAGTGTGATGCCTTATATAGTTTCTTCTATTCTTATTCAATTTTTTCTTGCTATTTTTAAAGATGATGTTGGATCTGGAAATTTTGAAAAAAGGAAAATTAGTTTTTATTCAAGAATTTTGACAATTTTTATATGCATAATACAATCTATTATATTGATATTAAGCATTTATAGATTTATTGGAGGAGAAAATTTGGTTTTGGATTCAGGATTGTTTTTTTGCATTTTAGCAATTTTTACCTTGACTTCTGGAACAATGATTTTAATTTGGTTGGGTGATCAAATCAATTGTTTCGGTATCGGTAACGGTATTTCGATTATAATATTTACTGGTATAGTAGCTGAAATGCCAAATGCATTTGGTTCTGCTGTTGATTATTTTGATTCTAGATTTTTAGGAATACTTGTTGCGTTATTCGTTTTTGTTATTGTGTTGTCTTTTGTTATTTTTTTTGAAAAATCCGTTAGAAAAATTTTGATTAGATACCCTAGAAGGCAAGTTGGAAAAAAATTATATAATTCTGTGGATTCTTTTATTCCCATTAAGATAAATTTGGCTGGATTAATTCCTGCAATATTTGCAGGATCTTTTCTTATGTTACCAGTAAGTTTGGTAAATTTGACAAAAGATTCTAGCATTTTTGCTGTAATATCCAATTATTTTTATGTCGGAAGTTCATTATATTTGATATTTTATTTCTTTTTGATAATATTTTTATGCTTTTTTTATAAGAGTTTTATATTTGATCCCAAAGAAATTGCTGAAATGATGAAATCTTCAGGTGCTGTAGTACCTGGTATTAGGCCTGGAAAATATACTTCGGAATATATAAATGATGTATCTTTTTATCTTACTGTCATTGGTTCTATATATCTTGCAATTTTATGTGTTTTACCAGAAGCTATAAGGTCTTTTTATAATTTCCCCTTTGCTCTAGGTGGTACTAGTATCTTGATAGTAGTGAGTGTTATTTTAGATTTAATGTCGCAGATTCAATCATATTTATTTTCTTCTAAATACGATAGTGTTATTCAAAATGTTAATTTGTGGGATAGAAGTCGGTAAATATTGTTTTAGTATAATTTTTCATTATGAATTTGTTAATATTTGGACCCCCTGGTTCTGGAAAAGGGACACAGTCTGTTAGATTATCCAATCTATATAATTTATTTATGCTAGATACTGGAAATATATTACGTTCTTCAGAGTTTTATAACAGGGTATCTGACTCTATGGATAAGGGGATATTATTGTCTGATGATATAGTTATTGATGTAGTAATTAATAAGATTTTAAAATTTTCTAGTGGTTTTATATTGGATGGTTTTCCAAGAAGTGTTAAACAAGCAAAAGCTTTGTTTGTTGATTATAACAGAGATATAAAGATAGATTATATTTTTATTCTCCATGTTGAAAAAAGTTTAATCCTTGATAGATTATTGCATCGTAAAATTTGTAGTAATTGTGGATCTACTACCTGTGATAAGAAGAGTATTTGTGCTGTGTGCTCTTCGTCTAATTTTATCAGGAGAAATGATGATAATGAGGAAGTTATAAGAAATAGAATTGCACAATATGATAATAATTATCGTTCTATTTTACCCTATTTTTCATCTAATGAAGTAATAAATATTGATGGCAATAATCATCCAGATATTGTTTTTCAAGAAATTTGTACTTATTTGTCCAAAGAAACTTGAATTTTTTAGTATTTAATTTTATCATTCTTTTCTGAAGCATAGTTTATATTTGTTTGTGTTTATTTTTAGTTAAAATGAGTCGTTTTTTTGGAGTTTATATACCTGATGAGAAGGCATTAGTTATATCTTTGACAGCTATATATGGTATAGGTAGAAG
This sequence comes from Anaplasmataceae bacterium AB001_6, assembly GCA_020002265.1. Lineage (NCBI taxonomy): Bacteria > Pseudomonadati > Pseudomonadota > Alphaproteobacteria > Rickettsiales > Anaplasmataceae > Candidatus Mellornella > Candidatus Mellornella promiscua. Next base: position 488,087 of record CP048228.1, read on the forward strand.
TAGGGCTAGATCTATTTGTGATTCTTTGAAGCTGAATCATGCGATTAAGTTGAAAGATCTTTCTGATTTAAAAATGAAAGAATTACAAGATTTTATAGCTTCTAATTATGAAATAGAAGGTGATTTACGTCGTAGGGTATTTAATAATATCAAAAACTTGATTGCAATAGGATCCTATAGGGGTACTAGGCACTCAAAACATCTTCCTATAAAAGGTCGTACTCATAGTAATGCTAGAACTCGTAAAGTTGGTCCTAAAGTGGCAGTTGTTGGTAAGAAAAAAGTATAGATATATATATATTGTTATTTTTGTTTTAATTATTTTTTAATTATGATTTCTCGGAATAAGAAAGGAAATAGGTTTATTAGCAATCGTATAAAAAGGGTTGTAAATCACGCTATACTGCATATAAATGCAACTAGAAATAATGTACACATGACAGTTACAGATTTACAAGGCAATACTATATATTGGCGCACTACTAGATGTTGTGGATTTTTAGGTGCTAAAAGAACAACTGCTTATGCCTCACAGTATACGACCCAATATGTTATAAAACATATAAAGAGCACTTTTGACACTAAGATAATTAGTGTTAAATTTAAGGGGCATTTTTTACCTAGAGATGCAGCACTTAAAAGCATTCAAGCTTTTGGAATGCCTGTAGCTTGGTTGCAAGATTCATCATCTCAACCTCATGGTGGTGTGAGACCAAGAAAGAAGCGTAGTATCTAGGCGAATTGTTTTATAATATGTTATTGGTATTGAGTTATGAGTAAGGATTTTGGGGATGTTGTTCTTGTTGAAAATTGGTCTAGTTTGATAGTGCCTAGTTCTATGAAGGTTGAAAATGTTTCTGGTAGAAGATCTGTGATAATTTTTGAACCTTTGGAAAGTGGTTTTGGAATAACTTTAGGAAATTCATTAAGACGTGTGATGCTATCTTCTTTGCAGGGTGCTGCTGTTACAATGATAAAAATAAAAGGTGTTTTGCATCAATTTTCTAAATTTCCTGGTGTATCAGAGGATGTTAACGATATTATACAGAATCTAAAAAATCTTTCTTTTTCTGTTAAAAGTAGTGCTTCAAAGAAGGAAGTATTGCGTCTTTTTTCTAATATTCCTGGACCTGTTACTGGATCTAATGTACAATCTGGTGATGTTTTTGAGGTAATCAATAAAGAAGATTCATATATATGCTTTTTGAATGACGGCTTTATATGTGATATTGAACTTACTGTAGAAGTGAATAGAGGTTATATTCCTGCTATAAAAAAACGTGATATACATGCTACATTTGATAATGTCATTCCTGTTGATAGTAGTCATTCGCCTGTTGTGAAGGTTAGTTTCGATGTTCAAAATAGTAGGGTTGGCAATGTTACTGACTATGATAAGTTAGTTATGGATGTTGAGACAGACGGTTCTATATCACCTGATAAAGCGGTTTCATTATCTGCTAAAATATTACAGGAACAATTCAGACCTTTCATAAATTTTGAAGAATCTTCCATTTCCGATGATGATAAGTTGGGAATAGAAGTTGTTGATTTTGATCCTATTATGTTTTGCCGTATTGATGATTTAGATTTATCAGTTCGCTCTTTTAATTGTTTGAAGACAGCGGGAATTGTATATGTTGGAGATTTAATGTCTCATTCTGAACAAGAATTGATGAAAATGCCTAATTTTGGCAAAAAATCTCTTAACGAGATTAAAGATGCATTACTTGAAAAATCTTTAATTCTCGGTAAAAAGATAACTAATTGGAGACCAAAAAATATTGAAGAGTATGTGAAAAAATACTATGAAGATAAATAAAATATAAATTTTTAATATAAGAGAAAATATATACTATGAGACATGGGTGTAGATTAAAAAAACTGAATTGTAGTTCTAGTCATAGAAAAGCTTTATTGGTTAATCAATGTGTATCTTTAGTGAAACATGGTCAAATTAGGACTACTCTTGCGAAAGCGAAAACTGTCAGACCTTTTACGGAGCGTATTGTAACTTTAGCTAAGAAGGGTTCGTTGCATAATAGAAGAATTGCATTATCTAGATTATTTAATAATAAAGAAGTTATCTCTATTCTATTTAATGAATTTGCTTTAAGATATTCTGAAAGAAATGGAGGATATTTGAGGATAATTAAAGATGGTTATAGAAAAGGTGATTGTGCGCCAATGGCCATTATACAGTTTGTTTAAAAATGTTCTTTTTGTATATTAGGTAAGTTTTACAGTTATAATAGTGATTATTTTTGTATTATTTGTTCTTTTAGTTGTTGAATTTGATACTGTTACCTCTTGTATATAGAGTCTTTTTTCCTTTTTATCTGTTATTAGTATGATATTATCTAAAATTTTGCTAATCTCATTTATCTGTTGAATGCATTCTCTATAATTTTCAGATTCAAAATATAATATGAGGTGCATTTCGCTTTTGTCCATTTTTTGTATTTTGAGATTTTTTATTTGTAATTTTTTTAAGCTTTTATTTATTTCATAAACAATTTCATCTGTTTTGATGTTAATTTCCTTTTTTATTATTTTGGAATTTAGTGTTTTTATATTATCTTCTATTTTTAGATTTTGTTTTTTCATATTGGATGTTTTCTCCATGTCTTTTGCTGTCTTATTTATGATGATAAAAATATTTAAAATTGATATAATATACAACGTTATAATTAACGTATAGTAAAATTTTTTAAGAATCATCATTAAATTTTAAGTATAATAAGTTTTTATTATATTCTATTTCTACTTCATCTGTTCCATATAATTGCAATATGGAATATTTTAAATCCTCAATATTTATATTTTTATTAATTTTTAGTGCTAAAATAGTCGATTGATTGTCTTTTTTGAGATTAATGAAATTTATTTCATGAGCATATATTATTCTTTCTAAGAGCATTAATATTGCTGGTAAATTGGAATGAAATGGTAGTTGTTTTTTTAATATGATTTTATTTTCGCTCTGCATTGAGTGCAAAATTTTTTGATATTGTTGCTTCATATTTTGATATTTTTTTATATTATTATTTACTTCGATTTCAGTTTGTATTTTTTGAAAATTTATCATTTCATGTAAGTTAATTGATATAGTACTTAGTAATACAGTTATGATTATGATGCTTACGTATGTACTCTGATATCGTTTATTTTTTTGTATCTGTTCAATTTTATTTGTTAAAATAAGGTGTTTGGTATTTAATTTATATTCTATTAATAAAAATATTAATTCTTTTATGGATTTAACATATTTTATTTGAGGAAAAAATAGCACAGATGTTTGCTCAAATGTTATACATTTTATTTTATTTCGGAAAAAAATTTTATCTCTGTGCAAAAAAATAGCAAAAAATTCACCATTATCTATTTTTAACTCATATAATATACTGTCTAGTTCATTTTCAATAATTCTACTTAACAATGCGTTAGGAGTGTTAATTGATATTGTTATGGTATAGTCACTTATAATTTTTTTTTTATGACGAATGACGAATGATATTATATTTTTTGTTATTTTAAATATTGTAATTTGCCAATCGTATTTTACACTTTCTTTTTCAAAAATTTTATCATGTAAATTTATCATCTCTAATGATGCAATCAGACATCCTTTTAAGCTATTTTTTAATGCATATAGCGTTTGATGTATTATTAAAGGTATTTTTTCATCTATAAAGTGATATTTTTTTTTCAAATATCCAGAATTTTTTTCTATTAAATTTCTACCTATCTGGATATCTTGTGAATCTAATATTATATAAGATGCATTATAATTTATGTTTCTTAATAGATCGAACATTATATAGGAGATATTATTTGGATCGATTATATTGTAGAATGATTTTTCTATATCATTTTTTTTTCTGCTTTTATATACTGAAATAGCTTCTTTATTCACGAATATTGCAGTATTGCGTTCCATAATAATTTTGGTGTTTATATTTATATAATTATTATGTGTTTTATTTATTAATATAAACATATTTTATAAGACTATTATTTTTATGATGAAGAGAATTTCGATTGTTCTTTTTTTGGTATTTGCTATATTAGCACTTTTTATATTTATGAGAGTGGAAAAAAGCACAGAAGATGACATTAAGAGTGTTGAGACATTTGATCTATATAGATATGTTGGCATGTGGTATGTATTGGCTTATCCTGAGGGAGCAAATATTTTTAAATCAGATTCTTTAAGCTATGATATAATTGATGATGAAGAGAATTGTTTGTTAGAAAAAAACAGTCAAGGAGAGAGGGTAGCTAAACTATGTTTTGTTGATCACAAAATGAAAGATGGTTCCTTAGTGAGAAGAACAACAAAAAATAACAGGCAATATAAAATAATATCTATAGATCAAGGATATAACGTTGCTATTATAGTGCTTAATAATGATAAAAATAAAGTCATTATTCTATCTAGAAACAATGAGATTTCAAAAGAAGATTTAGGTAACATGATTAAACCTATCTTTGAAGAATTGGAAATGGATGTTAATTTATCTTAATTATATTATTTCAGAAATGTTTTTATGAATCAAACATTTCTTAGATGAATTATAGAAATGCACGCTTATAGGTAAAATTTTACTGTTTTGCTATTACCGCATTTGGTTCATAATTTTAAGAATTAATAAGAGGATCAATCATTTCTTTTGAAAGTTTATCAAATTTTAGGTAAAGAAAGAAGTATGACAAATTTCAATGTATACTTCTTAACTTTCATACATAAGATAGATCAGCATCTATTTTCGTCAACTTATTTTACAGCGATTCTCTATTTATAGCTTTATCATCACGGATGTAAATACAGTTTCTGTATCATTATTTTTTTTTGCACAGAATATAGTAAAACGCTATCTTTTGGATGTGCTACTTAATGGTAAGAAAAAATATCACACATAAAAGAGGTATCATTTGGCGGAAAGAGAGGGATTCGAACCCTCGATATGGGGAAAACCCATATAACGGTTTAGCAAACCGTCGCCTTCAGCCGCTCGGCCATCTCTCCTCTTAGCGACATGAGAAGTTTACTACATAGAGATACCATAATCAATCTATTTTATAATAGCTCCTTAGGTAATTTAAAATTTGTTGTTTCATCTGTATAGGTGAAATACTCCACGGTAAGGTAAAAATATTGTGATAATTTTTTTAATAATTTTTCGATTAGTATTTCTGGGGTAGAGGCACCAGAAGTGATGAGTATTGTATCTTTTTCCTTTAAAGAGTGAATAGGTATTTCAGAATTTTTTGATAATAAAATACTATTTATTCCATGTGATAGCATTATTTTTTTTAAACTGTTTGAATTGGAACTCATAGCAGAACCTACTACTATACCATAATCTATTTTATAATTTTTGATTACTTTATTTATAGCTTCTTGTCTATTTTTTGTTGCATAACATATGTCTTTCAGATCTTGGCCTTTTATCTTAGGAAATTTTTCCTTTAGATATTCGATAATTTTTTTTGTCTCATATACTCCAAGAGTTGTTTGTACAACATAATATAGATTTGCATTATCCAATTTTGTTAAATTATCGATATCACTGTTTGAGAATACTACAGAATAATTTTTGTTTATTATTCTCCCAACAGTTCCAACAACTTCTGGATGTTCTTTTTTACCTACTACTATTATGTGATATCCTCTTTTTGCAAAAAGTTCTACTTCAATATGAATCTTTTTTACTAGAGGGCATGAAGCATCTATAGATATCAATCCTTTTTTTTGAGATTGTTCTTCTATCGTATCTGAGACTCCATGTGCACTGAAAATTACTATATTACCTTTTTCTATTCTTTTATCGTCTAAGTTTTGAACGAAAACAATACCTTTTTTTTCAAAATAACTGATTATATATTCATTATGTACTATGTAATTGAATACAAATATTTTTTTATCACTATTTTTTTCTATTACTTTTTCCACTATATTGATCGCTCTAGTTACTCCTGCGCAAAATCCTCTAGGAGTAGGTAATATCACTTTCATGAATTTTTAAGTTTTTTAAATAAATAACAGGGTATAATCTAACATTAATGATGTAAAAAGTATAGTAAACATACTATATTTGATATACCTTTTATATAATATAATTTATGGATAGTTTTAGTTTTCGTAGATGGTGGATTGGCTTAGACAAAATAATATTTATTGCCATATTTATTCTTCTTCTGTCTGGTTTAGTTTTGATTGCCTCTGTTAGTCCTTACATATCTAAAAGAATAGGTCTAACTTCATACCATTTTTTTTATAATCAATTATTTAATGTATGTATTAGTGTATTTTTAATGCTGTTTATATCATGCTTAAATTTCAAAGGTGTTAAAATATTTACCTTTATGATACTGATTATTTCAATTACAACAATGGTTTTGGTTCTATTATTTTTTCCTTCTGTTAAAGGTGCTAAGAGGTGGCTTTATTTATTTGGATTATCAATACAACCTTCTGAGTTCATGAAGCCATGTTTTTTCATTTTGATTGGAATGCTTATAGTGAAAGAAAAATATAAAGCAGTAATATTACTTTATTTGTCCATATTATCTTTATTATTTTTTCAACCTGATTTTGGAAACATAATATTATTGACAGTAAGTTTTTTATCACAAATATTTGTTTCCGGTATATCAATACTTTTTTGTCTGATTATTTCTTTTATTGGTGTTATATCTTTCATATTGGCACTTATTTTTATACCACATGTCAAAATTAGAATAGATAAATTTTTTTCTGGAGTGAGTAGTGCAGGAAATTTTCAAGTCAGTAAATCGTTGGAAGCAATTGAAAATGGAGGTTTTTTAGGTTTGGGGCCAGGAGAAGGGATTGTGAAATATCATTTGCCTGATGCACACACAGATTTTATCTTTGCTGTTGCAAGTGAAGAATTTGGGATATTATTTTGTTTGTTTTTGCTAGGTATTTTTTTCATTGTTATTTCAAGAGTATTTATACATCTTTGGAAAATGAAAGATAGAGCAAAAATTATAATGTTAGTTGGATTGATAATGCAGTTTTTTTTGCAGGTTTTTATTAACATAGGAGTATCTTTGCATATAATGCCAACAAAGGGGATGACCCTCCCTTTTATAAGTTATGGAGGATCTTCTATAATGGCATTTGGAATTAGCTCTGGGATAATTTTAACTCTAACTAGGAAAAGTTTATCAGAAGACTAATAATCTAGGATCTAAGCTTTCAATTGCTTTTTTTATACAATTTTCTTTAATGATAAAATTTGACCATAGATCACTGTAATTTTCCATTTTATCATCTTCTAAATTATATGATTGCGAATTCTGCTTTATTATATCAATTCTATTTTTCTTCCTAAATTTATATTCCATTTTATTCTTAATATTATTAATATCGTACAATTTTTTTTCTTTAGAATAATATTCTATGTATTTATTTTTTACATGGGAGAATATTTCTTGTATCTTATTGCTTGATGTACTATCCAATATATTATGACTATATATAATTTTTTCTATCCTTTTTATTCTCTCATATAGAGTTGATAGGTGTATTCTATTCCATAGACTTTTATCGATTGTATTAAATAAAACATTTTTTAGCATAGTTATTGAATTTTCCCTCATTAATTCATTATTTTGATATTTTATTTTTAAATTCTCTCTGTTCTTTAAGAAGGATATAATAGATTCTATTTCTAGATTAAGGTTATTTTTTATTAAAAATTCTGTAATCTTTTTAAGAGTTATTTCTTCTGTTATATATCTAGATAAGCATAATTTATGAATCTCTTGGCTATCAAAATATGAATATAATATGTTTATTGCTTCTTTTTGTTTATCTGATATCTTTATCTCTGTTTGATATAAGTTTGATATTAATTTGCTGCTGCAATACTTATATATGAAATTTTTATTTAATAAATTTTTTGGCTCAGAAAATTTTAAAATTTCTATTTTTGTTTGTGGAATTATGAATTTTATTTCCATCATGCAATCATCTTTTTGTTGTATCTTTATCATTATGTGCTTTAAGCAATTTGTACATTCTGCCTGATGTATAGTATTTTTTATGATATTGAAAGTTGCTTTATTGCTATCAATGGAAGTATTGATATTTTTTGAAATTTTTGTAAAAAATTCTAGAAAATTATCACTGTGTGTTTCAAAGCTTTTAAGTTTATCTATATTAAATGATATGTTTTCAGTTGGTAAATTTTTTTCTATATTTTCGATAATATAGAACACTGTTTTAAAAAAATGATACGCTTTGCAATATGGACAATGTATCTTTTGCGGAATCAATATAGGGTAATCTATAGTATTGAACATTGATTCAACATCTTTATGTGCTATATCTTTGAGCATTTATTTTTTTAAAATATTATTGATGCTCAATTCTACGCTGATGATAAACAAATATCAATGTTAATTTATAAAATAAAGAAGGCACAAGTGGTTTACTACCGCTTGTGCCTTCTTATTTTTATGCTAGATCTAAAAAAAGCTAAATATGATAGTATAAACTATTAACTTGTTACTCTAGCTATTGTTTGCAATATATTAGCTACAGACTTTTGCTGTATGAGCAAATATTGCGATAAACCTTGATCTGCAGCATCTGCTGAAAGAGTAGCTGTTGTGACTTCCGTCATAGCATCAGCCATATCAATGTCTTCAAGTGTGCTACGAGTACTAATTAGATTTGCTCTAGTATTCTTTAACAACGATTCCTGTTGCGCAAATTTTGAAGATTTTGCTCTTAAACCTGATACTTGGCTTTCAAGTTTATTTATTGATATATTAATGACCTCTAAAGCAAATTTTGCATCTTCTTGAGTAGAAACATTGATAGTTTGACTAACATCATTGCCATTTTCATCTATATATATGGAATTTGGCAACATGCTTGGTAGACTAATTTTTACTATATCTGTCTTAGCATCCATACCAGTCAAGAATTCAACTCCCCCAGATCCATTTGAACCTAATAAGGTATTAAGGGCATCTTGAAGATTTGATGCATCTTTTGTATTGTTCAGAGATATGTCAGATTTTACACCATCTAGACCAATTATGATTTTATCACCTTTTGCACTTTCAAGGACTATATCCTTATTTATTCCTACTATTAGGGTATTAGTAGTTTGGTCAAAAATTCCGCTGTGATCAGTTGATAAATCATTTGAAAAACGCTCACCATTTATCTCTGTAAATATTACAGGTGTTCCATTATCAAATGATACTGTAAAAGCACTACAGTCTGTTTCAGCAAATGTATTACTTTGTAGGAAGATATCTTCTTTACGAATACCATTTAATACTGTTGCAGACATATTCTCATCTTCCAGATTATAAATAGCCCTCTTTTGAGTGAATGTAATATCTTTTAGAGTTTCGTTTAAAGCTGCGCTAAACAATGCAACTTTTTCTTTATAGCCTGATTCAGTTTGAGAACTTAAATCAAAGTCTGTTAAGATAGTTACATTTGCTCCAACTTCTCCATCCTGAGATACAAATTTTATATCAGTATTTTTCGTTATCATACCACCATAAGTTGAATCAGTTGAAACAGCTACAATTTCAGCATTAAAGGTATAGAAAGGATATTTCTTGACATCATCACCTCTGTTAAGCAGATTCATTGTTAATTTCAGTGTTGGACCATCTTCTACAACATTCAAAGATACAATATCTCCTAATATACTAGAATTATATTCTGTAGGTGTTTTGATTTCAGATTCAGATTTTTCAGGTACAAAAGTTTTGTTTAATGCAGTGTCACTGAAGGCAGCAATAATTCTTGTGCCACCTAATGGACCAGCTGGTGTTGTACTCGTTGTAATAGAAAAATCATAAGTTGAAGTATTTATTATTTCTAAATTAGTACCATTTACAGCAGTTGTTAAACCAGCAAACATTGCTTCATTAGCAAATATTGTATCAAACATTGTTTTAGTTGCTGCTTCTGAATCAACTGTCCCACCTGAAGGAATACCATAAACTGGATCAGCAGAACTTGCAGTACCACTATATGTTGGTGCAGCACCAGTAGCATTACCAAGAGTTACCTTAAAGCTACCCATTGCATTTCCGTAACAATCCGTAACAGCAAAGCTTAATGAATCACCGCTTGCATAGCTAGGTAGAGTAGAAAGATCAATAATAGATTTTGTTGCGTAAACACCATCATTTTCAGATTTTATTGAAGCACCTGCGACTGTGGTATCAAAACCACTGGGGGCAGTAGGATCAGATTCAATAGCTATAGATATTGTGCTGCTTAAAAGTAGGTGTAAATCTGTAGTGGCAGCAGTGCCTATATAAGATTTTACCCCATCTAGAGTATTTAAATATTCATTAATAGCCGCTGCCAAAATAGCATCTACTGCTGGTGCTGCCTTAAATTTTATTGTATCACCACTTATTTCATAATCTGGTGTTATACTAGCATCTTCAGCAACCATAACAGCTTTTGTGCTACCGTCTGCCATTTTTATTGACATAAGTTGAGCGCCGTCAGCTGGTGCTGCAGTTATTGCTGTTGTTACATCAAAATACTGCGATACACTTGTAACATTTTGTGCAGTAACAGTAGTACTTGAATCTACAAAATCTGTAGATTTAACAGTTGTCGTTGACCCAGAAGATACTATACCACCACCGCTGGATAATTTTGCTGAAGCTTCGGCAGATGAACCATCTAATACTTGAGCATTCAGAAGCATTATAGTGCCATTTACAGCAACATTTATATTTCCATATTCTTCACCTATAGCTTTAGATTGCATTATAAGCCCAGAATAAGGAAGCATTGATCCTGAGATATCACTAGTGAATGATTTTTGTGAGTAAATATAATTTGCTGCTTCTCCTGATGAAAAACTTTGTAAATACTGAGCTAGTTTTGCTGTGAAATTTGATGCACTTACTGTTGCTAAATCAGCAAAACCTAAATCTGTTTGTGAATTTACAGTAATAGAACCTATTTTTAGAATAACAGGGGTTGTCGCAGCAGCTTGTAGAACAGTATCCGTAAATGATAACATACCCGAAGCATAACCTGTTTGCACATCATTTGTTATTGATACACCAGATATAGAAAGAGTATCGGTTCCATTATCAAATTTATGTACTTCACCTTTTGTATCAAGTTGTGATATACTGTTTAGACCATAATCGTTAGTAGTAGTAGTAGTACCCACACTTCCTATTTTCATGTTACAAGCTTCTATAATTTCGTTTGTTTGTTGAGTTTTTACGCTTAGTGAGGATAATAATTCGCTTTCGTTAGTCCCGTTAAGTACAATAACCGAATCAGAACTTGTGGTAAATTGTAAACCAATACTATTATCTTCAAATCCGTAACCATTTCCCTTTAAAGTAACAGTAGTACCACTTTTCAATAGGTTACCTTTTCCATCAAATGATGCAGTATTAGCATCTTCATATAGATATAATCTTTCACTTGCAAAAGTATTATCTCCAATATTTACAGAAAAAGTAACGTATCTTCCAAGGTCTGGATCAATATCTATTGTTGATGTAAAATTTTGTACTTCTCCATATATTTCATTGAATTTTGTTGCAGCATCTGCAGAGCGATAATTAGTTCCACCAGAAAGAGTCTTAACACTTGATGCCGCTGTGAAGCTTTTTAAATTTCCATTCGTTCCAGCGTTAACACTCGTTCCTGTAAAAGAAGTTCCATCGCTATTTACGTGAAATACTATACCTGATTCATGAACTTTAGCGTCAGAATTCATAGTTTTCACAAAATTTGAAACAGTATCTGAAGCTGCTATGTATGTGAAATTTTTTCCATTAACCGTAATAACATCGCCATCATTCAATATTACAGATCCTGATGTAGCATGTTTATTGCCTATATCATCTACAACTTGGAAATTTGTTCCTTTTTGTATAATAGGGTTATCTGTTATCGTATTGTAAGATTGGTAACTATCAATTGAATTTAATTCAACTGCTTTATTTTGACCTTTTACGGTGCTTAATATAGTTTTTTCTTCATTAGAACCATCAAGCATAGGGATGTTCCCATATTTTGTGGTTGCTATATTAACCATCAAATCTTTCCCATCCTGAAAGTTACTGTTTAAAGAAACTCTCATATCATCTGTTACTGTTCCACTTAGGGCTTGTGCTGCACTATCAAATTGTGTTTTTAAAACATTCAAGCCTTCTTCCATTGTATATATTGCAGATGACATAAAGTCTGATGCTTGACTATTACTTGTTATAGCATTTTCCGCTCTTCCTATATAATTTTCAGTTATAGATGATTGATAACGGTATGAGATACCTTCCGATATTCCTACAAATTTTTTCCCTGAAGCTGTCCTACTAATAGCATCTTCTTGTAATTGCCTTTTTTCATGATAGTTTTTCATTAACTTTGAAGGTTCTGTCCCTATACGGGTTATACTAGTCATTGGCACCTCTTAACTATATAAATAACGAAACAAATAAAACACATATCTTAAATTTTGATAATCAAATATTCTTTATAAGATTATCAATAAAAATATTAAAACATTAATATTAAATTTTAATTAAAAGAAGTATTTAACAGGCAAATTAGAAATGCATAACTTGATATCACATTATTTAAGGTGCTTTTCAGTTAGAAGAATTATTTTTTCTGGATTGATTTCGCGACTATATTCTATTTCTAGCGCTATAATTTCTTTTTTTATTTTTTCTATTTCTGTTTTTTTCTTCAAAACTATGGAATCTTTTTCTTCAATAGCATGCTTTATGTAGAATAGTGATGTGGCACTAACGATTGTCATTATTGATATTATTAGCGCAGATATTTTTTTTAAATTTATATTCATTGTAATTTTCGCATTGCTCTTAATTTAGCTGATCTACTTCTAATATTTTTTTTAATTTCTTCATTTCCTGGTGTTATAGGTTTTTTTGTTATTATTTCAAACTTATTTTTGATTGATTCACTTTCTTTATGTTCTCTTGAATATTTATTTTGTTTTATTTTTTTTACTTTATCTTTGAAAAAATTTTTTACTATTTTATCTTCTAAACCATGAAAAGATATGACCATTATTATTCCATCTTTATTTAGCATTTTTACCATACTAGTGAGACTTGTTTTTAAAATCTCTATTTCATTGTTCACAAATATCCTAATTGCCTGAAACGTTTTGGTTGCATTGTCTATTTTTTTTGTCTTATACGGAAATACCGATCTTACTATGTTTGCTAATTGGGTTGTTGTTTCTATTATACCATTTCTTCTTTCTTTGACTATTTTGGCTGCTATTGCACGATATTTTTCTTCTTCTCCATATATTTTTATTATTTCTGCGATTTTATCTTCATAAAATGTATTAACCACCGTACTTGCATTAATTATGTTATCTTGATTCATTGACATATTTAGAGGACCTTCTTTCATAAATGAGAATCCTCTAGAAGCATTATCAATTTGCATTGAAGATACCCCTATATCCATTATTATTCCATCAATTTTACCTATTAAATCTGGAAATAAGCATTCAATTTCTTGAAAATTTCCTATCTCTAATACGCATCTTTTTTTATATTCGTCTGGCATTTGGTCATAATATTCTTGCGTAGTTTCATCTTTATCTGTTGCATAAACTAAGCTATCTTTTTTTGCTTCTAATATGGATCTTGCATGTCCACCAGCACCAAAGGTGCAATCCAAGAAATTACCAGATTTTTTTTCTTCTAAAATTTCTAAAATTTCTTTAGTTAATACAGGGACATGGGGCATGGTCTATTCATACTTAATTATATATTCATTAATCTAACACATAATAAAATTTTTTCCGATATTAGGTTAAGTCTATTTTATATATTATGGTTTTTCGCATAATTATTGTTTCTATTTTTAGCATAATAATATCATTGTCTTTTGAGGTTTTATTTTTATATAAATATACTAAAAGCTTAAATGATAAATTTATGAAGGGCATTTTAATTGATATTAAGCAGCGCTTTTATGATGAAGTATGGTATAGATATGATCCTATTTTTGATTTTTTGGATGATTATGATTCTATATTTTTGCTCAATACAAAAGAGTTGTTATATGATATTAATTTTTTTGTTGATAGATATTCACTCAATCAAATAACAATTTTTACTAGGAAAAATGATATCATATATTCGTACGATGACTCTTTCTTATATGATCATTTATATTCCATGAAAGATAAAAAATATGATGATTATTTTGGTATTTTAGGAAAAGATAATTATTATTATAGAGATTTATTATCCACCCATACTGCAGTTGATGATATGGATTCTTTTATAGAAATATATAAGCAAAATAGTTATCAAAATTTTCATTTTAAATATTTTATTTATGTAATAATAGCCAATATTTTCATATTCATAGCTATGATATATTTTATTATACGAATTAAAAATAAGGATAAAGATTATCACGCTTTATATGAAAGATATAATCATATCCATGAGAACACTAACAAAGAGGCTGATAATTCTTTATATTTTGCTAATTTATCACATGAACTTAGAACACCCTTGAACTCTATCATTGGTTTTTCTGATCTTATTATTGAAAATAATAATGTTACTGATGAAATAAAATCTTATGCTAATGATATCGTTTCTTCGGGGGAATATCTTTTGAAGATGATAAATCATATGATAGATTTTTATCGCATTGAAGAAGACAGGATAGCCAAAAATTATGAATTGTTTAATGTCAACGATTTGGTAAAATCTTGTATTAAAGTAGTAAATATTGGATCAAAAGATATTAGTATATCTTTTGATGAATATGATTCAGATATCAATGTTTATTTAAATAAAGTGCTGTTGCAGCAAGTTTTGATTAATTTAATTAATAATTCAGTGAAATATATAAATAAAGTACAGGGTAAAATTGATATCATAATTAGTAAAATTCAAGATTCATCAAAGTTTATGCTAGAAATTGCAGATAACGGAATGGGTATTAAAGATAGTGATATTAAGATAGCTATGTCGTTGTTTGGGAAATTAAATAATAAATATGAAGATGATACCCATTCTTTAGGATTAGGTTTACCTCTATGTAAAAAAATAATAGAAAATATGGCAGGGGATTTCATAATTTGTGGTAATTATGGAAAAGGAGTTAATGTGAAAATAATTTTGCCACTCAATGATGGTATAGAAAATAATGATAAGATTTCCTAATATTATTGATATCGATAATTTTTATAGTTCTATTTATGGCAAGAAGCTTTATCATTCTCTGTCTAATTGTATTTTATCAGACAAAGCTTTCTATGATATTGATGAATTTAAACAAGTTATTTTTTTAGGGTATAGTGATATATATCGTAGCACTCTTTCTTTTAAAAAAAGCACCTATGTGAATCATGTGAAATATCAATGTCTTGATGATTGCCGTATTATTACATCTTTAGATGATATTGCTTTGATAGAAAAATCTGGGACTATCGATTATTTAATAGTTTGTCATTTTTTGGAATATCAAAAATCAATATTAGATTCTTTGGGATTTTTATATGATTTTTTAAGTGAAAAAGCTGAATTAATAATTGTTATTCCAAATATGTATGGTTATCTAAAAGAAGGGATATGCTTTAACATAAATACAGATATACTGAAAATTAGGACGCTTATCAAGCAAGTTGGTTTTTTTTACAAAAAAACTAATTTTACAGATGCATTAAATTATGTTTCCAGAAAAATAGGCATTAAGAGCGATCACTACGATATTATCAAATTAACCAAATTAGATCATCAAAAAAGCCAAGATGCTAAATATATAAGAAGCATTGAATTTTGAATAAACAAAATTAGCAAATTAGCCTATAGTAGCCATTATCTGAGCTTCTGCAACAACTATATTTTCACCTTTTTCAGAGATAGTTCGTGCGGTGCAATCAAAAATCTTTGCATTTTTTATTGATCTATTCAACAATGATTTTATGATAAGATTATCACCTGGAAAAACACCTTTGCGAAATATCGCATTATTTATCTTTAAGAAGAATGTATTTTTGCCAGCTAATTCTGCAGAAGAATATATTGCTCCAACGGCTGAAGTTTGTGCCATAGACTCTACAATTAATACCCCAGGCATTATAGGATAATTAGGAAAGTGACCTTTGAAGAACCAACTTTCTTCTTTAACCGCAAAATATCCGTCAGTTTCCACACCAGGATCGACAATCTTTATTTTATCGAGAAACAGAAAAGGATCTCTATGAGGTATTAATTCTTCTATTTTTTCCTTATTCAGAAAAATATCCGTAACAGTAGGCATAAAGTTGTATCTGATAAAAAAATAACTCTATTTGCTATTTGCTTTTATAAACGATTTGATATCCTTATTTGACATAAATCTTTCGGCAATTTTATTTGTCAAATCTACAGTCTTCATGCTGGGATTATCATCATTTTTAAACATGATTGCTGTTTCTTCTATCATTAAATCAATTTTCTCCTCTTTTGCGACATCTTGCATAGAACCTCTAACTATACTCATGATGTTTTGAACTTCAGATGTTATTTTTTCGATTTGTGATTGAGATTTTTGTAATAAATCAGATTTTTGTTTTTCAAATCTCTCATTTTCAGAATTTACTGCTTTGTCATATTTCTCAGGATCTAAAATTCCCTTCTTTTTTTCAATATCGGTAATTTTTTTATCGTGAGTAGTTCGCATTTCAGACATAGATTTCATACTTTTTTCTTCTGTGTCTTGATATCTTCCTTGTATGCTTTTATAGAGCTTATTAAAATTTTCATGCTCTGTTGCATTAATAGTGCCAATTCTGACTTCTGAATGGATTTCAGATGTAACATCCTTTTTTGCCTTTTCTGCATATGCGCTACTTATAGTAAATACGGTCAGTGAAAAAACTACCGATAGAGCAATTATTTTTCTTGAAAATTTCATATTGAGTACAACAAAAAATTACATATAAAGAACATTACAACACATAAGCGATTTTAAAGCAATACTGTATTATAAGACAACTGCAGCTATTTTTGTTTAGCTAGAAATAATGGATTAAGAAGTAATATTTTTTTTATCTATTTTTTAATTTTTCCATGATTGTTAGCACAGATTTATTAAGTTGGGAATCACTCTTAATCGAACAATCAATTTTTCTTATAGAATGTATGACAGTTGCATGATCCCTTCCAAAGCTTTTACCTATTATAGGAAGGCTGTTTTTTGTCATTTTTTTTGCTAAAAACATTGCAATTTGTCTTGGTACAGAAAATTTTTGCGATCTTTTTATAGATTTTATCTCGCTAATTTTAATATTAAAATGATTTGCTGTTTGTATTATTATTTCATCTATCGTTGTTGTTTTATCTGCTGTTCTTAAAAGATCATTTAAGATTTCTTTTGTTGAATCTAGAGAAATTTCCTGTCCGGTTAAAGATGAATGTGCAACAACTTTTTTTAGCGCTCCTTCTAATTCTCTCACACTTGATGTGATGTTTTTTGCAATAAATTCAGTTATTTTATTTGGTATCTTTATTTCTAATTGTTCTAATTTTGATTGCAATATTCCCATTCTTAGTTCAAAAGTTGTTGGATTAATATCCGCTACTAAACCCCATCCTAACCTAGATTTTATTCTTTCTTCAACGCCATTTAGATCATTCGGTGATCTATCAGCTGATATAACTAATTGTCTTTTTTGATCAATAAGGGCATTAAATGTATGGAAAAATTCCTCCTGAGTACTTTCCTTTCCACTGATAAATTGCAGATCATCTATCATTAATATATCCACTGATCTCAGATGATTTTTAAAAGATAGGAGTGTGCGCTCTTTTAAAGAAAGTATATATTTATACATGAATGTTTCTGCTGACATATATATGACTTTCTTATCTTTAAAATTTTTTTTTGTATTCCATGCTATAGCATGCATCAAATGAGTTTTTCCTAATCCCACGTTCCCATATAAAAAGAGAGGGTTGCTATCATTCGATGGATGTTCCATTTCTGATACTCTTTTAGCGGCTTCAAAGGCAAAATTATTAGGCTTTCCAACTATGAAATTACTAAAAGTATATCTAGAATCCAGTATTACTTTGAATTTGTCTTCTTTTGATATCTTATCTATAATATTAGGATCTTTGTCTGATTCTTTATCATTATTGATTATTTTTGAATATATTGATTGTTTATCAATTTTTTGGCTAATATCATGATTTTCGGATTCTAAGTAAGTTATTTGTTCTTTATTGTCTTCTTCTTTTATAACAAAAGTTTCCTTTATCTCTGATTTTGGTTCAGATTTTTTTACTATTATATCTATACTTTTGATCTCTGGGATATGTTTATGCCATAAACGAAGGAGTTTGTCATAATAATTGACCATGATCCAATCTTTTACGAATTCTGTGGGAGCGGCAAAATATACACAATTATTTTTTATTGTTCCCAATATTATGCATTTGAACCAACTTTCAAATGCATCTTTTCCGCATATTTTAAGTAAATCAAGTTGTATATCGTTCCAGATTTTAATAAAATGTTGTTCATCTTTTGTTGCTTTTATGCAAGATTCATCATTTTTATATTCATCTACTTTCTCTTTGGTAGGATAATTTGTTGATTGCTTTATTTCTATTATATCGTGCTTTTTTTTAGTAGAATTAAATTTTATTTCTTGTAATATTTCTTGTACTGTTTTATAAGTTATTACCATATCTTTTGAATTGTAATCCTAATAATTTTATTTTATATGTTTGACAGGGAGGTTCGCTTTCCAACAATTTTCTGTGCCATTATCGAAACCATCTTGCACATTGAAACAATCATATCCTATATTTTGTAAAAGTGTACATACAAATTTTGATCGGACACCAGATTTACAAATAACAAATATTTTTACATCTTTTGAGATATTTTGCTCTAAAAATTTTTCAGTAAAACCTGATTGAAACTTTTCTTCTAGTGGTTTTGTCACATTTATTTCAATCAATAATTTTTTGTCATAATCGGGAGTTCCATAAATATCATGTTCTGCTTTAGACCTAACATCTAATAATATCTTATTTTCATTGCTATTGTCATCGAATAATGATTTTTTTAAATCTAATATATTTATATTTTTAACTGACATAATTCATATATTCATGATTAAATTTATTTTTAACAAAGTATATTAGTCCTATATGTTGCATATAGCAAATAATGTATTAAATTAACATTTTATAATTATTAATTTTTTAATTAATAATATTTGCATTATAATCATCAAATATTTTAGAATATAGGTTAGTTCTTGTATAACGATTTCTTCAATGATAAAAGTCAAAGATTTTTTCACTAATTTCAAAAAAAATATAAAAAAAGATGGGTCTTTTTTAAGTGGAATAGGGTCAATTTTTACTTATTCTGCTAAGCGAAAGATTGATGATGCAATGTTACAAGATATTAAAAGATGCCTTTTGGAATCTGATGTTGGTTCTAAAGCCACTAAAAAGATTATTAATCAAATATCAAAGAAAAAATGCAAAGCTGAAGAATTTGGTATTGATGCATTTAAGAGTCTATTATCAGAAATAATACAGGAGATTGTATCGAATAATGGATTTAATCTTAACATTAATAATGATAATGATTTAACAGTATTTGTTGTTTGCGGTGTTAATGGTAATGGAAAAACAACTACAATCGCAAAAATTGCTAATTTGTATATACAGAACAAAAAAAAGGTAGTCTTAGGAGCATGTGATACATTTAGAGCAGCAGCCAAAGATCAGCTTTTATTATGGTCTGAAAAATTAGGAATAGAATGTATTTACGGTGATAAAATTGATTCTGATCCAGCTAGTGTTGCATACAAAGCTTTGGAATATGCTATAAAAGAAGATGCCGATTTATTGATAATAGATACAGCTGGAAGAGTGCATAATCAAGACAATTTAATGTCAGAATTACAGAAAATTATTAAGGTTATAAATAAGAAAACAGGCAAAGAGATTGATGAAATCATAATGTGTATAGATGCAACAACTGGCCAAAATGCTATTTCTCAATTGTCAGCTTTTAATGATAGAATAGGTGTCAGCAGTGTTATTATTACCAAAATGGATGGTAGTGCAAAAGCAGGAACTATAATAGCTCTGTCTGATACATTTAAATCAATTAATATCGCTTATTTAGGTGTTGGAGAAAATATTGGAGATTTACAAAAATTTGATCCTGTGAAATTCTCTAAGGATATTTTAGATATAGCAGATTAATGTTTAATAATTCAGAGATAAAAATAAGAAAGAAAATTACAGATCATGGGTTTATAACACTTTCTGATTTTATAAATGAAGCATTATATGGACAATATGGTTATTACACTACGCAAGATCCTTTGTCTTATACTGATGGCGATTTTATAACATCTCCTTTGATACATCAGATATTTGGTGAAATCATCGCGATAGCTTGCATGGTTAATTGGGATAAATTGATTAATCGGAAAAAAAGCCTAACTATCGTGGAACTTGGTTCTGGATCCGGCATAATGGCCTTAGATATGATGAATGTTTTTAGGCAATTTAATGATTTTTATTCCTCTATGAATATTTTTCTTGTTGATTGTAGTGATAAAATGAGAAAAATACAAAAACAGAAATTGGTTAATCATCTAGAAAAAGTGACACAATTTTCTTCTGTGGAAGAAGCCATATCTTGTCTTTCTGCCGATTCTAATGTTTTCTTTGTAGCTAACGAATTTTTTGATGCTATATCTGTTAATCAGTATATTTTTAAGGATAACAATTGGTATATTTCTATTATTAAAGAGAATTTTAAGGGAGATTTAATTTTTTCTACTAAACCAATTGATAAATTACCAAAAAGTGATTTTGTGGATTTTCTTCATCCTATAGAAGGCGATATTATAGAATATTCTTCTGGTATTTCTAATACTATTTCATTAATAAAGAAGACGTTGAATATCATGGGTGGTTATGGCTTATTTATAGATTATGGCTGTATTAATAAAAGATGTGTATCAACAATTCGATCTTTTTATAAGAATAAAATTTTACCTAATATTTTTTTTAAAATAGGTTTAAGTGATATAACGCATGACTTAAATTTTAAAATATTTGGCCAATATAAAGATTATTGTACGCAGAAGGATTTTCTATATAAGTATGGTTTAAAGGAGAGAGTAGAAATTTTATCTAAGAAGTGTGATATTCGTGATCGTTATCTTTTATCGCAAGCTATTGATAAATTGACAGCTTCTCATCATATGGGCGAAAAATTTAAAGCTATCGAATTATAAATTTCTATAAAAAATTAAGATTAATAAGAAGAAGAGAAGATTTTTTTCAAAAAAATTTATTTTCTCTGATTGATTTTAACTATTTCTCTTGTAAATTTAAAAAATCA
This sequence comes from Anaplasmataceae bacterium AB001_6, assembly GCA_020002265.1. Lineage (NCBI taxonomy): Bacteria > Pseudomonadati > Pseudomonadota > Alphaproteobacteria > Rickettsiales > Anaplasmataceae > Candidatus Mellornella > Candidatus Mellornella promiscua. Next base: position 509,517 of record CP048228.1, read on the forward strand.
TTTTTCATCACAGGGTAGAGTAACATCTATGCATGCCATAATTAATTGATGAAGAAATCTTTAACAGGAATATACAGATGATACTGTATAGATTAATACATTGTTATTTTTAGGTGTGTTTTGGTTATTATTTCAATTAAAGGTTGAAATATGAAAATATATATTATATATTGTCACTGAGTAATTAACGAATTATTTTTATTAATAGTTGATAATATCTACTATTAATTGTTATTATTCTGTTTTATCTTTTATCCGAGTAATTTAGAGGTTTTACAATGAATCTAAAAAATAAAGTGTTACTGGGACTGGCTGCCGTTGCTATGTTTGGAATTTCTTCTCTAAATGGAGTAAGTGCAGCTTCTACGTCCTCTAAACCTTCAAAATCTTCTGGTATGTACGCTGCTGTGTTCTACCAGCCTAGTTTTCTTCACTCAATGACAGTAACAGCAAAGCATGAAGCTAATGCTATTGGTGCTACTGGTATTAATCAAGTTGAGCAAGAATTATCAAAATTCAATTTTAATTGGTTAGGCGGTGGTATCGAAGTTGGATACAAAACCGGTGGTTTTGTAATATCTGGTATGGTTGATATGTCAACTGCTACAGAAGTAGATGTTGAAGGTGATGATAATAAATATTTGGCAATTGGTAGTGATGTGAAAGCTGCTGCTAGTGAAAGTAACTATTTCCTGAAATTGCATGACTATAGAAGTGCTTTCTTTGGTATCTTAGCAGATTATGAATTTGGTATGGGTTCCATGGCTCCTTTTGTTGGGGTAGGTGCTGGTATGGAATACACTAAACTGACTTTCCTAGGAGGGCTTGATAATTCTGAAACTACTGTAACGGAATATCCATTTGCTGTACAGGGAAGAGCAGGTATATCTTATGATATGGGTTCTGGTGTTCAGCCATATGCTTCTTATACTTTTAGATATGTCTTTGAAAAAGAATTTGAAACTACAGTTCCTGAATACGCTATAGATGATGCATCTAACATTGCTGACAATGGAAAGGCTAAGTTCACTTTGAATAGTGCAATGAAAAGTTTAGTACAAATTGGTGTTAGATTTACTTTCTAAAAACAATCTTAATCAAGGGAGAGTATGTCATATTTACTTCCCTTGATTTCTTTTTATTTTGAAAAAAATTTTCTTTGATGTAGGTGTTGGATCAAGAAATACCTATTCTTTTGAAGTCAAAGTTTTTTTTATTATCTTTTAAAATTAGGGTGATGAATGTGTTTGTAAAACATTTACCTTTCGCCTTTAATTCTCTTTTTGTTCTTTAATATAAACTAAAAATTATTGTATTTAGGATATATCTAATTCATTTTTTATTTATCAGCAAAAGCTGTTTATTGATCTTATCAGATGAAAAGAATTAGTATTATATTTTCTGTTTTTTTATTAACAATTAATAATATTGAAGCTGCGATAGTGCAGAAGAAGAGTAATATATATTCTGAGATATTTTATCAATATAGTATTATGAATGACATTAGTGTCTCTATTAAAGATTCTAAATATAAGGATAAAATTATATATGATACTGCCGTAACAAAACAAAGTATAGATGAATCTCTTTTGGGATTTGGCTTTGAAGTAGGGTATGAATCTGGTGATATGTTTTCTTTCGGTATTATTTTTGATCATAGAGAGCACGGTTGTTTTACTAATAATATAAACAGCAATAATAAAGATTCTTCATCTGAAGGAATATCTGGTTTTTTTAATAATGATAATACATCTTCATCCAATGGTAATGATGAAACTACAAAAACAAGAGGATATAAATTAACTTCAACAAAATTGATTGAGCATACTCCTGCTGATGAAGATACTGATACACCACAAAAAGATGTTTTCAGAGATAAAAATAGCTATATTGATTCGATAAGCAAAAATTTTATTGGCTTGGTATCTGATGTTAATTTCCATATTAGAGAACACAAATTAACACCATCATTAGGTTTAGGGTTGGGTGTGAATCGCACCGCGGTAACATATAATACTATCGATTTTTACACTAATAATAGTAGTAATTTTACAACTGTTACTGCTTGGCCATTAGCACTATTAGCGCGTGCTGGGATATCTTATGATTTTAGTGAAAACTCTTATATTTTTACACGCATTGCAATTAATTACACTACAGAAAAAAATTTAAGCGGTAATGTATTTGTTGATGAATTTGAGAGAGTGATTGAAGATAATGAACTTAAATCAAATACTCCTAAAGGAACCATAAATAATCAAAAATCTGCTTTTTATGGAGATTTTTCTTATCAATTTCAGTTAGGAATAGGGTTTATGTTTTGAATGGTATTAATAAGTTAATATTATTCTTTTATAATTTTCTCAGGTTATGGTGTAATGTTATGGGCGGATGAGTAGAAAATCGTTTGCAGTTTTACTTGTTATCTTTTCATATTTGATACAATCAGAAATTAGAGCTGATTCGCTATCAAAAGATATGTATTTATTTCATTCTAATGCTTTTGCACGCGTATTTTTAGGTGTGAATAACATCTTTAATGATAATTTAAACGAACGTATTGCTTTTGATACTAGTCAATATAAGGGAACAGAATATACAAAAGTTAATTCTCCATTTTTTGTATTTGGAGGAGAGGTAGGTTATATGTTTGACCCTTTATCTATTTCTTTTCAATTAGATTATGCAAAACTGTCTTGTTATGAAAAATCATTAAAGGATGATGGTAGTTTTATAGTACCTCAAACCGGTACTGATGTAGATCTTACTGGATTAAGAATTAAAAATATGTATGACCTTCATTTTTCAACTAATTTCAACTTTACATTTAACATGTCAGGATGGATTTATTTTATTTTGGGGGCAGGAATAGGGTTTGATAGTATATATTTTGATGCTTTTGATGAATCTGATAGTTCTTTCAAAGCTACTTATAAATCTATGCCGCTTTCTACACAACTTAATTGTATGATCGGTATTAAATCTAGTGGAGTATTAAATGTGTCTCCTTATCTTGGTTATCATTTAAAACATACTTATAAAACAGAAATCGATTTTAAAGACCCTTCCATGAATCCTATGCTAGAAGATAGCAAGGACAGAAATCTTACTCTAGCTGATATGAATAATACGAATTATCACGCATTTGTTATCGGGTTGATGATACATCTATAATTACACATACAGTGATTTTCTTTTATTTAAAAATCCCTTTTTTATAATTTGACGCGTTATCTTTTGATTAATTAATGTATATTTTAATATACTATTTGACTAATCATATTTTTTTTTATATTTATAATAATATAAATTTAAAGATAAAAATAAATTAATAAGGTATATTTTAAAATATGAAAATAAAAAGAAGATTATTAAGAAGTCTGTTTTTGGTTACTATTATGAGTGTTGTATCTTTGACAACAGTTTCTGCTGCTTCTAAAAAAGCAAGCAGTGATGGTATGCAAGTAGACATCTTTTATTCTCCAAGTATCGTTAATAATGAAATTGTTATAAGCAATCCTGAGGGTGTTAATGGATTGGCAAAAGCCATCAATCTTAAAGATAATACAAATATTGCTTGGTTAGGTGGTGGAGCTAAAGTTGGTTACAAAATGGGTGATATTACTATTTCTGCTGTTACTGATTACCGTAAAACAGATTATTACTTAGATAATGAAAATACGGATTTACTTTATAAAGTACTAGGTGGTACTATTATTGATAGTATTCCTAGACTACCTAAAACAGCTACAGAAGGTGCTTATTATATTGGGTTAAAAGATATTAGTAAGTGGTACACTGGAATTGATGTTGAGTATGTAATAGGCATCTCTAAAGAAATATCAGCATCTGTTGGTATTGGTGCTGGTGTAGAGTATGAATCAATAAATATTCAATATGCAACTCCAGAGAATGTAAATAGTACTGCTGAAACTAAATTAACAGCATTGCCTTTTGCTATGCAAGGTAATGCAAGTTTTGGTTATGAAGTATCTCCTGGCATAACTCCTTATGTTGGTTATACTCTAAGATACGCTCTTGAAACAGATTTAAAACCCAAAGACGATGCTATAAAACTCCTTGGAATTGGTGATGGAACTGGAAAAACAGTAACGCCAGCAGAACTTCCTATGAAGCTTCAAAGTGGCATCGATCATATTTTAAGAATTGGTGTAAATTTTGCTTTCTAATTTCTCTTTAACTGAGATTATTATTTAGGTATTCTAGACCCGTGTTGTATATATCAGCGCGGGTCTTTTTGTTATGAATTATTTAAAAATTCTTACTTACTTAAAAAGTATTACTTTGGGTTACTATTTTTTATAATTTAGCGCATAATCCCTTGAGTAGACTAGGATCAACCCTCATATTTATTTGACCTATCATATTATATTATTTTATAATAGATGTGTTTTCTTGCATATCTTAACATGATGCAAGTTAGATTTAGGATTCAAAACAAACTGATAGGGGTATTTTTATATGAAAATAAGAAACAGGTTATTGGGAAGCCTATCCTTGATTGCTGTTATGGGCGTTGCATCTTTGGCATCTGTCTCTGACGCGTCGGCATTAGCTGCTTCTGGGAAATCAGGTAGCAAGGGTGTGCAAGTAGGCATCTTTTATTCTCCAAGTATATTTAATGGTAAAATTGATATAAGCAGTCCTGCGGGATATACGATACAAGGTGATACGGATGAATTTACACAAACCGTTGATTTTAAAGACCACACAGACTTTTCTTGGTTAGGCGGTGGAGCTAAAGTTGGTTACAGAATGGGTAACATTGTTATTTCTGCTGTTACTGACTACCGTAAAGCGGATTATTACGCAAATAAAGATAACAAGGATGCTGCTTATGCTATAAGCGGAAAAGATGGCGACTTCAGTAAACCTAGTGTGCCATCAGGTAGTGATGTAGATAGTGGTGGGCTAAGTGAGCTAGAAAATGTTGCTCCTAAACCAACTGATGCTGCTGCTTATAAAATTGACTTTAAAGATGTTTCTAAGTGGTACAGCGGAATTGATGTTGATTACATGGTAAACCTAACTAAAGGAATGTCAGCTTCTGTAGGTGTTGGTGCTGGAATGGAATATAATACAATAAATGTTAAGTATTCTGATAAAAAAGGAGGATCAATAAACCTAAAACCACCACTTGCTGCTCCTAACGTGGAGGCTAAGTTAACAGCATTGCCTTTTGTTATGCAGGGTAATTTAGGTTTTGGCTATGAAGTAATGCCTGGGATAACTCCTTATGTTGGTTATACTCTAAGGTATTCTTTTGAAACTGATTTTGATTCAAACAGCCTTGCTGTGCGTCATTGTTCAGAAGATAAGATCTACACAGATGATCCCGACGCCAGCAGCAACAACACGGTTGATAAAGATGGTAACTGGCTGACAAGTCACCCAGATCCGAACAACGACCAAACTAAAACAACAAATCTTCCTATAAAACTTAAAAGTAATGTTGACCACATCTTCAAAGTTGGTGTAAACTTTACTTTCTAATCTCTCTAGTAGAGATTACTTGCAAGATATTTTTAGATTCGCGTTGTATTTTTCTCCATAATAATATTCAACGCGAATCAGTCCTTTATTTCAAAATTCTTGTTCATCTTTGCTTTTTTTCATCAAATTATCCTCAATTTCCTAATTAATAGGGGTCTATCCTAAAATTTGTTTGACAAATCATTTTTGTTTGTTTTATAATGGCTGCGTTTCTTGTATATGCCAATACAAGTCTAGATTTGAATCAAAAACAAACTAATTGAGGTATTTTTTAATATGAAAATAAAAAACAGATTATTAAGAAGCCTATCCTTGATTGCTGTTATAAGTGTTGTATCTTTGACGTCTGTCTCTGTTACAACAGCTTCTGCTGCTTCTAAAAAAGCAAGCAGTGATAGTATACAAGTAGGTATTTTTTATTCTCCAAGTATCATCAATGATAAAATTGATGTAACCAATCCTAAAGAGGTTAGCGCTAACGATTTAACAGGCACTATAGATTTTAAAGATCACACAAAATTTGCTTGGTTAGGTGGTGGAGCTAAAGTTGGTTACAAAATGGGTGACATTGTTATCTCTGCTGTTACTGACTACCGTAAAACAAATTATTACCTAGATAAAGATAATGTGGATATTCCTTATCAAATAGATGGTGGTAATACTCCTACTCTACCTGCAGCAGAAGGTATTGGTGCTTATCTTATAGATTTTAAAGATGTTTCTAAGTGGTACACTGGAATTGATGTTGATTATATAATAGCTATATCAAAAGAAATGTCAGTAGCTGTAGGTGCTGGTGCTGGTATGGAATATAATACAATGAACATTAACTATTTTAAAGCAAATGATACAGGTGATGACGCTGTGCCAGCTGAAGCTAAATTGACAGCTTTACCTTTTGCTATGCAAGGTAATGCAAGTTTTGGTTATGAAGTAATGCCTGGGATAACTCCTTATGTTGGTTATACTCTAAGGTATTCTTTTGAAACTGACTTGAAACCAAAAGACGATGCTGTAAAACTTGCTGGCAGTTTTGTTGGTGGTAAAGTAATTTCTGTAGACCTTCCTATGAAGCTTAAAAGTAGCGTTGACCACATCTTCAAAATTGGTGTAAACTTTACTTTCTAATTTCTCTCTAACTGAGATTATTATTTAAGTATTCTAGACCCGTGTTGTATATATCAGCACGGGTCTTTTTTATTTATTTAATTTGCTTTTTTTTGCTTTTTTTTTTACTTTTTTATATTTATATTCATAAAATAGCATATAAATTTCTAATCAGTTGAAATTAATCCTAATATTTGTTTGACTAATCATATTTTTTTGTTTTACAATAAATGTGTTTTCTTGCATATCTTAATGCAAGTCTAGATTTGAATTAAAATTAAAAACAAAACTAATTGAGGTATTTTTAATATGAAAATAAGAAACAGGTTATTAGGAAGCCTATCCTTGATTGCTGTTATGAGTGTTGTATCTTTGGCATCAGCTTCTGCTGCAACAACTTCTGCTGCTTCTAAAAAAGCAAGCAGTGATGGTATGCAAGTAGGTATTTTTTATTCTCCAAGTATCATTAATGATAAAATTGATGCAACTGCTGAGGCTGCTGGCGCAGAAGTAAAACCAATAGACCTTACAGGTAACACAAAATTTGCTTGGTTAGGTGGTGGAGCTAAAGTTGGTTACAAAATGGGTGATGTTGTTATCTCTGCTGTTACTGACTACCGTAAAACAGATTATTACGCATCTGATGATAACAAGGATCTACCTTTCCCTGTCCCTACTGCTACTGCTACTGCTACTGATGCTGGTAAGATTGAGAGCTTTGTAGATGTTAGTAAATGGTACACTGGAATTGACGTTGATTACATGATAGCTATATCAAAAGAAATGTCAGTAGCTGTAGGTGCTGGTGCTGGTATGGAATATAATACAATGAATATTAAGTATGGTACTACTGATACTACTGGTGCTGCTATCTCCGCAGACGCTAAACTAACAGCTTTACCTTTTGCTTTGCAAGGTAATGCAAGTTTTGGTTATGAAGTAACTCCTGGAATAACTCCTTATGTTGGTTATACTCTAAGATACGCTTTTGAAACTGATTTGAAACCAAAAGACGATGCTGTAACACTTAACACTAATCTTGGGCTTAAAGAATTAAAGCTTAAAAGTAGCGTTGACCACATCTTCAAAATTGGTGTAAATTTTGCTTTCTAATTTCTCTCTAACTGAGATTATTATTTAAGTATTCTAGACCCGTGTTGTATATATCAGCACGGGTCTTTTTTATTATTAAATATATTTGTTTTATAATATAACTTTTCAATTTATAGTAGAAAATCTCCTTTTATTTTAACTAAAATAAAATATTTTCAATTTATAGTAGAAAAATATTTTTTGTGTTGATTTTTTTGGGGAACTATAAATGAGAATTAAACATAAAGTAAGAGGATGCCTTACGTTATTGGCAGTTTTTTGTGCAACATCTTTTAGTTTAAGCGAATTAAATGCTGCTGATAAAGCTATAAATAAAAAGAAATCTGGTATGTATATTGGAGGCTTTTATGCTCCCAGTAACATGATGCTTCCTAAAATTAATACTAGTGGTGATAGTGGATCATCAAGTGCTGGTGGTGCATCTATAAATATAGATGATAGTGTAACTCCAGCTTTACCTGCAACTGGAACTATAAACTTGCCTGGAGCATCTGGAGGCAATGGTGGAATTTTGCTAACAGACAAAAGTGAATGGGCTAATTTAGGAATAGGAGGGGAAATTGGATACAATTTTGGTAACTTTTCTGTAGGAGCATTAATAGATTATAGAAAATATGAAGATGATTCAACCAGTAGTGATAGTGGTACTTCAGATGCTGGAGGAACAAGTGTTACTACGTTGTTTGAAGCACATGAAAGTGCTGGTAACATTGACCCTTTGGCCTATGATACTAATCATGTATTTACAGCTATTCCTTTAAATATACAATCAATAGTAAATGGTACTTATACTGGTGTAGATAATAGAGCTGTACGCTATGTAGATAGCGGTGCTGATGGCGGTATAACAAATAATACTTTGAATATAATTGATGTAAAAGATAGTGGCGAAAGTGTAAATTCTGGTGGAATTTTAAGTAGTGGAACTGGAACGGACTATGATATAACAAATTCTGATGGTTTTGTTAGTAATGGACAATTAGGACAAAGTGATAGTATTAACGGAAGATTATTGGGCTTTAAAGCTGTTTCTACTGGAACTACTACTAGTGTAAAAATAAGCAAGATGGAAAAGACATTCTTAGGTGCTGTTGCTGATTATAATATTAATATTAGTCCCAAATTTACAGCTTTTATAGGTGCTGGTGCTGGTGTTGATATTGTCAAAGGTACTACAAAAATTACTGGTGGTGGAACTACTAACATTTATGCTACTAAACAAACTGATCCTATTTCTGCATTTGAAGCAACAGGTACAGATGCTATATATAAATTCACTCCAGAAACTCCTGAAGGTTTAATGATATATAAATTAGCAGGTAGTAGTGAATATATCCATGAAGGACAAAAGCATCCTTCTGCTACAAATAATTATGCATTAACTTATAAATTAAGTGGACCTGTTGCTCTTACAGGAGAAAATGGGCCTACAGGTACAGCAAATTCATTACTGGTTGCTAAGTACTCTGAACCATTTATGCTAGATGAATCAAAATTACCTGCACATAATATGCAATTGGCTGATGAAGATTATGATGATGCTACGCTAATTGGAACTTATACTTTTTCAGATATAGATGTATCAAAAGATTTTGATACTAGCGTATTTGCTATGCAAGGTAGAGTAGGTATTGAATATCGTATTTCTGATTCTATAGCTCCTTATGCTACATACACTGCTAGATACAGTGCATCAAAAGATATTACCGTTAATTTAGATAATAATTCATCTAGTGATGGTGCTCTTGGTGTATTAGATATAACTAGTGGAGAAATTGCTCCACATACAGTTAACATTGCTCATACAAATTGTGATCTAACTGTACAACCTGGTGATCTTGCTAATATATTGCAAACTCCTGTAATGGCAGATACAGTAACATCTACGGTAGATACTACTAACAAAGTAACGATAACTGTTCCTAGTGATAACGGTACTATGCGTAATACTACACCTTCTTCGGTAGGCGACAAAAGCGTTAAAGTAAGCATACCTAATGCTTTAGACCATGTGTTTGCTATAGGTGTTAAATTCTATTTTTAATATCTAATCAATATTTTTTATGATAATACACGCAATATTATGATACGAATATTGCGTGTTTATATTTTTTCCATATTTCTTTGATAGGATATCCTTATATTTATCAAAAAATTTGATGATTAGCATGGATATTCGTACCCAACATTTTAAATTATGTATTTATAGGTATTAAATTCTATTTTTAATATCTAATCAATATTTTTTATGATAATACACGCAATATTGTGATGTGATAATTATGAATCCAATTTTTCTTGATTTTTAGATAGATATTCTTGAATTTTGCTAGTAAATTCAGATCGATTAATTGATCGTTGTTTACAGCTAAGATTTTATTTTATTTTTTTGATATGGGGGTTGCTATGTAATTTTTTTGGTGATTATAAATGAAAAGTAAATGTAAAGTAAGAACTTGCCTTACGCTGTTGGCAATTTTTTCTATAACATCTTTTAATCTGGAAGAATTGAAAGCCGATGATAAAGTTAAAGTTATGCTTATGCTGAAGAGAAAAGAGGTGAAGCCTAGACCTGGTATGTATGTTGGCGGTTTTTATTCTCCTAGCAATATGACACTTCCTGAGATCGGTTCTTCTGAAGCTATGGCGCTTAATGTTGAAAATATAAGCGTAAATATTACTGAAGTAGATTCTACAGTTGTTCCTAATTTATCTGGTGTTGTAAATTTGAATGTACCTAATTTAGGAGAAACGAAGATACCTTCGAATGATAAAGAGGCAAAATGGTCAAAATTAGGGTTTGGAGGAGAAATTGGATATAATTTCGGTAACTTTTCTATAGGGGCATTAATAGATTATAGAAAATATGAAGCTACTTTAGCAGGTGTTGATAAATTATTAACTACTTCTTCTGCATATACATCTCCTGCATATACATTTATTGAAGATCATGAACCAATTCTTTTGGACCCTTCTGGTATCGATGATGCTGCTCATTATGTTAATCCTGACCGTGTTTTTACAACTATTCCTTTGAATGTAAAATCGATGGCGGTAGGTACAAAGGCGTTTTTAAAAGACGCAGAAAACAGAGCTGTACTTTATGAAGATTTAGGCAAAGATGATGGTAGAACAAATAATACCTTAAATGCAATTAAAGCGATATTAAAAGATGGTAGCATAGCTTATGATACCTCAGGTGTTTTAAATAAGAGACAAGGGGAGAACTATGATTTAGAAAACGTTACACATAATCTTAATATCACAGAAGGACAATTAGGGCTAAGTGATGGTTTAATTGGAAGAGGGATAGGTTTTAAGACTATTCTTGATAAATCTCCTGCTATTATAACAAAGATAACTAATATGGAAAAAACGTTCTTAGGTGCTGTTGCCGATTATAACATTAATTTTACTCCTAAATTTGCGGCTTTCGTGGGTGTGGGTGCTGGTATTAATCTTGTTAAGGGTAAAGCAAATATTTCTGCTGGAGCTTATAATTTTAAAATTTATCCTACCATAGACACTAATGATATTTCTGGTTTTAAATCAACAAGTGGTGATACGATATATAATTTTGCACCTACTTCGGGTGCTTCGACACCAGAAGATGCATGGATACACATATTAACAGCAGGTAGTCTTGTAGGGGATGGTGGTGAGCATATTGCTAATATGCAAGGAATTCCTGAGCTTGATTATAATCTTCGTTATCAATATGCGAAACTTGTGGATGGAAGTGCCGTTATGGTTGATGGTACAAGTGGACCTGAAGGAACAAAAAATTCTATATTAATTGCTAAATTTTCTGAACCAATTGAGTTAAAAGAAGTAGCACCTCACAATAAAAATCTAGGAGATGATGCTTATAAAGATGAATTGATTGCTACTTATAGTACTTCAGATTTGGATACATCAGGAGATTTTAATACTAATGTATTTGCTGCACAAGGTAGAATAGGTATTGAATACCATATTTCTGATTTTATAGCTCCTTATGCTGCATATACTGCCAGATATAGTGCAGCAAAAGATGTTAATGTTGATATGCCAATAGCTACTTTTAATAATAAGTTAGACATTTCTACTGGAAAAGAAATTGTACCACATAAAATTACGGTTGAAAATGACAATGATATTCTTGCTAAACCTAGTGTTGAAACAGATTATATTAAAACACCTAAAGTAAAATCTTTATATGAAGTAGATAGTAGCAAAGTAGCACTAACAGCTAATATTAGCAATTCTATAAAAAATGAGGATAAAGTTAAGAATGTTAAAGTAAGCATACCTAGTTCCTTGGATCATGTATTTACTGTAGGTATTAAATTCTATTTTTAATAAATTTAATGTCTAATGAATATTGTTTATATTGCCTTTGAAAAAAAGCATCTTTAAAATTTTTTTCATTAAAAGATGCTTTTTGGATTTTAGAGAATGATGCTTTTTTGCTATCTATAGATGATAGATCAATATAAAGAATTGTTTTATATTGTTTGTAATTTTTTGTACAATTTGTACAATATTTTTTAGTTTAAGTGCTGTTGATAAGGACAATATTCTCTAAAATTAGCATTAGGGGGCAAGTAGTGATCAGTAATTTTTTTATTTCGTTATTTTCTTTAGTAAGTAACAGCGTCAAAGTAAATATGACCGATATCTTATAGTAATTCATTACTATAGAGATTAAAGTGTATTTTTATGATATAATATATAATATTATGATATGACATTATATATTTATATTTTTTCCATATTCTTTTGATAAGATGTTTTTGTATTTATCGATAAATTCGGTAGTTATCAAAGATATTTTTTCGTTGGAAGGCATTTTTTGTCCCGAAAAAGGATAGGATAATATTTTTTGATAACTGCCATAATAAAGCTACTTATTCGTCTTTTATTATTTCTTTTTTGGATGTTTTTTTGTATACTGAGATTAGTACGTGTTCTTATTATACAATGGCATGATCAATATTTTTCTTGTGTTGCATTTTTTGCTAATTTTTCTTATCTTGTTGCTAATTTTGGTGCAGAGTATAGATTCAGATTTTGTTAGCGATTTTGTTGGCAAAAAAAGCACTTCTTTTGGTAAAATCAATAAACTGAAACCGGTTGCAAAATTTACTTGGGTTATAGTGTTTTTATTTATTTGTAATACTGCAATTCTAACTGCTGTTTACAGTAGTGGTCATAAATCATCTTTGTTTATAGAAGAAGATGATCTTATTACAGATCAATCAGAATTAAAATTTGATAAATTGCGTGATTTCGATAACTCGGTGCCTTTAGATGGTTAACAATAATAATTGTAAGATAGTTTGTATAACAGGGGGAGTTATTTCATCTTTGGGTAAAGGGCTCGCTACAGCCGCTTTAGGCTCTTTATTACAACAAAAAGGTTTTAAGATAAAATTAAAAAAACTTGACCCATATCTTAATGTTGATCCAGGAACAATGAATCCTGTTCAACATGGAGAGGTGTTCGTGACTGAAGATGGTGGCGAGACAGATTTAGATCTTGGACATTATGAAAGGTTCGTTGGGATAAATTGCTCTAAGAATGACAACATTACTACTGGAAAGATATACCAAAAATTGATCATGAAAGAGAGAAAAGGTGGTTATCTTGGCGAGACTGTACAAGTGATTCCTCATGTGACTGATATAATAAAGGATTTCATTTTATCAGATATTGAAGACTATGATTTTTTACTGTGTGAAATCGGGGGAACAATAGGTGATATTGAAAGCCAACCTTTTATTGAAGCAATCAGACAATTGATGTATTCGAGTCGTAAAATAAGAAAAAATATAGCTCTTATGCATTTGACTATGGTTCCGACTATTAATAATGATAAAGAATTTAAAACTAAACCTACTCAACATTCAGTAAAAAGTCTTAATTCCATGGGTATACAGCCTGATATTATAATGTGCAGAAGTCCTTCTTCTATTCCAAAAGATAAATTAGAAAAAATAGCTTCTCTTTGTAGTGTTGATAAAGATTTTGTTATATGTGCTCCTGATGTTAAATATATATATGAAATACCAGTGGTATATCATAATTTCGGATTAGATAAGCAGATTTTAAAATACTTTGATATGGAAGATTGCTTTAAGCAATCTGAAAATAACCCTTTGATTATTAATAAATGGGAGAACATAATAGAAAAATTTTATAGTGTAAAGCATTATACTGTAAAGATAGCTCTTATAGGAAAATATGTTGAATTATCTGATTCTTATAAATCAGTTTTAGAGGCATTAGATCATGCTGGATTAATCAATAATTGTAATGTTAAAGTTGAATTAATTAATTCAGAGGACCTGTCTTCTTACGAATATACCCAAAAAACTCTGAAGTGTTTTGACATAGTGATTGTTCCAGGAGGTTTTGGTAGTAGAGGAATAAAAGGTAAATTATTGGCAATAAGGTATGCAAGGGAATTTAAAATTCCTTTTTTAGGAATTTGTTTGGGTTTTCAATTGTCTATTATAGAGATTTGCCAAAATGTTTTAAAAATGAAAGATGTAGGATCTTCAGAATTTGGATCTTATGAGAATGAAGTTATTGTTTTAATGGACAGTTGGACTTCTAAAAAAGACTTAAAAAAGGAGTATAGAACCTCTTCATGTGATAAAGGAGGGACAATGCGCTTAGGATCTTATAAATGCTTACTTGTTCCAGATACGAAGATTAGTGAAATATATGGCAAAGTGAATTTCATATTAGAGCGTCATAGGCATAGATTTGAATTTAACATAAAATATCAAAGTATTCTTGAAGAGAAAGCAGGTGTGATTTTTTCGGGTATATGTGATAATAGAGATGATATATTAGAAGTCATAGAATTATCAAATCATCCTTGGTTTATTGCTACACAATATCATCCTGAATTTAAATCAAGACCTTTTAATTGCCATCCATTATTTGCTTCTGTAATTGCAAAATCACTGCAGATTAAGGAAGAGAATAGCAAAAAATCTGTAGGATCGGGATCGATAAATATAATAAATCAGAATCAAACAACACATTAACGGAATAAATAGCAGACGTCCAGATTATTTTCCAATCCCAAAAAAGAATAGAGAAGGATTCTATATTGTATATTATCCTCTTCTATTTAAAAGTATTTTATCTTGAAAATACATATACAAAAAGAAATACGAATATCCATACTACATCTACAAAATGCCAGTACCAAGATGCAAATTCAAAACCTAGGTGATTTAATGGTGTAAGTTGTCCTTTGATTGCCCTAATTAAACAAACAGTAAGGAAAATTACTCCAATTATTACATGTGCACCGTGAAAACCTGTCAACATATAAAAGTTTGAAG
The DNA here is from genome assembly GCA_020002265.1 of Anaplasmataceae bacterium AB001_6. Lineage (NCBI taxonomy): Bacteria > Pseudomonadati > Pseudomonadota > Alphaproteobacteria > Rickettsiales > Anaplasmataceae > Candidatus Mellornella > Candidatus Mellornella promiscua. The sequence continues at coordinate 524,595 of CP048228.1, forward strand.
TATATAAAGATTTTATACCCTCTTCTACAAAATTAAAATCAGAGTGAGCGAATTCAAAAAATTGCAGAAATATGAATATTAAACCTAGCATTATCGTTATAAATAAGGCATTAACTAAATTTGTATTATCTTTATTTAAAAGAGCATAATGAGCCCATGAAACTGAACATCCTGAAAGAAGTAATATACATGTATTTATAAAAGGTATTTCTAAAGGATCTACAGTTTTTATGCCTTCTGGTGGCCAAGATGAAACTATTATGTTCCAAAAATCTTCTATAATGTAAGTGTTTATCCAAGCAGTGAAAAAAGATGCAAAATATGAGCCAAAAAATACAATTTCAGTGATAATAAACAATATCATTCCTATCTTTAGCCCTTTTTGAACCACTTCATTATGTGCTTTATCTCTTATTGCTTCCAAGATTATATCTTTCCACCATAAGAAAAGAGAGAATAATAAAATTGATAAAGAAGCTAAAAAAGCAAAGATGGTAAGAAAATTTTTTTCTCTCATGAATAATACAAAACTAATTACCAAGAGAAAAAGAGAAAAAGAGGTAAAGATTGGTTTATAACTAGGATCTATGATATGAAATTTGTGTTCTACTTTTTTTTCTAACATGATTAGTATCAAACCCCAAGAAATAATATATTGAGCAATATGCATTCACGATATTATATTATTATATTACAATAAATTAAACAAATGGTAATCTTATTTTTTTATACTATGAACAATATAAAATATTATTTTTGTACTTATTTTATGTAAAATGAGAAAGATTTTTAATAAATTACTGAGTATTTTCCCAGCATATTTTTTTCTAAGTGCGTTCGGTGTCGGATATTTACCAACTTGGCAAAGCCATTGGGCGGCTTTTGCAGCAATTCTAATATCTCATATTATAGTTTTTTTTACAGTAGGATATCAAGCTCATGTTATTGAGTTTACATTTAATTTATATCTTATATGTGCTGCGTTTTTAATAATATTCTCATTTTCTTTTCTAATTTTATTTTTAAAGGGAGATGAAATAGCGCATGAAAATGTTATGATCGCAAGTTTTTTTGGACAAATGATTTTTTTATTTGCAACAGCTCCTATGGTGTTTGTTTTAAGAGATTGGATCCAAGAATTATATGATGAAACATGTGAAAATTTAATTGAATGTGCAATTTGGGTGAATCAAAGCATGGTTTTTTTAACTCTATATGGAATATTTTATTTTATATATAGAGTCATTGATGTCTTTAAATTATGGCCTGTTTCTTTTTTAGAGAGAGATTATCATAATGCCCTTTCTTATATAATGCAAGGTATCATAAATGCATTTTATTCTTCTTTAATAGTATATTTTGTAGGATTCGTGTTTTTCAATCTTAATTTTGAAGCAGTCTATATGCTTTATAAAACAATATTCCAGAATCAAAAAATGGTACTATTATCAGTTTATAATGAAAGCATACAGGGCTTTGACTTACCAATTAATATTAATAAATGAGTATATATTTTTTACAAAAAATGCATACTGAAATGTATGATTGTATATTCGATTTTGTTGATATATAATTACGGCTATCTTGGGATATTGTAATAGCAACTTTTTATGAAAAGTTTTGTAATAGCCGTAATTGGTGCTACTGGTGTTATTGGTAGAGAAATAATTAACATTCTATACGAAAGGGGCTTTCCTGTTTCTAAAATTATTCCTCTTGCATCTATGGATTCCTATGGAAAAAAAATTTCTTTTGGAGAAAAGCAAGTTTATCAAGTAGAAATGCTAGAAAAATTTAACACTTTTAGTGACGTTGATATAGTTTTTTTTGCTACAAATGAATATATTTCTAGAAAATATGTTGATCGTTTTCGATCTGCTGGATGCATTGTGATAGATACAAGTGATGCTTATAGATTAGATGAAAAAGTCCCGTTAATTGTTCCTGAGATAAATGCTCATGACGTAGGCGATAGTAGATTTTTTGCTAGTCCCAATTGCTCTGCCATTCAATTGCTTATGTCTATTTTTCCTTTAACAAAATTGGTCAACATAAATAGGATTTTTGTGTCAACATACCAATCAGTTTCTGGGATAGGCCGCAAAGCTATGAATGAATTATATGATAAAACTAAAGCTAGTTATTCTTTTATAGATAAAGACGAAGAAGAGAGTGTTTTTCCAGAAAATATAGTTTTTAATTGCTTGCCACATGTTGGTGATTTTGATGAATTAGGAAATTCTTCTGAAGAGAATAAAATAAAATTAGAAAGTAATAAGATAACAGGGGGCATTTTGAGTGATATTATAGCTACTTGTGTACGTGTCCCTGTTTTTATTGGTCATGCACAGTCTATATTTATAGAATTTGATGGCTCTATGAAGAATATAAATTCTGTGATTGAAGCGTATGATGATTTTCCTGGGGTAGATTTGTTTAATGATGTAGAGAAATATGCTACACCATTGAATGCTAAAAATTTTGATGATGTAGTTGTTTCTCGATTGAGAATTGATGAAGAAAAAAGGATATGTTCTATTTGGAGCGTTGCAGATAACTTGAGAAAGGGTGGTGCACTGAATGCTGTTCAAATAGCTGAAATTATTGCAAATCTTTGATTTTCCTTATCTTATTTTTTAATTATGAGTGATAAACTAAAAAAAAGATCCAACGATATGCTCACGATTTTTATGATTGCATTAATATCTGGGATGATGTTTTCTTTTACTCATGGGACAATTAATATGTGGTTTTCTGTTGCTGGGATACCTAAATCGAAGATTGGATTTATGCACATCGCAACTTTCCCCTTTGCTCTTAAATTTTTGTGGTCTGGCTTTTTTGATATAATTATAGTTAAATTTTTTAAAAAATTTAATAATTATTATCGCTGGACAGTTGTCTTTCAGATTTTAATATTTATATGCATTTCGATTTACTTTTTCATTAACCCTACTAAGAGTCTATTTTTCATATTTATATTTCAGTTTTTTTTATCTATTTTAGCTGCTAGTCATGATGCTAATTCTGATGCTTATAGAGTAAAAATTCTGTCATCAAAAGAACAAGGATTGGGAACTTCTTTTGCTATTTCTGGCTATAGAATTGGTATGTATTTAGCGGGCGGTATATTTTTATTATTAGTTTCTTATTTATGCGATGTAAATCTTTTGTGTGATAATATAACAAATTGGCAATATTCTTACCTTATTTTTTCTATTTTAATTTTCACCATTATGGTGATGATTTTTTTTATCAGGAGAAATTCAAAGGATTTTTATGATCGTAACTTTTCTGAAAATAAAGGGGAAAAAAAGTATGATAATTTTCTAGGTCATATAGAGCATTTCTTACGTACTTCATTTATAAGCCCTATTAAAGACTTTTATTCGCGTGAATCTATGTGTATCTTGATACTCTTTTCACTTTTATTTGCCAGAGCACCTGACATATTTATAGGAGTTATGCTTAATCCTTTTTTTCTAGAGATGGGTTATTCTATACGCGATATAGCATTTGTTAATAAAACTTTTGGTTTTTTTATAACTTTTGTTGGGGCATATTTTGGTGGTTTTTTACTTTTACGTTTTAATTTAAATAAAATGGTCATAATTGGTTTGTTTTTGCAAATGATATCAAATTTATCTTTTATGCTAATATATTATATTGGTAACTATATACAGTTGCTTTTTTTAGCAATTGCTGTAGAAAATATCACAGGAGGAATGATTACCACTATATTTGTTGCTTATATATCTAATCTTTGTAAAAATTCCAATTATATTGCTTTGCAATACTCAATGTTAACTTCTTTCACAGCACTGGGTGTGCTTATTATATCACCTATTTCTGGTATATTGGCTGAATTGTTAAATTGGGATTCTTTCTTCTTAATTAGTGCATTAATCGGTATTATACCTTTATTTACTATGCTACATATATTTTCTAATAAAATAAATACAACTACTGAGATTGCTTAATATATTCAATATATTATATGAGAAATAAAACTATAACTATTTTAACTGCTGATAATGCAGAAATATTTATTTTTGGAATTATAAGCAGTATGGTTTTCTCTCTTATTCATTCTAACTTTAGTACTTGGTTATCAAATATTGGAGTATCAAAAACAGAAATTGGATTTATTTCATTGTTTTCGATGCCTTATGCTCTAAGATTTATCTGGTCTTCTGAAATTTCAAAATACAAAATACCAATTTTATCAAGATTATTTGGCAATCATAAATCATGGGTATTTATTATTACTATTATGATTTCATTTACAACATTGATTCTATTTTTTATAGATTTAGATTCAGATAACATATATTTTTTTAGTGTATTTGTATTTATTTATTCCGTATTTGGTGCTTTGCAGGTATCACTTATAGATTGTTATAGAATTAATAAATTCTCTTATAAGCAGCAAAGCATAGTGTCTTCTTTCTATATGACAGGATATAAAACAGGTATAATACTTGCTAGTGGTTTTTTATTAATACTTGTTGATTATTTATGCAAAATGTTTGGTTTATGCGATGCATCCATAAATTGGAAGATAAGTTATTTAATCTTATCGTTATTAATGGTTTTTTTTAGTCTAATAAATCTGTTATTTTTTCCAAAATTTAGTTTAAATATTGATGATTATGGCAAAAGAATATTTTGCATACAGAAAATGAAATCTGCTGTACTTAGCGTTTTGAGTGTTAAGGGAGGTATATATTTATTATGCTTTGTTACGATTTATAGAATTCCTGATGCTTTTATTAGTAATATGATAAATATATTTTTTTTAGATAGAGGGTACTCTTTATCAGAAATAGGTTTTTATTGGAAAATTATTGGGTTTATAACAAATATTTTAGGTCTTTTATTAGGTGGTTATTTGTCTACTATCACTAATGATAAAACATTTTTAATGATAGGTGCTATTTTACAAATGATATCTAATATCTTCTTTGTTTATATGGCAAATAATATAAATAATGATATTATCACTTTATGCATTACCATTTTTGTAGAAAATATATGTGCAGGTGTTGCAACGTGTTGTATAGTATCTTATATTGCTAAAAAATGTAAGATTTATGTTAATCCTGCAGCAAGCTATGCTTTTATAGAATCATTTTATAGACTGTTTGAAATATTTATCAATTTATTTTCCGGTATTTATGCAGATAATTTTTCTTGGATTTCATTTTATATCTTTAGTATGTGCCTTGGTTTAATTCCTTTGTTTATGATACTTAAATTAAAATGAGGATACTTTTATATTGTTTATTTGTTGTGTTATTTACAATACCTTTTATTGATGATTTTTTTTGTTATGATTGCCCGAAAGATCATTTTTTTAAAACTAAAAGTAATAAGATAAATTTGCGCAAGGGACCATCAATTGAATACCCTATAATTTTTACTTATAATTCTAAAAATATTCCTGTTCGTATTTTATCATGCTATGAAGATTGGTTTTATATACAAGATTATGAAAATAGAGCAGGATGGATAAAAAAATCTTTCTTAATAAAAAATATCAATTATGCTATAGTAAGCATAGATAAAGCTTCATTATTCCATAAATCAGATATTAATTCTAAGAAGATATATTATTGTGATGTTGGAACAATATTAAGTTATAAAATTTGTCAAGGTGAGTGGTGTAAAGTAAAAATAAATAAGAATGTTACCGGTTGGATACAAAAAAGTAAAATTTGGGGTGTGGAATGAGAAGCGTTTTTTTATTGATCTGCTCTACATAAAATATCACTGAATATTTCAATATGTTCTATAGCCCTTTTTAAGGATTGTTCAAGACTTTCATTGTATTCTACTACTTTTATTTCATCTTTTTTAATTATCTTATATTTCAAATTATTTTTCATTATAAATAATATTAGATTTTTTGCATCTATATTAATTCTTAAAAAATTAATATAGATATATTTTTTTGTAATAGTAATAGATTTTATACCAATATGTTTGGATAAAGTTATCAATAAGCTGATTTTTATTAAATTATCTACAACATCTGGTATTTCACCAAATCTATCTATCATTTCAGAAGTTATTTGTAAAATTTCTTCTTTTGTTTCAGCTTTGCTAAGTTTTCTATATATTTGCATCCGTGTTTTAAAATCTTTAATATATTCATTTGGGATTCCTCTATTGAGATTTATAGAGACCGTTATTTCTTCAATTACTGGCTTATTTAATATTGCTGCATTCAACATTTCTTGATACATTTCAATTCCAACTTCTTTTACTTTACCAGATTGTTTATCTCCCACTAAATTTCCAAATCCACGAAAATCCATATCGTAATTTGCGACACTAAAACTACAGTTCATTTGGTTTAAAGATTTGATAAAATTTAATCTATCTTCGGCTGCTTCGGTTATATCATCGGGTTTAATAAAATAAACATAAGATTGTACGTTTGATCTGCCTACCCTTCCACGTAACTGATATAACTGAGATGTTCCAAATTTATGTGAATCATAAACTATTATTGTATTTGTATGACTAATATCTATTCCCGACTGTACAATATTTGTTGCTAAAACAACAGAGGTATCCCTTTTACGAAACCTCGACATTATATCTTCAATTTCTTGATTTTTTAATTTGCCATGTAAAACCTCTGTATTGATATTGTATTCTTTGCAAAAATCTGCAATATCTGAATATAAATATTGGATGTCTTTAATTCTTGGGCATATGTAAAGGACTGATCCCCCTCTTTTATATTCTCTTAGTATAAAATTTTTAATTATAGTTAAATTATATTGTGATACGAAAACACAGGGAATTATTCTATCTTTAGGAAATGTTGTGATTAAACTTAGATCTCTTATAGAAGATAATGACATTTGTAATGTTCTAGGAATAGGAGTGGCTGACATTGAAATAACATGTGTTTTAGGATATGTCTTTTTTATATATTCTTTATCTTTTACTCCAAATTGTTGTTCTTCATCTATAATCAGCATTTTTAAATTAGCAAATTCTGTTTTTAATAGGGAAGTAGTCCCTATCACTACTTGTGCTATTCCAGTTTTTATTTCTTCTTTAATTTTTTTTGGATTTTTAGTATTGCTAGATAATTCAACAACGTTAATACCAAATTCTGACATTCTATTATGGAATAATTTATAATGTTGATTGGCTAGAACAGTTGTAGGTGATAATAAGGCAACCTGATTATTAAAGTTGTTATCTGTGATAATAAATGCTGCTCTCAATGCTACTTCTGTTTTACCTACTCCAGCATCACCGCATATTAAGCGATCAATTAATTTATTATTTTGTAAATCCGTAAAAATGTCTTGTAAGACCGTTAGTTGATCATCCGTTTCTATATAAGGAAAAGAATCACAGAATAGTTTATATGATTCACAATTAATTTTAATATTATCAATTTTTATCCTATTTCTTATTGCAGCAGTTTTAATTAATTCATCGGCTATTAAAGATATTCTATTTTTTGCATTTTCTTTTCTTTTTTGCCAATTTTTTGATCCAATCGTATCTAAAACAGTAGTATCGTTTGATGTTCCATATTTGAAAATTAGATTAACATTTTCCACAGGGGTATATATTTTATCATGATTTTGATATTCGATAACATAAAAATGTTGCTTCAATTGTTTATCGATAAATAATTCTATAATTCCACCAAAAATCCCTATGCCGTATTTTTTATGCACCACTAAATCACCAATTTCTATATCATGCATATATATAGAAGATAATTTATAATCAGTAGATTGTTGCTTTACTAAAGTATTTTTTAAAGCAATGAATATATATTTCTCAGATTGGCAATTAAAACCATAATTTAAGTGTAGAATAGAGCAATTTATTTCTTCCGATTTAGCTTGAGAAATTTTTTCAATTATATTGAATTTTAAGTTCAATATTTTTGCAACACTAATTAAGCACCCTTGAGAAGGAAACGTTAAGATTATTTTAGTTTGCTTAGATTTAGATGCAAATGTCTCACGTAAGTTTTGTTCATGGTTAAGAAAATTTTGAATTATTTCAGATTTTTGAACAACATGATCTTTATGTGTTTTATGATAAAATGAATCCTGAGTTGCAATGAATGCTATATTATTTTTAAATTTTTTAGAGATATCTTGCTGCACATCTAAGTACAGCAATTCTTTAGCGGAAGAGAATTCTACCTCAACGTTCTTTTTTTGCTGAGCATAAAGAGCAGATAATGAATTATTTATATTAGTCAAATTTATATGATCAAAAATTAATACACATTTTTTTAAGCAGTCTTTTTCAATTTTATCAAGATATTTAAAAAAATTTTGTAATTCAACATTATAAAAAATATTAGCCCAATTTTCCTCTCCTGGATATCTTATGTTATGATTCAAAGATTTGGTAATGTTTAGGTTTTTTTTCTTAAAAAAATTATTAAGAGAGTTAATATTGATATAATCATACATTAATAATTTTACGGGAAAAATTTGGCACTTTTGTTCAATTTTTGCGGTAGTTAATTGTGTATTTATATCAAATAGCCTTATATTATCTATTTTATTATCAAAATAATCTACTCTTAAGGCTTCTAAAGGAGTAATAATATCTACTAAATTTCCTTTTATAGCGATATCTCCAATAGCATAAGCTGTTTTTTTTATCTCATATCCCCAATGTAATAATTTTTGTACTAAGATGTGTTGTTCTAAATTTTTTCCGCATTTAATTTCTATATTTGCTTTATTTATAATACTTTTTGGTAAATTTTTTTTAATTAATGTATTAATTGTTAGTATTATAACTTTAATATTTTTTAGATTGTTAGATAAATTATTTAAAGATTTAAAATATAAAAAAACAGATTTTTTGCTAGAAAAATTTAATTCATACGGTATAACATCAGGACTCTCTATTATCAAAGAATTAATTTCTAAAAAATCTAGCCATTTTTTTATTTTTAAAGGATCAACTTTATTATCACATATATATATAATAAGACTATCTATTGTTAATTTGCTTATATTTTTTTGCAACAAAAAAGGAGTGGCTTCGATAGGTACATCTGTGAATATAAATTCTTTCATTATAGGTGTTTAAATGTTGTTAAATAATGCTATAAATATTAAGCGCAAATAAAATAAAGCATAAAATAACATTTTTTCAAATGTCTTCCAATTTAATATATATTGTGTATGAATAATATTTTACTATTCACACACATAAGGTTATGTCTTGTTTTACTTTATCTCTAATTTTATTTTGTTGTTTAATTGCATCCATTATAACTACTTTGGTATTTTTTTTTAAATATCAAAGTAAAATTTTACAAAAAAATTTTATAATTGATTCACTAAAAAATGATACGGAATCATTTATTCGTACTAATTCTGAATTAAACAAAGAGTTTGGTGATTTAAAAATAAAATATGAAAAAAATTTGCTTGAAAGGCAAACTTTAGAAAAGAATTATATTGCTATAAAATCATCTTTAAATAGTGAATTAACAATATTAAAAGAAAATTACTCAAAATTGCTTGATGATTATCAAATTTTTAAAAAACAAAGAGATACTCTGATTGCAGAAAATTCTTCTTTAAAAAAGGCTGATGAATTTAGTAAAAATTATCAATCTGAGTTTAAGAATTTTTTTGAAAATGTTGCTAATAAAAATATTAAACAACAGTCTATAGAATTTACATCAAAGTCTGCTGATCATTTAAAAACACTTATAGAGCCTTTACGAACAACTATAGAAAAATATGAAAAAGAGCATAGAAATAATTCAGATTATTTAAAAGAATCAAATGTTGTTTCTCGTAAAATGCAAGAAGAAATGATTTCGATTTTTAATCGTATGTTTAATACATTAAAACATGATAATAAAATTCAGGGTAATTGGGGAGAAACCATTTTAATTAATATACTTAAAAATTTTGGATTTAAAGAAGATCGAGATTTTTTTGTACAACAGAGCTTACCTTCAAAAAGAATAGCTGATGTGATATTAAAAATTCCGCATTACAATAGAGAAGATACTTCTATTATAATAGATTCCAAAGTTTCTATTAAATCTTATGATGAATATATTAATGCTGAGGATGATTTGAAAAAAGATTTCCTAAAGAAACATGCAGATTCGATAAAAAATCATATTAAAAATTTAGCCGAAAAAGAATATAATAGCTTATTAAATGAATGTAAAACAGATCACAATTTTGCTCCTTTTATTATAATGTTCGTACCTATGGAAGATGCTTTAAATTCTGCTATTTATTATAATAAAGATATATTTAGTTTTGCGTGGAAAAAGAAAATAATACTGGTTAGTCAAAATCAATTAGTTATGTCGTTATTTATTATACGTTCTATTTGTGATGCTGCTAAACAATATGCAAACAATAACAATATCATTTATGAATTTAGGAAAATTTATTCTAATTTAGAGAAATTTATAAAAGATTTTGATAAATTAGGTAATGAAATTATGAAAATTCAAGAGAGATATCATGAAATAAGCAAACGAATAATAAATAATAGAAAAGGCTTTGGTATTTGTAAAAGTATAGAATCTCTTGATGTAAGCGGCTCTGATGTTAATATTTTGGATTCTTCAAATGAATCTTTGATAGCAATTAATAACGAGCAAGATAATAATATTGAAGATAGTATGAAAAATCTAAAAGATATGGGATGTATTGATATTAAATAAAATGATTCATAAAAAAAAAATATTGGTTTTAAAAGGTGGATATTCTGTAGAGAGAGAAATATCTTTAAACAGTGCTATTGAAGTAGAAAAATCTTTAAATAACCTCAAGTACGAATGGGATTCTTTTGATTTGAAAAATCGGAATGAAATTATCAATTTTATAAAAATTTGTAATAATTTTGATCTTATTTTTAATTGTATTCACGGAATATATGGAGAAGATGGTTGTATACAAGGTTTGATGAATATGTTGGGGATCGCGTATACAGGGTCTGGTTTATTACCTAGTTCAATTTTAATGAACAAAATAATGACAAAGAAGCTATGTTCATCTGTTTTGAATATTAATATTGCTGATGGGTGTTTTATAAAAAGAGACATATATAGTAATAACTATAAATATGATGAATCATTGTTAAAAAGGCCGCATATTGTTAAACCTGTTTGTGAAGGCTCTAGTTATGGAGTCAGTTTTTTTGATGCTATTGAAAATTTCTTTGATCCTAGTATTTTGGATGAATATAAAGGAGTTGATTTTATGCTTGAAGAATATATCCCTGGTATTGATGTTACGGTTGGAGTAATATCGGGTAAAGCTGCAGGTGTTATGGAAATATTAATTAATAGAGATAAGATATTTTATGACGTAGAAAGTAAATATTCTCAAGATAAACTTGCTAAACATATCTATCCTGCTAGGATAGATGAAGCTACTTATAAAGAGATTATGAATCAATCTTCGGAAATATTTTCTTATTTTGGCTGTAGAGGTGTTATTAGAGTTGATTATCGATATGATCCAGCAAAAAATCGAGCTGTATTACTAGAAGTTAATACGAGCCCTGGTCTAAGTAAGAAGTCTCTTATTCCTGATATAATAAATCATAATATGATCAGTATGGATGATCTTATTGAAAAGATTATTGATGATTTATAATGGTAAAATTATTTTATTAAATCTGTTCTTATGTTTGGCGTTAAATTTAACCGCAGTCTAAATGATAGGGTGAATTATAAAAAAAATAAATCAAAAAGTAATGTTTTATACACTTTAACCCTCTTATTTTATGTATTTTTAGCTGTATTGATAGTATTTTTATTTGGGATAATGTTTAAAAATTCCATTAAGTTATGTGAAAAATATGCTGTAAATAGGGGATTGATAGTTAAAAATTTTAACATTAATGGCTCTAAATTATTAAATGATAATTTTATTAAAAATATTGAGAATAAATTATTGGCGAATAATATGATCAGTGTAGATTTGCATGATTTATCTAATGATTTTTTTAAAAATGCTTGGGTGAAGAACGTAAAGATCAGGAAAATTTATCCAGAATCTATATCAGTTGATGTTGAGGAATATGTACCGTTTGCATTATGGAACGGTATTTCTATTATCGATATTTTTGGTAACGTTATTATTGATAATATTGCTGAGGCTAATCATGATATTATAAATGATACTTTAGATACAAACTCTTTAATTAGTCTGTATATGGACGCTAATGATAATAATTTAGATCATTTTATTGATTTGGTAAATTATATAAAAGATTGCTATCCTGAATTTTTTGCAAAACTAAAGCAAGTTCGTCAATCTAGATCTATGAAATGGGAGATAAGATTATCAGATGGAACATTATTGAAAATACCAGGTAATCATTATGACAGCGCCTTTGCTAAAATTAAATCTATAATTCACTCAAATAGCTATCTTTCTAATTATAATAAAGAAAAACCTCCTTTAATAGATGCTAGGATACCCTCCAAAACTTATTTTAAACAGCAATGAAAGAAAGATATTTTTAGTTATTATAATATTTCATAATTTCAGCAGGGTGTATTAATGATTCCATTTCATTAATCTCATTTCTTTTAAGTTGAATAAATTCTTCTATCATTTCTTTTGTGAATATTTTTGATAAAAAAGAATTGTTTTCTTCTAAAGAAGATAATGATTCTGAAAATTTTTCTGAGGTTTTTATATCTTGTACAGTTAAATCTTTGGTATGTATATTTTTATCTATTCCTTCTATACCAGCCATAATAATTGCGGACATTGCAAGGTATGGATTAGATATTGCATCAGAAAATGATACCTCAAGTAATGTATTATTCTTTTTTGTACTGTTATCTAATACAATACTTATGTAATTGTCGGATTTTTTATTTTTCAATGCTTTGTAACTATTTGTATTTGCGTTACATAAAGCATTTAATGATTTTATATTTTTCATTATTCCCATGATATAATTTTTACCTAAATCTTCATTTTCAAATATATTTTTACCATCCTTATCATATAAAGCATGTCTATAAAATATACAATTTCCCTGGCTATCTGGCATGGTATATGGCATAAAAGTTGCTTTTTTACCGTATGATGTACTTATTTTTTGAGTAATATATTTTATTATGAAAACATGATCTAAAGCACTTTGTATGTTACTAATTCCCAAATTGAAGCAACATTGTTTTTTTTCTTTATCCTTACTGTGCGAAGATATTTCCATGCCCATGTTACATGCAGTATTAGTTATTTCATTTCTTATATCTGCCAAATTATCTATATTATCTCTTTCTAAGAAAGATTTATTGCTTTTATTATCTAATTCATATGATGAATTAAAGAGATTTATTTCGCAGTGCATTTCGTCAAATATCTGACATTGTATGTCAAATGAAATATCTATGTGATTTGCTATATTTTTTTCTTTTAATATATCTTTCAATTTTTTTATAGTGTATCTTGTATCTAAAGGGTGAATATTAAATTTTTCATCAATTATATTACACATAAATACTGCTGTTGCCATTGGGGTAAATTGTTCTATAAAAAGACTATCTATATCTGGTAGTAAGCGTAAATTTGATAATGATGAATATTTGTCACAAGAACTTAAATGTAAAGATCTTACAGGAAGACCTTCTAAGAGAATAGTTTTATCACATGTAGACATCGGGATACAAATATTTCTGCACTTACCAGATAAGTCAACATAACAAAAATTTATATATTTTACATCGTATTCATTTAGATATACAAATAACTCGTCTAAGTTATTACTTTTAAATGTCATTTTAATAGCTTTTAATTTAAATTAAAATCTATAAATTAAATACATTATTATTCACCTTCATACAAGTATATAGAGAGGATTATAGCATTAATTATTATATGAATAATATTGAGTATAATAATTAATCTATGTTAAAATATCTGGTTCAGATGATGACGTATTCTTTGGAAGATAATTATATTACGAATTTAACATGGTTTAATAATTTTAGGCGAATTTTTTTATGACATATGATGATGATAATATCTTTGCTCAAATAATAGATGGACGTTCTTCGTGTGATTTAGTATATGAAGATGATAGGGTGATTGCATTTCACGATATCTATCCTAAGTCAAAAATTCATGTTTTGGTTTTACCTAAGAAGAAGGTACGTGATTATGATAGCTTTATAGAAAAATCATCAAATGATGAAATAGCGTATTTTTTTAAAAAAATTAATTTTATAGCAAAAAATATTCTGGATCTTAATAATGATGGATATAGGGTATCTACTAATAATGGAAAAAATGTAGGGCAAATTATTTTTCATTTCCATGTTCATATTCAGAGTAAATTTTAGTTACGGTTATTATGAAGAAAAATATTGATGTAAATTGTTCTGATTCTGATAGTAATCTTAATTCTAAAAAGGCATTTCTAATAAATCAAAAACTGTTAATGACCTTTGTTTTTATTATCTTATCTATTTTTGCATTTTTATTTATAGATTTGTCTAATAGATTAGTGAATATTAAAAATGTTATTTCTAATATAGATAACAGCCTTACTATTAATTCTCATATATTGTCTGAAATATCTTCTGCTAACAATAGGGATAGTGAGCATTTTAAGAATGTTATAGAAAATAATATAACTCATGTTATAGAACAAGTTGTTAGGAATTTAGAGATGGCTGATCCTACATCAAATAAATTTTTCTTCAGCTTCTTAAATATAGAGAATATGATATTTTCTATATTAAATGATGCTGCGTTTCAGCCAGAATTATTTATTAATAAGGAACTCATATCTAATGTATTAAATATTGCAAATTTAACTGATGAAGAAAAAGAGGTTTTTTTGAATGTATTGAATCAAAAAAAGAAAATTAAAACTTATCAAAAATTACAAGTAGATAGTTTTGATTTATTGTTCAATTACATTAGTGTTTCTGAAAAATTCTTTAAAAATCAATATAAAAAAAAGTATCATGATAATAATTCTATTATTGATCATTATATTAATAATCATATAATTAATTTTTTGGATAATAATATATCAATTAATACACAAATGCCCGATATAAAGAGTATAGAAAATATTTCTCATAAAATAATACAAAAGAATTTTATTAATGCATTTGAAGATTTAAAAAATTTGGGTGAAATAAATGATTATTTGTTATCTTGTGTTGATGGCTTACATAAAGAATTTTTGGAAACTAGTGCTTTTTTAGAATTGCTGTTTAATATAAGAGATCGGTATAAATTTATGATATTGGAAATAAATACTGGTATAAGTGATGTTGATAATGTAGAGAATTTTTCGGATAAAAATTAAGAGATAATTTTATGAATAGCATTTTAAAGATTATTATTTTTATATCTTTTTTTATTTTATTAGTGCATTATAATAATTCTCATTTTATTTTTCAATATAATACCTTTTATCTAAAAATAGATAGTATTCTTTTTGTTTTTACGCTAATAGCCGCGTTATATTTTATAGTTAAGATTAGTAATCGGATATTTTTAATACGTAACATAGATAATGCTAAATTATCTGCTCTTATTAATGAGGTTATAAAAGCTGATTATTCATCAGAATCAAATAATAAGAAAATAAGTAAAATATTTGAGAAAAATAAAAAAATACTCTCATTTTATGGTTATTATCAAAATTTAAAAGATCTATTGGATTTCAAATTAATTTTATCAGAAGATAATAATCAATCTTTGAATTCTTTCTGTAATGAAATTGCGATAGGCAATAAAAAGTATGATATTTTAATTTCAAAAGTTCTTTTTGAATATATAAAAGATAATGAAAGCACTGTTAGTAGAGAACATTATCAAATTCTAATTCATCTCTTAAAAAATGTTAATATATACGATAAAAAGGATAAATACGAGGCGACCGTTTTATTTCTTTTTGCTATTTTGCATAATGAAAAGGATATAAATTATGAAGAATTTTTTTCTAAAATATGTGAATCTGTGAAATATATAATTCAATCAAAGATTTTTTACAGCAAAAAAATGCTTTATATATCTAATTATAAAGCAATTAATCAAAAATATGTTATATTTCTAGCATTTTATTCAATGATTAAATTAATTACTGAAAATGATTTAATGAATGAAAAAATTAATTACTTTTCTACCAATAAAACAATAGATATAAAATTTGCTTTACGAATTTTAAAAGACATGATGAATGTCATGAAAAAGAGTTTTTTTGATGAACAAAGTAATAATGAAATATTGAATTTAATAGCTTCGACAATTTTAATTTCTGAAAAATTCTTTCTAAGATCTAATCAAAAGAAGAAATATTTTAATTTGTTGAAAGATTATATTACGAATTGTTCCAGATTCTTTAATTATAATATTGTTTTTCAATATATTAGATATTGCTCAATTTTGAATATTGATAATAGCAGTAATAACTCTTCATTTCATTTTTTAACAAGATTTTTTTCTAACGATTATAAATATAAAATACTAATTTGTTATTTAATTTTAGATAATAGCGCTATAAAAAATTGTTTTAAGAAAGAAGATCTTTGGAAAGAATTATTATCTAAAAAATCTATAGATAGTGATGATATAAAATTCTTATTACAAATTCTACATAAATCTTAGGAAATTTAAGCTGCATAGGAAAAATCAATATTATTTAAATTACATAATATATATTATGGAAAAAACAAATTATAAATAAATAATATCTATAGCTAAATTAATAAATTATACAAAAAAACAAGCATCTTAGTTAAAGTTATTCTTTAATTACTATATATAAATATAAAGCATTACTTTACTTTAACTTTATTATAATAAATTATTACAATTTTGCCTTTAAGATTTTAAATATTTAGCATAGTATATAATTATGTTTATACTTATCACGGATCATGACAGTTTTTTCTTATAATAAAAAAATTGGTTTTAATTATGAGTTAAAAAATTCTATAGAAGCTGGGATATGTTTAAAAGGCTCTGAAGTTAAATCAATAAAAAAAAATTCTGTTAACATAAGCAATGCATATATATATGAAAAAAATGAAGAGCTATTCATAAAAAATCTTTACATTAAAAAATATCAATTTTCTTCTGACGCTTGTAATCATATTCCTGAAAGAGAAAGAAAAATTTTGATAAAGAAAAAAGATATTTTAAAGATGATTGGAAAAATTAAAGAAAAAAATTTAACTATAGTACCTAAGAAGATATATTCAAACCCCAAAGGTCTGATAAAAATTGAAATTTGCTTAGCAAAAGGAAAAAATAAACGTGATAAAAGAGAAGAAAAAAAACAAAAAGAATGGAATATAAGAAAGGATAAAATAATGAAAAATTTATGATGATTGTTATTTGATTTTTCTTATATACCATTTAATTTGATCATTATGCCCTTCTTCTATTGATATACCTAAATTATACAGTTGATGAGTTAATACATCAGTTTCTTTGAACATTTTCTTTTTTTTATAGAAAGATCTTAGCTGTATTTTATCTTCAATATCTTTGATGTAAGATTGATTTCTATATTCAGGTATTGATGTATATTGCATGCCTAAAATATCTAGTATTATATTCAAAGTGTATAATATATCGTATATGTTATTTTTATTTTTTGATATTTCAGAAATAAATTTGAAAATTGCGCTAAATACTTGAGGTGTTTTTATATCATCGTACATGATATTTAAAATATCTCTCAATATATCTTTTAATATACAACATTTATTTTTATCAATGCATGAAAATTTACTTTTATCATACACAAGATAAATTTTTTGCATGGATTTTTTTGCATAATCAATTAATGATGCATTCCAAATTAGAGGTTTCCTATAATGAGTAGATAATAAAGCATATCTTACAAAAAAACCGCTTATATCATTTAGCATTAATTCATTTATTGTTACAATATTTTTTAATGATTTACTCATTTTTATTCCGTCTACTGTAACAAAGCCATTATGAACCCAATATTGCGCAAATTGGCTACGACCATTAGCACAAATACTTTGAGCAATCTCATTTTCATGATGAGGAAATTGTAAATCAATACCTCCTCCATGGATATCAAACGATTTCCCAAGGTATTTTGTGCTCATTGCGGAACATTCAATATGCCATCCTGGCCTACCTTTACCCCAAGGACTATCCCAATAAAAATGATCACTGAGATCATCTATTTTTTTCCATAAAGCAAAATCATTAATATTTTTTTTATCTTCTTTATTGATGATTCTTACATTTTTTTTTAAATCTTCGATTCTCTTTCCAGATAAATCTCCATAATTTGAAAATTTTTTTATATTAAAATAAACATTTCCTGAAGAAGTTATATATGCAAACCCTTTTTCAATCAATGTCTGTATCATATTTATGATATCAGGTATATGAGCAACGGCCTGTGGCTGTATATTAGGATTGATACAATTCAAATATCGACAATTATCTAAAAATATTTTCAAATACTTATCTGATATATATTCAATACTTTTATTATCTTGAGTAGCTTTTGCTACTATTTTATCATCGACATCTGTTATATTTCGTACATAACAAACTTTGTCTTTACCGTATTTATGGCGAAGAATTCTATATAAAACATCATATATAACTGTCGATCTTGCATTACCTATATGGGGATAATCATATACTGTAGGACCACAAACATACATTCTGACATTTTCATCATCTATGGGTTCAAATAGTTTTTTTTTCTTGACTAAAGAATCATAAAGATAAATATCTTCCATTCAAAAATATACCTTTCTGGATCATTTAATAAATTTAATCCTCTATATCATACATTTTTTTTATTTCATTTACAATTTCTTTTCCAGGCTCTTCACCCCAACCAGATTTTTTAATCTCACCGTATAAACTAACATCTAATGATCCTGTTTTGACAGCTTCCAAAAATGCCCTTTTTTTAGAGGGAAATACCCATACATAGTGCCATGCTGGTTGACCCTTATCTTTCCCCTTTACTAAATATAATAAATCTTTACGCTTTTTTTGCGCTAAGAATGCTTGATTTTTATTTTCTTCAGATTTTGTATCATTACCAGTTCCTTTTTGCACCTTTTTGAAATCATCCTTTTTATCATTTTTTGCAAATTTTTTTATAATTGGATTGTTATTTTTCTTAAACCTTTCAGCAAAAGACTTTTTATTTCCATCATTCATCTAATCTTCCCTCATCACTTATATTATTTAAATTAACATATCTTTATTTTCAATTTTTTGATACTTTTCAGCAGTCTCTAAAGGTTCCCTCTTTTCTGTTATATTACGCTTTCTTTTCGCTATTTCAACGTTTACATTATGCATTTTAAGAACATAACGTTGTTTTTTTGTTAATTTTTCATTATTTTTATCATCTTTGGCCATTTGCAATATGTCATCAATATTAAGATTGTCAAATGTATCTGTATCAGAATAAATAGCATTTATAGGACATTGTCCCACGCAAGCACCGCAATCTATACACTCTTCTGGGTCAATAGCTAACATTTCATGATTTTCATAAAAACAATCAACTGGACATACTTCAACACAATCAGTATATTTACACCTTATGCATTTTGAACCAACAAGATGTGTCATAAAAAATACTTATCAAAAAATAATACATTATATCTATATAATGCATTGTTAACAACTTAAAAACTGATTATAATAAGGCTGCGGTGATTGTTTTTTGTTTACCCTTTGTTTTATCTAGTGAAATAATTTTTATTTAAAATATTATGTCAGAATATGTTAAATTTTTAAGCAATCAAGAAGATGGTGAATTGATATCTAATATATCCAGCAGTGCTGTAATTAAGATTTCTGCAGAATGGTGTGCTCCTTGTCAATCTTATAAACCCGTATTTGCCAAATTTGCGAGTGAATATACAAATATTGATTTTTATGATGTTGATATCTCGTTGTCAAAATATTTATCAGATAAATTTGATGTAAATATCATGTCTGTTCCTTTTTTTATTTTTGTTAAGAATGGAACTAAAGTAATGGAAAAGGTTGGTTCAATAAAACCTGATCAATTTGTTCAATATATTAAAATTCTAACTATTGAAAAATAGTGAATTAAAATTATCCTCTACTGCTTTTTTAATCTTGTTATTCTTAAGTTCTTGTTCTAGAAATTCTACTATATGTTTTACATATCCTGGTTTATTAATTTTACCTCGCATTGGAACTGGAGATAAATAAGGGGCATCTGTTTCTGTAAGCATTTTATCGATAGGTACCTTTTTTTTAGCTATTTTAGCTATATCTTTAGCATTTTTGAAAGTTATTATCCCAGAGAATGATATATACATGTTCATATTTAGAGCTGAAGTGCATAATTTATCTGAAGAAGCAAAACTATGTAATACTGCTTTAAATTTACCTTTAGCATACTCTTCTTCTAGAATTTTTATCATCATTTCATCGCATTCTCTGGAGTGTATGATAACTGGTAAATTAGTATTTCTAGCAATATCTATGTGTGTTATAAAAAATTTTTTTTGCAATTCTGGATCTGTATGATTTTTATAGAAATCTAACCCTGTTTCTCCGATAGCAATTATTTTTTTATTATCTAGTATACAATTTTCCATCTCGTGTTTTAGTCTTGATAGATCTATTTCAGAAGAGACATTATTAGGATGAATACCTATGGAACTATATATAAAATCATATTTATTTGCTATAGAAGACATGTATGTTATTTCATTCATATTAGTACATACATTCAATATTTTTTTTACACCAATTTTTTTTGCATCTAAAATAATGTCATCTATTTCATCTTTTTTGAAAAAATGTAGGTGGCAATGCGAATCTATTAAATTATCAGGCATATATAATTATATTTATTATTTTCGTAAATCATAATTTATTGATGTTTTGCTCTTAGTATTTTCATCAATGTTTTTTATTATTAATGCACAAGAAATTGCATAATTAGTATTTTTATATTTATAAGTTCCTGGTACCACTAAAGATTTTTCTGGTATCTCTCCTTGATAAATTACATCACTGTTTATATCTATAATTTTAGTCGATGAAGTTAAATTTACTCCTGATGATATAACAGATTTTTTTCTAACAATTATTCCTTCTGCAATTTGCACCCTACCTCCTATAAATACATCATCTTCAATTATTACAGGGTTGTTATTTAATGGTTCTAAAACACCGCCTATACCAACACCAGCGGATATATGACATCTTTTACCTATTTGCGCACAACTACCTATGCTAGCCCATGTATCTATCATTGTATCATCATCTATATATGCTCCAATATTAATAAAAGATTTCATTAATACTACATTTCTTCCAATATAAGATCCCTTTCGTGCAAGGCATCCTGGAATAACTCTGATATTATATTTTTGAAAATCTTCTTCTGTCCATTTAGTAAATTTTAGATCACACTTATCATAAGAATTCTCATCAATTTTATATGATTTTGAAAATTTCAGATAATCCAGGATAGCTTTTTTATATTGAATATTGACTAAGTATTTGCTTTCTGTTTTTTCTACTATTCTGATTTTACCTTGGTCTAACAACTCTATTATCGTCTGATAATTTATATTTAGAGAATTTTCATTTTCTATTTGAGTATTCATTGCTTTTTCAATTTACTACTTATTAGCAATAATCATACAAATATCATTCATACATTGCAAACGTTACTCTTATTAGAATGGTTGATGAACATAGTAAGACAGAAAAGCCCACAAAATTTAGGTTAAAAGAGGAGAGAAAAAAAGGAAATGTACCATTTTCCAAAGAATTATCTTTAGGAATGATGATACTTATCTATTCTATTATTATATATTTCTTTTTACGGCACATAGTAGATCATATTATTGTTTTATTAAGAAGTATAATAGAATTTAGCTATATGGTGGATCAGATAGATATAAGATATTTGGTTTTTGATATTTTTGCACAAATATTTAGTATTTTGCTTTTTCCATTATGTTTATTATTTATTTTCGGTTTGTTTGGTGGATTTGTACAGAATGGTTTTGTTTTTTCATTTCATAATTTAAAACCCAAGCTAAAAAAATTATCTCTTAAAGAAGGGGTATCTCGGCTATTTTCTAAAGAATCATTGAAAAATACTATTATATCAGTAATAAAAATAGCATTCTTGTCAGTAATACTTTATCTTTCTATTAAAAATCAATTACCATTATTATTTAACATTAGCTCTAGTCTATATATTAACGATAATTTATCGTTGCTGTCGTTAAGTATAAAAAAAATGATGCTGTATATAGTATATTTTATGATTTTTACTTCAATTGTAGACCTTATTATTACTAGAAAATTATATGTTGATAAACTTAAAATGTCCAAAAAAGAGATAAAAGATGAATTAAAGAGACAAGAAGGTGATCCAAAAATTAAATTGAAGTTAAAAAATAAGCAAAAAAAGCTAATTAATGAAATAATAAAAAGTATAGGATCCGCAGATTTTATAGTTGTGAATCCAGAGCACTATGCAGTAGCTTTAAAATATGATAGTGAAAAAATGTATGCACCACGAATAGTGTTAAAAGGAATTGATCAAACTGCTCTGATTATAAAAAATTTAGCAATAAATAAAAATATACCAATATTTGAAGATAAAAAGCTAGCGCGTGCATTATATGATAACACTAAAATTGGCGAATATATCCCAGAAGAATACTACATCGCTATAGCCAAGATAATCAGATCAATAAAGAAGTATCAAGAAATATAGTGTTATCTATCTATACAATATTTTCATTAAGAAAAGACATCAAATCTTCTGTACTTTCTGCTGCTTTAAAAGATATCAATTTTCCATTTGGTGCTAATAAATATATAAATACAGAATGGTTTATATCTTCAGGTTCATCAACATTATCCATGACAAAAACTTTATAATTATTTCTCATAGCTAATATATTTTCTTTACTACCTGTTAGCATTTCTATTTTATTTGTATAATTTTTCTGGTATTTTTTCAGTACTTCGGGAGTGTCATGATCAGGATCAACTGTTACAAATAAACCTATTAATTTATTATTTTTTATCTTATTTAAGGCTTCTGTCATCATATCTAGATGAAAAGGACATATTTGCTTACATCTACTAAATCCAAAATATAAGATAACGTATTTCCCCAAATAAGTATTGTCTGTTACTACCGCTTCATCTTGATTAATAAGACTAAAAGAACCCCCAATTTTTGTCATATTATTCACTGAATATTTATCTTTTTTTATGTCATTAACATAAAAATAAACTGCAATAAAGGCAGATATAATAAAAGAAAGAGATATTAAATACTTACTGATTTTTGACATAAAGACAACTCAAAACACATAGTGTCATCATATCATAATTTTTTTTACAATAGTAGTATAATATTTACTTATTAAGTCTTTATTATATTCATAGCATAAATTATTGCTTTCTCTTATTTCAATTGAATAAGGAACTCTTTGTATGATATTTTTGTTTTTTTCATTATTTAAGTAATTATTTTTTATCATATCGTATTTTTCATGGCATAAATTTTCTACTATTCCAAGATTTTTTACGTTAAATAATTCCAATAAACGTTTTGTTTTATTTATTCCTATATAGGATATATTATCTTGGGTTGCAATTAATATGCATCCGTCTAACATATATTCCGACATTAAAGTTATTAATATATCGCCCGTTCCCGGGGGAGTATCTATAATTAGAATTTCAACATTTTGCCAATATATTTCATCTAATAATTTTTTAATGAATTTTGAAAGCATCGGGCCTCTCCATAAAACTGCATCATTTGTATCATCAATAAAATTTGCAACTGAAATGAAATTTATATTTTTATACACTATGGGCATAAACAGTTTATGTTTATCAGAGAATTTTACTATTTGCTTTTTATCTTCTAGAAAATGAGTAATGGTTGAGCCATATATGTCAGCATCTATTATTCCTATTTTATATCCTTGATCTGTCATATTTCTTGCTAAATTCAGAGCAGTTGTTGATTTTCCTACTCCTCCTTTCCCTGAAGCTACAACAAATATCTTTTTTATGTTAGGATTCAGTGTTTTTAAATTTTTTTTTTCTTTCATATTTTTTTTATTTTTTTATCTATTATAAGTGAGCTTAATTAAGATTTTTTTTCTGATGTAAAGATGATTGAGTAATTATTTTGCTTGATTATAAAACATTGTTGTTATAACTCTTATTTTACATTTCTTCAATTTTTTATTTTTATGAACTTTAATGATGCGTATCAGATATATTCTTTTAATTTTCTTTATTATTTCACTCGCTTACTACGATTTATCTATTTTATTTTCTGATGAAGGTTTTTTTCAAAGTAAGAAAATAAAACTGGGTCTAGATATAAAAGGAGGATCGTATATAAGGTTAAAAATTGATCATAAATTTGCTATGAATGAATATTTATATGATCTGCGTGGCAATATAGAAACTGAATTAGAAGAAAAAAATATAGATTTTGCATCAGTAAAATACGATGGGTATAATAATGTGATTATTAAACTCAATGACTTAAATTCTAAAAAAAGAATTGATAAGATATTATCTGATTTAAATAAAGATTTTAAAATAGTTCATGAAAATAGAAACATTATAATAACGCCTAAAGGGAGCTTTTTAGCTTATCACGCTAAAGAAATTATGGAAAATACAATTGAAAGTATTAGAAGAAGAGTCGATGCAATAGGAACAAATGAAGCGCAAATTAGTCATCAAGGCTTAAATTATATATCAGTGCAAGTGCCTGGTATTGATAATCCGGATAAATTAAGAGCTATAATAGGGAAGAATGCAAAATTATCTTTTCATTTATTTGCCGATGACGATACAGAAGGAGATTCTACAATAATAAAAGATAAATTAGATAATAAATATAAAATAAAGAAAAATCCCGAGATGTCTGGAGATATTTTAAAAAAGACAACAGTTACTTATGATAGAATGGGTGAGCCTGTAATTTCGTTTTTTATGAATTCCAAAGCATCCGATAGATTTGCTTATATAACAAAACATAATGTAGGGAAACCACTTGTAATAGTTCTTGATGATGTTGTTTTGACTGCTCCTGTTATTAAAGAGCCAGTTATTGCAGGAAAAGGTGAAATTAAAGGTTCCTTTACAAATGAAGAAGTATCAGAGTTAGCCTTATTGTTAAGATCAGGTTCTCTTCCTGCTCCATTAAAAATAGAAGAGGAAAAAATGATTGGAGCTACATTGGGCGATGATATAATAAAATATGGTATAGAATCAGCAATTGTTGCGCTGATTGCCGTTGGTTTATGTATGATATTTACATACAGAATATTTGGAATATTTTCTGTTATTGCTCTAACAATAAATTTGATGATAATGCTATGCATTGTCAGTGTATTGGGTATAACAGTTACTTTACCAGGGATATCTGGTATGATACTAACGATAGGGATGTCAGTAGATAATAATATTTTGATATTTGAAAGAATTAAAGAAATAAATATGGAATATAAGGATATGACGTATTCTGTTAGAAGAGGCTTTACGTATGCTAAATCTGCTATATTTGACGCAAATATTACAACAATGATAGCAGCTGTCATGATGTTTATTATTGGTGTTAGCACGGTTAAAGGATTTGCTATAATGCTTTCTTTAGGTATTTTATCTTCTATGTTTTCATCTCTATTTATTACCTATTCTTTGATATGTATTTGGAATGGTATTAGATCTTATTCTTAATTCATATTAAAACCTTAGGTGCTCTATAATTATTAATTAATAAGTAATATATGGATCTTCATAAAATAAAATATATGTCTGATGCTATCAGATGTTTATCAATCGATGCTATAGAAAAGTCAAAATCTGGTCATCCTGGTTTACCATTAGGTATGTCAGACGTGGCAGCTGTGCTATTTTCTGAATTTTTGAAAATTAATCCGGATAATCCTAAATGGATAGATAGAGATAGATTTGTTCTTTCGGCAGGGCATGGTTCAATGCTGCTCTATTCTTTATTGCATTTTTTTGGATACGATGATTATAAGATAGATGCTTTAAAGAATTTTAGACAGCTTGGCTCTAAAGCGGCAGGACATCCAGAAAATATATGCTCTAATGCGATAGAAGTGGCCACAGGTCCTTTAGGACAAGGCTTAGCTAATGCTGTTGGTATGGCGATATCTGAGAAACTATTATCTAAAAAATTTGGATCTGATATATTCAATCATCATACATTTGTGATGGCAGGAGATGGATGTTTAATGGAAGGGATATCTCATGAAGCTGCTTCTTTTGCTGGTCACTTAAATCTGAATAAATTAATAGTGTTATTTGATAATAACAATGTTTCCATAGACGGTTTTGTTTCAATGGTTTCTTCAGAGAACGTGTTAGAAAGGTTTATTTCGTATGGATGGTATGTGGAGGAAATTGATGGTCACGACTATAACGAAATATATGAAGCTTTAAATAATGCAAAAAAAAGTGATAAGCCATCCTTTATATCATGTAAAACAATTATTGGAAAGTACTTAGGTAATGATGCTGGAACATCATCAGCGCATAGTTGGCCAATTGATAATTCATCTTTAGCCAATTTTAAAGATAATATAGAGTGGTATACAGATCCCTTTATTATTCCACCGAAGATCTATTCATATTGGAATGAGTCTATTTTAAGATGTAAAAAACAATATGATAAGTGGCAAGCTAATTTAGATGATATGGATAAAATTAGTAAACAAGAGATTGAATCATGCCTAACAAGAAATATAAGTAATGAAGTTTTTACAAAATTAGAGAATATGAAGAATTCTTTAGATAATTATAAAATGGATTCTACTCGCAAATACTCTAGTATTATTATTTCTGAGATTGTTAATCTAATTCCAAATATTTTAGGTGGCTCTGCAGATTTAAGTTCATCAAATTGTACATACGTTAAAGGTATGATTCCAATATGTGATATCAAAAATGAAGATAAAATAAATTATATTCATTATGGTATTCGAGAACATATGATGGCAGCCTGCATGAATGGAATAATTGCTCACGGTGGTTTTATCCCATACGTTGGTACTTTTTTTGTTTTTAGCGATTATTGCCGACCTGCAATAAGAATGTCAGCTTTAATGAAATTACCTGCAATATATGTTATGACGCATGATTCTATAGGTGTTGGAGAAGATGGACCAACACACCAACCTATAGAACATTTAGCATCATTTAGAAATATGCCAAACATAAATGTTTATAGACCTGCTAATATGCTGGAAACAATAGAAAGTTGGAATATGATTTTAAAAACTACTGATACTCCCTCTTTATTAGTTTTATCTAGACAAAAAATAATTACCCCTATACAAAATGAGGTTTATAATAATAGAAATTATGATTTAAGTAGAGGTGCTTACGTAATTTCCGATTCTGAAAAATATCCTCAGATTATATTACTATCTTCTGGAACAGAATTATCAATAGCGTTAGATGTGCAGCATAAATTATTAAAAAATGGTATATACTCAAGAGTGATATCTGTTTTTTGTATGGATATTTTTGATATGCAGTCTGATGACTATAAAAATGACTTGTTGCATTATGATGATAAAGATATGATAAGAATATCTATTGAGGCTGGGATCAGTTCATGTTGGTATAAATACATAGGTTTTAGAGGAATGCATTTTGGCTTAGAAGATTTTGGTTTATCAGCGCCTTCTGAGGATTTATTTAATTATTTTGGTTTAAATTCTCAAAAGATATATCATAAATGTATTGATATGCTCTCTTCTAAGAATCATTAATTTTATTGATTTAAAAATTTTTTATTTTTATGGAGAAAATTGTAATATTATCTGTTTTATTGCCTATGATTTCTGGTATGGCAGTTGCTATTATACCTAACAAATTTATTGCTTGGTTATTTTCTATTATATCTATTTTGGGTAATATAACGCTAATAGTATTATGTATATATGCTACTTATTATGGAAATAATATAGGGTATAATATAGGCGGCTGGGATCATAACTATGGAATAGAAATCAATATAAATGCCGTTTCTTCTTTTTTATTATTGGCTATATCTGTTGTAGTATTTAGCATTGTATTTTATTCAAAGAATTATCTCGATAAATTTTTTATTTTAGATAGAAAATTTAGATATTTTTTATCTTGTATAATGTTCTGTTATACTGGTTTATCTGGTATTTTAATTACGAATGATATCTTTAATCTATATGTATTCTTAGAAGTTTCAGCGCTTTCTTCATATACTTTATTATCAATTGGAGCTTCTAAAAGTGCATTAAAAAGAGCTTTTTCGTATTTGATAATTGGCACTATAGCATCAACTTTTTACTTATTTGGTGTTGGCATTGTTTATGCTGCTAGTGGTTCATTAAACGTTACCGTTATTATTGATTATATTAACAAAGGTGTTTCTGACAACAATTTGATGATGTTTGGGATAGTCTTTATGGTTATTTCAATGCTTATGAAAATTGCTGTTTTTCCCTTTAATTTTTGGGTTACAAAAGCTTATTTTGAAGCTAACAACTTAGTTACAGCATTTCTTTCAGGTTCTTCAACAAAAGTGATGGCTTTCGTATTATTTAAAATTTTTATATTAATAAATTATAGTTTTGGATCTTCCATAGTTTCTAAATATATATCAACAATTATCATAATAATTGCATTTTTATCTATATTTATTGGAATATCATATGCATTTTTATCTAATCAGTTAAAACATATACTAGTTTATTCTAGTATAGCGCAAACAGGATACATATTATTAGCGATAACTTCCACGATTACAATTAACAGCAACGAAAATATGTTGTATTCCATGCTAGCAGTAGTCTTTATGATAGCAAGTGATTCTATGATAAAGACTTCCATATTTGTATGTGAAGATATAATATCGAACATTATTCATGACATACACCTAACAAATATACAACAATATAATCATCGTATACCTGGATTATTAAAATCATTTATATATCTTAACATAATGTCTTTAATAGGTTTGCCAGCAACTTTAGGATTTTGTGGAAAAATATATCTAATAACATCATTTGTATCTGATAAGATAATGTTGATATTGATATCTTTATGTTTGGCATTTTCTCTTATATATTGTATGAAAATTGTATATTGCTTTTACATTAAGAGTAATGTATTACATTTACAAAATGATAATAGTCTCAAAAATGCTAAAACAGATGCTTTGAATATAATATCAATAATATCTATAGCAGTTCCTTTAATTGTAACTTTATCTTTGGGAACTTTTTTATCCTTTGAATCTGTTACTGCGATATCTAACGCGGTAGTAAATTTATATACAGATCTATAATGAATACTAGATATTTACTCAATTAAATCCATAGATTGAACACTCATAGAAATAATGCTTAATAGTAAATTAAAGACATTTTTACCATCTTTATAAGAATTGGGATCGTTGATAATACCGCTTTGCTTATCCACTTTTATTTGATAGATGTGCATTATCCACTCTATTGCAGACCTACCATTAATGACATATTCGTAGGCTTTCTTAGGGATATTACTTATTGTAATATTTTCATTATAAATTATAGTAGTTTTATCCTTATTATCGGCAAATTTCATTTTTTTCACATCATAAAATTTTAGGTTAGAATCATCCTTACCGGCTATATCAATTTGCACTTCATCGAGCGGTTTTACATTTTCATAGTTTAGATGTAAATCTGCTAATTTTTTTCCCATGATATGAAATTTATTGAAATCTTCTAGCATGGGTATACGCGGCAGCGACCTAAATAAAAAACCAGAGAAATCATCCTGATAATCTTTTGAGTACAAAACACCATATATATAATAGAAAATATCCTCCTTGGTGATTGCATCGTTATACTTTTGTTTAAACTTAGAAAGCGTTGCATCTGTTATGTTGTCATGCCTGGTGTAGCCGTTAATGCTATTTACATTAAATAAATTATTTGTTTGCTTAGCATAGCTATATAAAGCAAACCATTGGCTATTTTCTATTAAATTCTTATCTGGGGTAATATTAACCATTAAAGGGTTAAGCCCCAGGCCACGTCTGCCAATAACGCCAATAAAAATATTTGGCAATTGTGCAATTGGCATAAGGGCTGGCATTTGGAAAACACTATGGTTTAAATCCCTGCCGTAATAAAGATATTGCTTACAAAACGGACGATATAAACTTTCTCGTATGCCATACGTAGCACACTCCTCTCCTATATTTTTCATGCTATCCTTTCCCCCTTAGTATACTATATATCCCTAAAATCCCTAAATGATAGGGTTTCTAATTTTTTTAATTTATTTTTTAACCCGACCGACCAACTAATTTTTGTACTATCGTTTGAAACAAAGTCATCAAGTTTTTTTTGGTCAGCCATAATTTCTTTCATATTACTTGCTTGCTCTAATCTTTTAACCTCGCTGTTATAAAATTCTATGGTGCGCTTTACATTTTTTTCCAATTCTTCTCTGCTAAAGTTATATACCCATGCATCCCTACCAGTAGAAACACCCATGGTGTAATTAGCAAAAATGCTATCGGTTTGCTGGTTTTTTTTATCACCCATCACCTGATAGCTTTCATATTCGAGGTTATCGCGTTGTTCCAGCCAATCAGCGTATTTATTAGGAGTTATTTCCTTCATAGGTAGATTTAAAAAACTACCGTATTCTTTGATAATCTCTAATTTTTCTTTTCTAGATTTATAATCTCCGATATCATAATAATAGATCTTAGCATCTTCTTTTGGATGTTGATTCGTCTTTTTTTGCATAACAAAAAGCCATATACATATTGGTGTACGGCTAGCTTTACCAAATATTTGTCCACCTTCTTTTCGTGATACCTCTCCAGAAGTTCTCTGATTACCACGTAAATCAAATAGGTAAATTTTATCATATTCTTTTACTAAGCTTTTGCGTATACCGCTATCTACCTTAGTAGTCATAAAAGAGCCATTTGTCACAAAAGAGACAATTCCATGCCCTGCTGCTTCTAACCTATCGGTTGCAAATCTAATAGCTTGTTTATAGCTATCGTAAAGTTTGCTTGAGTTCTGTGCCCCTGAAAGCTTGGCATAAGTATCTTGTATTTTTTTATTTAGCTTTGGATACTCAATATTTTTATTATTATCATTCTCAGATTTTTGCCCAGCAGAATACGGTGGATTACCAATTATTACTGTTATTGGGAGATCTTTTAATTTATCTATACGGTCAGTGTTTTCTTTAATATCTATTTTGGAAAATAACCCCTTAGTTTGATGTATATCTTCAAAGATATTAAAGGTATCCGTTAAGCAAATACCTTGGAATGGTTTATATTCATCATTTATAAAATGATAAACCATCTCTATATTTACAGTTGCAATATAGTAGGCCAATAACACTATTTCATTAGCATGAATTTCATTTTGAAATTTATATTCCAATTTTGCTTTTTCTATTAATCCAGATTGCAATAGCCTAGTTATAAAAGTTCCTGTACCTGTAAAAGGATCTAATATATGAACATTCTTATCACTTAAATTTCTATCAAACTCTTTCTCTAAAACATCATTGCTAGACTGTATAATGAAATCTACAATTTCAATTGGAGTATAAACTATTCCTAATCTTTCAGCCATTTTGGGAAAAGCATGTTTAAAAAATTTATCATATAAATCGATAATAATTTTTTGCTTTCCTTCGGCATTGTCTATACCAGAAGCTCTTTTTCTGACACTATCATAAAATTTTTCTAGACTTTGTGTTTCATAGTCTAATTTTTCTGAAAAAGTATTTAATACATTTTGTATTCCGTGTGATACAGGGTTACTTTCTATAAAGCCATTATATTCTTTTGTTTGCACAAATAGTGCATTGAATATAGGTTGAGTAATCACATGTTGTGCTAACATCTCAATAGCTTCGTCTTCTTCTATAGAATTATTAATGTTTTTCTGCAAGACATTTAAAAATTCCTTAAATGTTTGTTTTGCAATACCATCTTGTTTTACTATTCCATTGATTATTTCTATATGTCTATTAGCTATGATAGAAATATCTTTTGCCCAATTTTCCCAGTATTTCCTATCACCACATTTTTCTGCTATTTTAGCAAAGAGTGAATCCTCTAATCCTTCCGAAAAATCTAATATTGCTTGATGAATTTTATCATTATGTAATTCTTCTTTTACTATAGAACCTATATTTGCCATGATTATTTTTGATGGTTTATTTTTATTTAATTCCATTTTATTTATTTCTGCATCTAGCCTATCATCATGACTCCTTAATGCATTTACTACTTCCCATATGTGAGAATAATTAAAATCATTTTGCAATATAAAATTTTCATCTGAACCTGGGGGAATAGCGATAGGCAATATTATGTATCCCATTTCTTTCTCAGGAGATTTACGCATTACACGACCAACAGATTGCACTATATCTATTATTGATCTACGTGGTCTTAAATACATTATGGCATCTAATGCAGGTATATCTATTCCTTCACTAAGGCACTGTGCATTTGAGAGAATCCTACATTGATTTTCAGAGATATTTTCCTGTAACCATGCAAGTTCCATATTACGTTCTAAAGAATTTTGGGTTCCATCAACGTGATGTACTTCACAGTTCAGTTGATTATCATCTTGATTATTATTAATACAATGTAAATTTACTACTGTTTGAAAGCACTCAGCTATAATTCGTGAACTTGCAATATCTCCCGAAAAG
The DNA here is from genome assembly GCA_020002265.1 of Anaplasmataceae bacterium AB001_6. Lineage (NCBI taxonomy): Bacteria > Pseudomonadati > Pseudomonadota > Alphaproteobacteria > Rickettsiales > Anaplasmataceae > Candidatus Mellornella > Candidatus Mellornella promiscua. The sequence goes on from CP048228.1 coordinate 557,408, forward strand.
GCAATTGCGCGTTGCATAGGTTTATCATTACCAAGTAATGAAATAGTAGATTTATTAGCTATTTTTTTTGATAGTGCATTAAAACAACCAATTATTTTAGATCTATCTGCTAGTTTTATTGGTTTATCTTCTTTATGAATTTGACCTTGATGCATTTGGTAGTTTACGTACTCTTCACTTACTGTGAGAATTATTATTTGGTAATCAACTAAAAGACCAAGTTCAATTGCTTCACCAAATCTTAATTCATAAAAAGTTTTTCCATATGTTTCTTTATCGTCCATGCAAAAGAAATCTATGTCTAAATCTTTTGCCTTTCTTTTGCCTCTTTCGTCTTTATAAACACGCGGAGTGGCTGTCATGTATAGGCGTTTTTGCGCATTAATATTCTTATTTTTATGCACTTTTAAAAAACAAGAAAGTTGATCATTTTGCTCAATACCAGTGGTCCGATGAGCTTCATCACATATAATTAATGAAAAGTCAGGAAGTCCTTTTTTTTGAGCTTCAATTACCACATCAATAGATTGATAGGTAGCTAAAATTGCTATTATATCGGAACTTTCATTTTCGAGAGAATATTTTATATTATTATATAATCTTGTATGATCGGTAGTAACAGGTATTCTTATATCACTAGGTGAGATATCTTCATCAATTTTAGTAACTTTTTTATCAGAACAAACAGCACAGAAATCAAAAGATCTATCTTTTTCTTCTATCCATTCTTTTAGTGTCTGAGATAATAAGGATAGCGAAGGTACCATAAATAGTACAATAGATTTTTTCTGCATTATTTTTTCAGTTATTTTTAAGGCAGTAAAAGTTTTGCCTGTTCCACAAGCCATGATAAGTTTACCCCTATCACTAGTCCTAAAACCTGTAATAACATTATTTAATGCTTTTCTTTGGTGTGCTCTTAGTATTTTTTTACAAGTATCTTTTTTCTTTAATACAATAGGGTTTTTTTTATAATCGAATATACTCCAATCTATAGATTCATCTTGATAAATTGCATCTATTCCTATCCTTGTTAAAGGAATTATTTGGTTTTGAATGATATTTTCTGAATTTTTATTCCACTTATTCGTAGTGGAAATAAACAAACGTTCTGAAAAATAATCTTTCCCTGAAGCAGCTAAAAAGGTATCTACATCATGTTTGTTAATTTGATGATTTTTATCGTAAAATTTACACTGAATTGCACAATAAGTATTTGAATTTTTTAATTTTGCTACTAGATCTATTCCAATATCATTCGTTTCTTTTAATGGAAAATCCTTCCATTCCCAAACTTTTTCGTATCTATCTTTATAAAAATAACTTAATTCTAAATAATTTTTCACTATCTTCTCAAAGATAGTTCCAACATCTCTAGGGCATAAGTTAAGATGTTTATAGTTTTCTAGCAATTCTTTTAAATTATTCCCCATACCCTACCCTATATTACAAGATATATGTAAGAATAATAATAAAATAAAATAATTAATTTTTTAAAAAAATAAAAATTACTATACTATATGCACAACATATCTATATCGTTGTGATACAATTTTAAATCTCCAATTATATTCCAATACCTTGGTTAAGATGCTGGCGATTTTTCTATAATTTTTTGATTTTCATAGAAAATATGTACCATGAACATCTATCAGAAGTTGCTTAATTACTTTAAAAAAGTCCTTAATTTACTAGATCTAGTAGGGTTGCGTAATTTTCTCAAAGCTTTTGCTTCTATTTGCCTGATTCTTTCTCTTGTAACATTATATTTATTTCCAACTTGTTCTAACGTTAGACTATTATTTTTGGTACTCATGGTTCCAGTACCACTATTTACATTGTTAGATAGACCAAATCTAAATCTTATAATTTTTTCTTCTCTGGGTGATAAACCAGATAATGCTTCATCAATAACCCACTTTAAATTTTTTGACAAAAGTATATCTATTTGGCTTTTAATATTCTTATCTTCAATAAAATCACCAAAATATCCCCCACTATTATCATCATTGCCGATAGGTGTTTGTAAACTTATAGGATCTTGATTGACTTTCATTGCTTTACGAACCTTATCTACTGACATCTCACATTTTGATGCCAATTCTTCAATCGTAGGATCATCGCCTGTAACGTGTAACATGCGTCTTTTAGCCTTCATAACCTTGTTAGAAGTTTCATGTATATGTACAGGTTTTCTTACTATGCTACCAAAATCAGCAATAGCTCTTGTTATAGCTTGTCTTACCCACCATGTTGCATAGGTAGAAAACTTATGACCTCTAGTATGATCAAATTTATCTACGGCTCTCATAAGACCTATATTACCTTCTTGTATTAAATCTGGAAAAGGCATTCCACGATTTGCATATTTTTTTGCTATTGATATTACAAGTCTTAAATTAGCTTGTACCATTTTATGCTTTGCTAAATCAGAGTTATTGACGTGAAGCATGATTTTATTAGTAAAAATATACTTAAATAAATTCAAATCAATTTTCACTGATTGCTCTATTGCATCAAGTTGTGTGTATATATCTTCAATTTCTGGATAAGAGCTAATAGAAACATTTTTTTGTAATAAAGAATTAAAAAAACATTTATCTAATAATGATTTATTTTTTTTGAATAAAATGGCTTTATCAATTAAATTATTTTGCGTACAAAGTTTAATCAATTGTGACTCTAGTCTAAGTATTCGAGCGTTTATCTCATTAAACTCTTTTATCAAATAATTGATGATTTTTTCACTAAATTTCAATTTTTCTAAAGAATTAAATAAATTATCATATAATACGGATAATTCCTTTGTTACATTAATATTAGATTTATCAGAGCTTATTTTTAAATTGTTATTTGCTTCAACCAAAATTTGTATTTTATCGCATATTTTTAGTGCTTCCGAAAATATTGTACATACTGTTGGTAACAATTCTGTTTCTAATTCTAGTAATGATTTATTTCTAAATTCATTATCATTCAAATTTTCTTTATCTTCTTTATCTTCTTTATCTTCTTTATCTATTGACTCTTCAGAGTTTAAAAAGTTTGAAAAAAAACTTGCTTCTAAATCTAATATTTCTCTCAATCTTATTGTTGGTGTAACATCTTCATTTTCAGACTTAATCTTAGATTTCCAATCTGACATTTTAATGGCAAACATAGGCATCATCAGTATACCTTTAAATCTCTCCATTTTTTCTTTTACTATTATCTTAGATATCTCAACTTCTTCGTTTCTGTTTAATAAACTAAGATTGCTTATTGCTTTTAGGTACATTCGTACAGGATCATCACCGCTGACGTATCCACCAGAAGATTCTTCATCCATGCTTTCAGAATCATCTTCTTCTGCATTTAATGGCTGTTCCTTTGCTATTTGCTCGGCTTCATCATCATCATCAATAACATTTGCTTCTAATGTATTAATAGAATCATCATCTCTTCCAAAAAAATCTACTCTATCTTTTATCATATTAGAACTATCAGAATTGTTATCCATTAAATCCTTAAATGATGTAAAATTTCCTCTTTTATCTGAATTTTTATGATTTTCACTCATTATTATTATATTCCTCTTTATCAATTTATTAATTAATTCGAAAAGAATTCACTAAATTTTTATTAAAAAATTCTTCTATCAGCAACTTTGATGAAACATGTAAAGTTAGTAACAAAAATTATACAGCATCTTTATGAAAAATGTTATGAATACTCAAATTGTATAATGTATTATCATTGACATACAATATATAAAGCACTATCTATTATAGATAATATTTTGTTATTGTTAATATTAGTTAAACAATATTTTTTATTTCTTGTTTATATGGATAAAACAAATTTAATATATGAAAAATTTTCAGAAGATCTAAATTTTATTAAGAGGTCTCTTTGACGTTGATAACAATAAAGTTAAGATTGAACAGATAGATTCTCAATTATTATCAGCCAGTTCTATAATGACTGATATCAATCATTATAATTCTCTTTTAAAAGAGAAAAGTAAACTTGAAAATAAAATAAAAATCTTTGTAAGTCTAGAGAAAGATATTTCTGAAGCTATCCAATTTTATGAAGCCTTCTTTGAAGATGAAAATAGTGAAGAATTTGATATCGAATTAAACAATATTGTTGATTCCTTAGAAAAAAAAATAAGCATCATCAAAACGCAATGCATGTTTAAAAATGCTGAAGATTTTAACGATTGTTTTTTGGAGTTACAATCAGGTGTAGGAGGAAATGATAGTAATGATTGTGCATCTATTATGCTAAGAATGTATATAAGATGGTCTGAAATATATCACAATTATAAAATTGAGATTACAGATAAGGTTGTTGGGGATGAAGCTGGTATAAAAAGTGCAATTATAAAAATTAAAGGTGATAACGCATATGGTTGGTTAAAAAATGAATCGGGAGTGCATCGATTTGTACGAATATCTCCATTTAATGCTAATGGTAAAAGACAAACAAGTTTTGTAAATGTTAAAGTCTCTCCGATTGCTGATGATGATATAGATGTGAAAATATCACAATCAGATTTAAAAATAGATACATTCAGATCTTCTGGAGCTGGAGGTCAACATGTCAATACAACAGACAGTGCAGTACGTATAACACACATTCCTACAGGAATTGTAGCGCAATGCCAAAACAATAGATCTCAGCATAAAAACAAAGAAGAGGCCATGAAATTATTAAAATCCAGAATGTATGATAATCTCTTAAAAGAGATAAATAACGAAAAGACTGAACAACATAAACATAGTCAAGATATCTCTTGGGGAAATCAAATTAGATCTTATGTGTTACATCCTTATCAAATGATAAAGGATAATCGTAACAATTCTCAATTTTCAAAAATTAATGAGGCTTTGGATGGAAACTTAGATCCCATAATTATTAATTATATAAACTCTTGTAATTAACTAAATATACTATTTTATATAGTATATTCCATTAAAAGAAGAAGTGTTATATATCACATTTTTTATGTCAATAATAAAATTATATTTAATAAAATATGGTTTACCCTTTTTATCAGGTTTAATAGGATTATTAGGGATATTTTTTTTCTTTTTCTCTTTTTTTTATCAACGGTATATATTATCTTTTATAGTTGTATTACTTGTTACATTGTTAGAATTTTATATTTCTTTTCTAATATTTAAGTATAAGCCTTTCTTAATAGCTTATTATAATAGCAAGATAAATATCAAAGTGACAACTGAAAAGAAAAAAGATTAGCTAGATATATCAATATTAATTTTTTGTACTAGAACATCTTTTATAAATAGAAGCATTTTTTTATTTTGTGTATATCTATGTTGCATAACTTCTAAATTTATATAAGGAATATTATTTTTTCCACAATAAATAGATAAAGATCCATCATCACATGCTTTTTCATTATTCTGGAGAATCACGTTATATTTTTTCTCTAAGATTATCAAATTATATATTTTTTCATCCGTTACAAGGAAAAAATCACTTGTATTATTTTTATCTATAAAAAATATATCTTTACAGTCATTATAAAATTTTCCAAAAGGTAGATAATTCCTTAGAGAGTAATCTAAACCACTGTTATTATGTACAGCTATTATTACTTTATATTTTATAATAATATTTGTTATCAAGCTTGATATTTCAGAAGTAAAATTCATAAAATCTTTCTGTTCGCTAGAATTAAGAAATTGAAATGAATTTAATATCAACTCCCTTCCGACATCAGTAAATATTCTATTTGGATCAAAGCAAGTATTATGTTTATACTCTATAAATCTAGAAGGCAGCCCACCGATTTTTTCTCTGTATTTAAAATATAAAAAATCAAAATAAGGACTGATATTACAAACATCTAGCGCAGAGTTCACAGCAGTTAATTCATCAGAATGCAGAGAAATTAGAAGAATATCATTCTTTCTGGAGTGATTAGATAAAAAGGAAACGTATTTATCAATAAAGCTATTATTGAGGAAATTCATATACTTAAAATAAAAAGGCCAGGACCGGAATTGAACCGATTTACAAGGATTTGCAGTCCTCTGCATAACCAATCTGCCACCTAGCCAAATCAATCAACCTCTAGTCTATCATTATTTCATATTATTCACAATGTATCTGGTTTCCAAGCAATAAAAATATTTACTATTCCTCCAGATAAAGGATAAATTTTTACATCTTCAAAACCGGCTGACATTATCATTCCTTTAAAGACCTCTTTATGAGGAAAATTTCTAATGCTATCAATTAGATATTGATACGCTTCTTTATTATCAGTAACCATTCCACCTACGATAGGTATAAATCTTGAATATAAATCATATAAATTTGCGATTATAACATTTTCTGGAACTCCAAATTCCATACATAATAATTGTCCTCCTGGCTTTATTATTCTATATGCTTCTTCTAAAGTTTTGGTGATGTTATATACGTTTCGTATACCAAATGATATTGTATACGTCGTGAAAGTATTTATTTTAAAAGGCATTTTCTCTCCTTCACAGCATATTAAATCAATTTGTGAACCTCTATTTAACATTTTTTCTTTGCATATTTTAAGCATTTGAATGTTTGGATCGCAACCAATTATAAAACTGTTATTATAAAATTTATTTTGCATTTTATGTATTATATCTCCTGTGCCGCAAGCTACATCTATCATGCACATTTTCTCATGAGATAAAATTTTGTTGACAAAATGATTTTTCCAAATATCATGAATACCGAGACTCATAATGTTATTCATCAAGTCATATTTTGTTGCTACTGAACTAAATATTTCATAAACTGTGTTTTTTTTATTTTTCATAATCAATTATTCTCTTTATAAGTGAGATAAAAATCTTTTTAGGCTTTACGTCATTATAAATTAAAGCCCTTTTTAAGTATAAATTAATTTATTTTGCAAATATTTATAATATATTTTGTAAAATTTTCTCTATTTTTTTTTATTAATTTTGTATTCTATATGGATAGAAGGTATTTGTTAAGCACCAATAGCAAAAATTTTTTAAACAGAAAAACCATATCTTTTTTCTTATATTTTACAATTTTTTCTTTGGTAATTTTATTATCTTCGATTTTATCACATTATTTCATATATAAGCACGAAGAGAATTTCTACCGTATCATGATATACGATATAATATTATTATCATCAATATTAGCATCCATTCTACTTTTCATTATCTATTTTTTAAACCTAAAAAAAGTATATGAAATGCAAAATATGTTTTTCTCTGCTTCTTTAAAATATTTAACAAAATTTTTCCTTATAATAGATAACAAGGGAAAGATAATTTATTGTGATAACAATAGTGAATATAATTTAAGAAAGATAACAAATTTCAAAGCACCACTTACTCAATGTAATATTTTTGATATATTCAAAAATTCAGAGATACATCATATATTGCGTCAGTCTTTATCTTTTAAATATAATTCTAATTTTTTTATCTATAATAATCAGAAGATATGCATTAATTCTTTAGATAAGCCATATGATTTCTTTTGTATTTATATTTTATCTGGAATTGCCAATTATTTTGATAATTCCATGCGTAACATACTTAAAACAAAAAAGATATCTAGAGTATGCACTGACGTTGATGGATATTTGATTAAAAAATTTAACGAAAATATTGAAATTAATGATGATGAGAAAGTTCATATATCTCAAATATTTACTCCCAAAAGTGATGTTAAAGGTATCATACACAATGTAAAAGATAATATAGAAAGCGTATTTTATAATACAGAAGAAGCCTTTTTCAATAAAGAAAAAATATTTATATACTTATTTCAAGAGATAAATATAAGTGATATAGATGAATTGCATAAATCACCTATTATAACTTTCAATACTGATCTCAATGGTGATATATTAGCTAAAAATAAGATATTTAAAGAAGCTTTTGGTGATAAGATAAAAAATATATCAGAGATCATAGAATATAAACAAAATATAAAATTGTCTAATTTACCCAACCCTTTACTAACTAGTCTAATTAACGGAAATTATGTGAGAATATATAGTCTAATTTCGCATAATATAATCACTTTTTATATTATAGACAATTCAGAAATTGTTCATTTACAAAACCAATTATCTCATTCACAAAAAGTTAGTTCCATAGGTCAGTTAGCAGGTGGTATAGCCCATGATTTTAATAATATACTTACGGGTATATTGGGATTTTGTGACCTATTAATTGAAAAAGATGCTAAAAACAGCAATATTGGGGAAATAATAGAGATTAGAAATAATGCGCAAAGAGGTACCTATCTTGTTGCTCAGATTATGTCTTTTGCAAGAAAACAATCTTTGAAACCTAAGGTATGTAACTTAAATACAGTACTCTCTAATACTACAAAATTTCTTTCACAAGTTATAGGAGAAAATATTAATTTTGATATAAAATACGATAAAAATTTATGGTTTGTAAAAATAGATGATGCTCATTTTCAACAAATAATTGTTAATTTAATTATTAATTCTAAAGATGCACTAGAAGATATCAATAATGCATTTATAAAAATAAGAACTTATAATAAGAATATTATAAGTAAAGATAAAAACGAAGCAATCTATGATGGAATACCGGTTGGAGAATATGTTGCTGTTTCAATACATGACAATGGCTACGGAATCAAAAAAGAAAATATAGAGAAAATCTTTAATCCTTTTTATACAACAAAAAGTACAGGAAAAGGTACCGGGCTCGGATTATCGACTGTATATGGTTTAGTTAATCAGATGCAAGGGTATATTAAGGTTAATAGTGATGAAAAGGGTGGAAAAACAATATTTTATATCTATTTTCCCAGAAGTCATGACTCTTCTGTGATAGAAATTGATAACAAAGATCAAATAAATAATGATGTTGTTGACATAATAGATAACGAAAATAATAACGTTAATATTATGATTGTTGAAGATGAAAAATCAGTAAGATTATTGTTAGAGAAATTTTTGATTAAACATTCCTATAATGTAATAACTGTTGAATCCAGCAAAGATGCAGTAGAATATTTTAGATCTCTTACAAGCAATAATAATAATTCTAATAAAAAAATTGATTTAATAATAAGTGATGTAATAATGCCAGATTTAAATGGTCCAGAAATGATAAAGCAAATATTTAATATATTTAGTGACATCAAAGTATTGTTTATTTCAGGTTATTCTAATGATCTTCTAAAAGATAAAAATATACCTATAGAGTTTCAACATATTGCAAAACCTTTTGCAATGAAAGAACTTCTTAAGAAAATCAAAGATATGACAGTAGAAAAAGTATAAATCTTAAAGAAAGAAATAATTAAAAGCTCCTATTATTTGATCCACTTTATTATCATTTTTTCCTAATGGCAAGAAACATTGTCTAAACTTTAAAACGTATTCCATAGTCTCTGCCTCAGATTCATCGATAACCGAATCCTTACTATCTATTACTGATTCTATGTAACTTACAATACCTTCTAAATCTTCGGATATAATTGGTATATTATACTCAAAATTATGCTCTTTATGGAGATCTACAATCTTTTTACCTATATGAGTCAATTGATAGTCAGTCATTCCTTTCTTATCCGAATAATTTATTTTAATTAGAAAGCCATAATCATCCCAAATATCAGAAAGTTCTTCCAAATCTATATCATCAATACTAGGATACAATCTGTCTTTTCTTACCTTATTCCAATAATCACGAAGTCTGTTTATTATTCTCCTTTCAAAACTTACCATTGAAAAAAACCAAATTAGAAAGCTATATGAAATTATGAACAATAAAAACTAACAATGGGTAAATTAGAATATTATTCTATAGTCTTTGATATTTCTTTTTTTATGTTTTCAATCGCTTTAGCAGGATTTAAATTTTTAGGGCAAACATGAACACAATTAGTAATAGTATGACACCTATATAATTTAAATGCGTCATTCAATTCCTTTAACCTTTCCTTTTTATTATCATCTCTGCTATCTATTATCCATCTATAAGCTTGTAATAAAGCTGCAGGACCTAAATATTTATCACCATTCCACCAAAAACTAGGGCATGAAGTGGAACAACATGCACATAATATGCAGTCATATAAATCATCTAATTTTGCTCTATCCTCTATAGATTGTAACCTTTCTTTTCCATCCATAGGTTTTTTATCATTTTGTAACCACGGCTTAACACTATGATAATTTTCATAAAAAAGCTTGAGATCAGTTATCAAATCTCTTATTACAGGCATGTGAGGCAAGGGATAAATGACAATCTTTGAAAATTTTTTCATGCTTGTTAGGCATGCCAACTTATTTTGACCATTGATATTCATGGCACAAGAACCACAGATCCCCTCTCGACAAGATCTCCTAAAGGATAAAGTCTGATCAATTTCTTCCTTGATTTGTATAAGACCATCTAAAACCATATTTCCACATTTAGAAGCATCTATGTAAAATACATCTAAAGTTGGATTAGAATCACCAAGTTTATATCTATATATACTTAATTCCTTTAACTTATCATACTTTCTACTTAGGCTCTTTACTACACCCTTTTTTACAACAGAATTTTTTGGCAATGAAAACTTAACCATATAACAACCATCGAAAATACTATTCTTTTATATACCTATTCCAAGCATAAATCAAATGTTCAAAATTTACCCTACTCTTTCTGATTACATTCAATGTGCTCCCAGTTATATCTATAACTGCAGATTCAAAGCCATTTATGTTACAATCGTCAAATATAGTGTAATTCACCAAATCTATAAAATACCTAGATATATTACTACTTTTTATAATGCTATTATCTCCAGATATATTTACGCTAGTAGCTAAAATGGGCTTTTGATAGGCTTTAATGATATTACAACATAATAAATGTTTAGTAATTCTGAATGCAACTCTATCATTAGACACTATAAAAGAATTTTTTCTTATTAATGCAGAACAATTAACTATAAAAGTTATAGAACCTGATAAATTTCGACAAGAGTAATTAATAAAATCCTTCCTATCTTTATCCAAGTCTATTAGATTTTCTATACGAAGTAAACTATCTGTAATTAAGGCAGATACCTTATTATAATTCCTATGCTTTATATTATATAATTTTTTAATTGCATGAATATTATCATAATCACAAGATATTGCATATACAGTATCTGTAGGAAATATAACAACACCTCCAGAAGATAATGCTTTTATTAATTCTTTTATTTGTTCAGCATAATCCATTACAGCATAATTTGCAGAAGCATATTGTCCAAAGCTGGTTTTATAATATTATCCAACATATACTTTTTCTTATAATTATCAATAACAGAGGCAAAATTTGATATATCTATAGAATGTCCTAAATGAGTTAAATAAACTTCACCTTTAAAATTAATTTCTTTTATATGAAACATCACTTGATCCATATCAGCATGACCTGTTGTACCTTTGACATCTAAACACGATATTATAAGAAGTTCAATATTAGATTGCCTTAATATTGAAATACTCTCTTGAGATAAATATTTAAAATCTGTAATGTACGCACATTTTTCAAAAATATAGCCAACAGATTCTATTTCGCCATGATTGTTAACTATAGGAGTGATTTTTAATCCAAATAAATCAAATTTTTTATTCTTTTCTATCAGGTTAAATTTTATTTTTTTACAATTTGGTAATTTTAAAATGTAAGAAAAATTATTGTAAATAATTTTATTAGTTTGAGAATCAGAAAAAATTTTTAGCACTTCATCATCAGATAAATCATCTTTCTTATTCTTTCTAATCAAAGGTATTATATCACCCATACCTCCTATGTGATCAAAATGTGCATGAGTATATAATATTGAGTGTATCTTCTCTAATTTCACTTTTAATAGTTGAAAACGCAAGTCAGGAGAAGTATCAATTAAAATGTTTTTATTATTGTACTGCAGTAAAATAGAAGAACGCATCCGAAAATTTACTGGACTACAACATATGCTACATTTACAACCAAGTACAGGGATACCGACTGAAGGACCAGTTCCCAAAATTGTTATAACAATAGAGGAAGACATATTATGTTTTTATACTGGATAGACAATTAATTATGACGAAAATCATTCCATGCAACCATTATAGCTTCCAGTTTATTCTGGTTACAATATTCAATATCAGAATCAAAAAATTCCATAGAAACTATCATATCTCTCAATTTAGATAAAGTAAGAGAAAAAACATCCTCAACATCAGAATACTTTTCATCCAATCTAGAAACTAGATATAATATATCATCATTACTAATATCTCTAAATTTCATATAAAAAAAGTCACAACAACGATGAGAATGGTACCCACGGGGAGACTTGAACTCCCAAGGTTTATACAACCCACGGATTTTAAGTCCGCTACGTCTACCAATTCCGTCACATGGGTAAAATAAATAAAAAGATATACTAAACCATCTTAGAGAAAAATTCTATAACTAGGTGCATTTCAGACTGAAAGGCATAAGGGACTTCAGAATAATCAGGGTTCCTAAGATAAGTTATTTTTCTTTTCTCTTTATCTATATCCAAATAATCAACAGCAGGTATATTCTTATTATCCACACCTTGCAACACTATCTGGCTATTTTTTTGATTTTCAACTACTTCAACTGAATTACCAGCTTTTAACATATAAGAAGAGCTATTTATAGGTTTGCCATCAACAAGGATATGTTTATGAGACACAGATATTTGAGCAGATCTCATAGTTGGATAAATGCCTGCTCTAAAAAGAACACTTGAAAGCCTGCTTTCTAACAATGCAACTAAATTATCTATTGTATTACCTTTCATTCTTTCAGCCAAAATATATAATTTTTTCAACTGATATTGTTTAATACCATAATGCGTTCTAATAGCCAACTGAGCCGAAAGCTGTCTACCATAATCAGAAGTCTTACGACTTACAGAGTGCCCGTGTACACCAGGTCTATAATTTCTTTTATTAACAGGATCTTTTTGAATTCCCCAGATGTCCAAACCCAATTTTCTACTAACTCTAAAATAACGCCTGAAACGAACAGTCATTAAAACCTCAATTAAATAAATAATTTAAGTAAATAATCTTAGATATTTCACTATATGTCAACACCGTTTTTATTAACCTACATCATTTCTAATGATAAAATGAATTCTTTTTTTTATTTTTATTCATGTTAATCACCGCAAACGCGTTAATTGCCCAAGTCAAAATAAATAAATAGAAAGATAAAGCGTAGGCAGAATAAGTTTCTATAGCCATAAAACCTTGATCTCCTGTTAAAATTGTTGCAATGTGTATTGTCACTGTAGTAAAGGAATTTAATGGATTCCAGCCTAAATGAGGAACAATGCTAGCTAACATTAACACAATCATAGTTTCCCCCAAAGCTCTTGATACTGAGGTTAAAATTGCACTTAATATTCCGTTCATGCATGATGGAAAAACTACTTTAATAAAAGATTCAAATTTAGTAGCTCCTAAAGCCAACGAAGCATAAAAAATCCCATTAGGTGCATGTAAAATTACATTATTAATCAAAGATATAGTAGTTGGCATTAACATTATTGCCATTGTCAGACCTGATAAAAGAGCATTATCTATTGCTATAGAAAATCCTAAATTTGAAAAAAAATAAATAACAGGATTCATCATATAATTAATTGCAAAATAACCGTATACTACTGTTGGAATACCAGCCATTACATTAATCATAATTTGTGCGTATGAACGAATACGATCAGACATATACATGGTCATATATATCGATGTAATAATAGATATAGGAACAGATATTGCTATTGCTATACTAGCAATCATAACAGTTCCAACAATCAGAGGAATAACCCCGAAACAATTGTCAATTATCGTATTATTTTTGATAAAAGGATATAATTTCCAATCTGTATTAAAGAAGAATTCAATAGGAGAAACGTGTGTAAAAAAAATAATCGTTTCATAAGAGATGGAAATAATTATCAGTATAGTTATCATCGAACACACTATAACTGATAAACGCATTGCGTTAATAATAACTACATTCTTTAAAACACAAAACAAAAAAGTTATAAATAACGCAATAGGTAAGGTAATCCATATAATACCGCTAAACTTTACTAATAAAGCTGTCATAGCGATAATAACGAAAAAAAATAAAAGGTTAACGTTATATTTTATTTGCTTTTTAAAATCTTCCATTTTTAACACACTTTAATGTATAATTTGCCTTCTTTCATTATTGTTAGAACGTTAACATATTATCACCATTTTAACACTATGTCTTATACAAACTATGATATTATAATTTCTGGTGCAGGATTTGTAGGTAAGATATTATCAATATCTCTGCAAAAAGCTGGATTTTCTGTTTTATTAATTGATAAAAATAATATCTTTGAAACGCCTGAAGATTTGCGAAGAATTACTATCAGTTTAACTGGTAAAAAAATTCTTGATAACATAGGTTTATGGGATGATCTTGAAAATTATTCTACTCCGATAAATGATATTTTCATTTGTGCAGAAAATTACAGTAGTTTTATCAATTTTGATCATAAAACTTTCTCTGATGAGCCTTTAGGATATGTTATCAAGGGATCTAATATACAAGAGATAGTAACAAAAAAAATACAAAATGTAACAAAAGATACTAATAAACCTATCACCGTTATTGAAAAATCATCTTATAGCAATATAGAATTTAATGGCAGAAAGGTCCATCTAACACTCGATAATGGTCAACAAATCAACTCTTTCATGTTGATATGTTGTGAGGGAAAAAATAGCATCTTAACTAAGAAATATAATATAAAAATTAAATACCATAAATACAGACATTATAGCTTAATATGTGATCTAAAATTAGCTAATAATAAAAAACATAATAATGTAGCATATGAAAATTTTTTTAAAACAGGACCTATAGCACTATTACCCTGTGAAGATAATAAAATGGGATTAATTCTAACATCTGATTATTTGCAAATTAATAATTTAATGAAATCAGATAATCAAGTATTGGTAGATTATCTAAATAAAAAGATAGATTATGAAATTGCAGAAGTAGTTGGAAATAAAATTTCTCATCCTATATCACTTAATTTTAGTTTAAAATATTTTCATGAAAAAATATTATTTATGGGAGATGTAATACATGGAATACATCCAGTTGCTGGACAAGGTCTAAATATATCACTTTACGATATATCATGTTTGATAAATAAGATAAAAATTTTTGGAATAAAAGACAACACCTCTCTCATTGAATTTCAAAAAGAACGCTTAAAGAAAAATCTACTTATGATATCTTTTACTCATTCTGTGTTAAAAATTTTTGAAAGAAAAGAATGTAGTATAAAATATTTGAGAAATTTGGGATTACAGGGAGTTGAAAACTGCTCCACTCTTAAACTATATATGATGAAAAATGCAATGGGCATTGGAAATGATTATTAAGAGTATTAAAATATGTTTTGATGTTTTATAATAGATATTTAGTGATTATATCGTACTATAGTGGTATATTTTATTCGATTTTGTGATCTCTGTGATCCTTTATCAAATCCCATTTAAATTTAACAGGTTTAGTTACAATGGCGAAAAAAGAGACAAATACTGAAAATAGGCTGTTTAATAATTTGATATTAAAAGAACCTGTAGATATAAAAAGCGCTGTTAAAAGAGGCGATTGGTCTGAAACAAATAAGATATTAGAAAAAGGATCAGAATGGATAATAGATGAGATAAAAAAATCTGGATTAAAAGGTAGAGGAGGAGCTGGCTTCCCTACTGGAATGAAGTGGAGTTTTATTCCTAAACCATCTTTTGAAGGTCAACCAATATATTTAGTTGTTAATGCTGATGAATCTGAGCCTGGAACATGTAAGGATCGTGATTTATTAAGATATGAACCCCATAAATTATTAGAAGGTGCTGTTATTGCTGGAAAGGCAATAAATGCGACATGTTGCTATATCTACATTAGAGGAGAATTTTATAATGAAGCTATCGGATTACAAAAAGCGATAGATGAAGCATACAAAGATAAGAAAATCAGCTCTGGTTATAAAATCATAATACATAGAGGTGCGGGTGCTTATATATGTGGAGAAGAAACAGCCTTATTACAATCTATAGAAGGAAAAAGGGGTATGCCAAGGTTAAAACCTCCCTTCCCAGCTCTGATAGGTCTTTTTGGCTATCCTACCGTAATTAATAACGTTGAAACTATTGCATCAGTTCCTGGTATATTAAAAAAAGGTAGTGATTGGTTTGCTAATTTAGGAGTTAAAAATAGCTCTGGTACCAAACTGTTTTGTATATCAGGACATGTCCAAAAACCTTGTGTTATTGAAGAAGAGATGGGTATAAGTCTTAAAACATTAATTGAAAAATATGCTGGAGGAGTAATTGGTGGATGGGATAACCTACTTGCTGTGATACCAGGTGGATCTTCTGTTCCATTAATTCCGAAAGAGGTTTGTGATAATGTAAAAATGGATTTTGATTCTTTAAAAGCTGAAAATACTTCCTTGGGAACGGGTGCTATTATAGTAATGAATAAAGATACTGACATAATAGAAGCGATCGAAAGATTATCTTATTTTTATATGCACGAATCTTGTGGACAATGTACACCATGTAGAGAAGGAACTGGCTGGTTATGGCGAATATTAAATAAAATTCTTAATAAAAATGCCACTTTAAATGATGTGAACAACTTATATGAAATAAGTAAAAAAATTGAAGGAAATACAATATGTGCATTAGGAGATGCAGCAGCTTGGCCAGTACAAGGATTAGTTAGACATTTTAAACCGGAACTAGAAAAAAGAGTAGGGAAAAAATCTCTATCGCATGATAAGTAAAAATTACTCTGAATTAACAACCTTAGTTATCATTTCTATAGTTTGTTTTTTGCCATAAAATTCACAGAATGAACCCATTCTAGGGCCTGTTTCACTACCTAATAAAATTTTATAAATTTGTTTAAAAAAATCTTTCATATTATCTTTTGTGTAACCTATTTTTTTCCCCATAGAATAAAATATATTTTGTATATTATCAGCCTTATATTCTTCTAGGTTTATTAGTTCATCTTTTAATAGCAATAACATTTGTTGAAAATTTACATCAGGTTTTATATATTCTTTCTTATTTTTTATGAAATCATTATAATAATTCATAGCTGATTTTATCATTTTAGTTAATAAAATCTTCTCTGAATCAGAATATCCATATTTTTCTATAAAATTCCATAAAATGCTTTCCTTCTCTGGATTACATGCTTTAGCGAGATTCAGCAGCATAGAAAAAGTGACATTCTTATTTTTATAAGTAGGTATTTTATTATCATCATAGTATAGATACCATACGGGATTCGAAACATCTCCAAATTTATAATTACATAGATACTTTAAATACTCATCAGTAATATTTGGTATTAACTGCAAAGATAACCTCTTTGCACGTTGAGGATTTTGATACATATAAAAAGATAAGCTATCAGAAGTTGAATATCGTAGCCATTCTTCTATTGCTAAACCGTTTCCTTTAGATTTTGATATCTTTTTTCCATATTGGTCTAAAAATAACTCATATTGATATAACTCTGGTTTTTTTCTTCCTAATAATAGACATATTTTTGAAGATAAAAATGCCGAAGGCTGCAAATCTTTACCGTGCATTTCATAATCAACCTTTAAAGAAGACCAACGCATTCCCCAGTCAGGTTTCCATTGCAATTTGCACATTCCATCAGTTATTTTTGTTGTTTTAATAGAACCGTTATCATCATAATAATCAATGGTACCATCTTTTACATTATGCGATGCAACACCTGTTTGCAAAACTTTTCCTGTAATTTCACAAATAGGTAAAAAAGGACTGTAATTTTTTTTTCGTTCTTCTCCTAAGCTTGGCAACATAATCTGCATGATGGCGTCGTATTTTTCCAATGCCAATAGTAATTTTTCATTATAATAGCCACTACGATAAAATTTACTAGAACTCACAAATTCAAAATTAATATCTAAAAAACGATTGGCAAAATCAATAAGCTTTGCATTCATATGCTCAGCAAAATTACCATATTCTTCAAATGGATCTGGAATATCTATGAGCGGTTTCCCCAAATTTTTTATCATCAATTGATGATTGGGAACATTATCTGGAACTTTACGCAAGCCATCCATATCATCAGATACAATTTTTAATACACACTTAAGGCTATTATCTTGCGTTAAATGCTGGAAAGCTTTAATTACCATTTCAGTACGCTTGATTTCACCAAAAGTTCCAATATGAGGCAGACCTGAAGGACCAAATCCAGTAGAAAAAACAACCTCTTTTTGACCTGTTTTTTCTATTCTTTTTAAGATTTTTTCTGCTTCTTTAAAAGCCCATGTGCTTGACATAATCAATTTTAAACCAGTTATTATATATAATGATGAGATTACTAATTATAAATAATCTTAGCAGTTTTATAAAGCATCTAATTTTTCTTTAAAATCCATTAAATAAGCAAATATTGCCTGCCTTATATAAACAGAATTGCTAACTTGATCTAATATATTACTTTTATGTTTAACTATTTCAGAACTAATTTCCATTTCTTTATTGATAGGTCCTGGATGCAATATTTTTAAATCTGTATTTTGACTATAAGCTATAGAAGAATAATCCAATCTGAATTTCTTTATGTAATCCAGTTCATTAAATAATTTCATAGTATCATCTGATAACCTCTCTTTTTGTATTCTTAGCATCAAAATTGCATCCAAATTTTCTGATTCAAAAGCTGATTGCAAAGAATGATATATCTTTTCATTTTTACTGCATCTTTTTAATTTTATATATTCAGATTTATCTGGAAAAAAATATTTTGGAGCTATTAATACAGGTTTTATATTAAATTTTGACATTAACATGATATTTGATCGTGCTACCCTACTATGGCCAATATCACCGCAAATAGCAATATTTAATCTTGGAAAATCTCTATCGAGAAATAATTCTTGCAGTGTAAAAAAATCTATTAAAGCTTGTGTAGGATGTGAAAATATTGATTCACCAGCATTGATAATCTTACATCCTGTATTATTTTTGATTGCAAAATCTATGATGTTCTTATTTCCACTTCTAATAATCATGAATTCTGGCTTCATAGCCAATATATTTAATATAGTGTCTTCTAAATCTTCATGTTTATTTAAAGATGAATTGTTTGAGTTGAAAACAATCACATGAGAACCCAATCTCTTAGCTGCCATTTCAAATGATACAACGGTTCTTGTGGAATTTTCAAAAAAAAGTATAGCTGTAACTTTATCTTCTAGTATCTTATTACCAATACCTTTTATTTTGTAATATTTTGCATATTCAAATATTTGATTGATATCAGACCTGCTTAAAGATTCAATATCTCTTAAATTTTTCATTTAGATAATATCTAGAAATTTTCTTCATATTAATTATACTGTTATATCTCAAAAGAAAAATAATCAAAGTAAAAATTAAATGGGATATCAAGAATAAAAATAAAGGGAAAAGCATTGAATAATCTAGTGCTATGCCCTCTTTACGCATAAAACTAGAAGGTTGATGCAAAGTAGCCCACATATTAACTGAAAATTTTATAATGGGTATATTAATGCACCCTAAGACATTAAGTATTGCAGCTACTTTAGAATAAAATATTGAATCTTCCCAAAGCAATATATAAGCTAAATATAAAAACATTAAAATTAACACTGAAGTTAACCTTGGATCCCATACCCACCATGAACCCCAAGTATTTTTACCCCATATACTACCCGTGATTATGCATATGAAACAAAAAAAGGCACCTATATGAGATAGAGAAAACGCATAAATCGAAAAATATTTATTGTTAGATATAATATAACCAGCACTAAAAAATGACATTAGTACGTATATAAAAATAGATAGCCAAGCTGATGGAATATGAAGATATATTATTTTTGATATATTACCTTGTAAATAATCTTCTTCACAAAAATTAAATACAAAATATGTAGCAAATAAAAAAATTATACAAAATATAATAAAAATAATAGATAAATACCTATTATTTAACACCAATAAAAAATTATTTAGCCGGATCATATATATATACCTGTTGCTTATTAGCATCCTCTTGTTTTAAGAATTCTGATAACGCATTTAGCACATTTTTCACGCCTTTAGAAAAAGAGACAGTATAAATTTCAATATCATTATTTATTTTGTTTAATTCATCTATTAGGCTATTTATCTCTGTTATATCTTTTAAATCACATTTTGTTAAGACAGTTATCATTTTTCTTTCTAAGAGAGATGCATTATATTTTTTTAATTCTCTTATAACAACACTATAATTGCTAATAACATTTGGATCTGCAGCGTCTATAAAATGGATAAATATCTTACATCTTTCAATATGTTTCAAAAATTTTTTACCCAACCCCTTTCCTTCAAACGCATCCTCTATTATTCCAGGAATATCAGCAATAAGAAAATCTTGATCGTTACATTCTGCTATCCCTAAATTAGGTTCTAATGTTGTAAAAGGATAATCTGCTATTTTTGGTTTTGTGTTAGTAGAATTAGATAAAAAAGTAGATTTTCCAACGTTAGGAAGACCAATTAAACCAACATCAGCAATTAATTTTAACTTTAATTTCAGCCATTTTTCTTCCCCTTTTAAGCCACTAATTGCATTTTTAGGTGATTGATTAATAGAATTCTTAAAGCAGAAATTACCAGCACCGCCTTTACCGCCTTTAGCTAAGGTAAATTTTTGATCTTCGGTAACCAAATCAAGTAATAATTCGTCACTTTCATTAAATATTTGAGTTCCCACAGGCAAAAATATTTTCATATCTTTCCCTTTAGCTCCAAATTTTCTACGTCTTTGTCCATTTGAGCCATTTGAAGCTAGAACATGCTGATGATAACGCATATGCAAGAGAGTATTTTTATTTCTTGTAGCAATACAAATAACATCTCCTCCCTCTCCTCCATTGCCACCGTCTGGGCCGCCAAACTCTATAAATTTCTCTCGTCGAAAAGTAGCCGCTCCATTGCCACCATCACCAGCTTTTATATATATTTTTATTTCATCTATGAAGCTCACGAATAATCACTGATATAAAATATATTAAGATAATAATTATACAATTTAATATACTTATATAATAGAGTATTAATCTTTTTCAATTTTTATAAATTGAAATGTAATTTTTCATTTACATCCATATTTACACTTATATTTGAAATTTTTTTATTCTCTTTAATTAATTTTTTTGCTAAATCAATTAATATATTTTGCTCTATAAAACGCTGTACATTTCTTACACCATATTTATTATCATGAAAGCCTTTATCTATAATATATTGTACAATATTATCATCAAAATATATTTTAAGAGATTTATTTCCAACGCTATCAGAAATATTATTAAGAAGTTTTAATACTATATCTTTTCTAACATCTTTTGTTATAGGATTGAAAAACAATTGTAAATCTATTCTACTTAAGAATTCGGGTAAAAATAAGTTTTTGATATCATTTTTATTGTAACAAGAATCACTATCTTTATCTTTATCGAAACCTATATTATCTTCTGAAAAATTATTACTACCAGTATTAGTTGTCAATATTATAATAGTATTTCTAAAATTCACTTTTCTAGAGTTAGTATCAGTTAAATATCCATAATCCATTATCTGAAGTAAAATATTATAAACATCTTTATGCGCTTTTTCCATTTCATCAAATAATACTATGCTATATGGATATCTATTTACTGCATCAGTAAGCATGCCCCCGCTCTCAAAGCCAACATATCCAGGAGGAGAGCCAATCATACGAGAGATTGAATGAGATTCTGAATACTCAGACATATCAAATCTTAAGAATTTCATAAATAAATGCTTAGACAATATTTTTGCTATTTCTGTTTTACCAACACCTGTAGGTCCAATAAACATATAACAACCCTTTGGTTTTTTTCTCTCTATTAAACCAGAACCAGAAACAAAAATATGATCTAATAATTTATTAATCACTTGATCTTGTCCATATATTTCACCACGTAACGACTTTTCTAGATCTTCCATTACAGTAGAAAAATTCTTAGATAATTCATTATTGGGTATTTTACTACATAAGGAAACTACCTTTTTTATATCTGTTGTATTAATAAATTTAGATTTATTAAATTTATTATTATTCCTTCTAACATTAAAATAAGAACCTGCTTCATCCATTAAATCTATTGCTTTATCAGGCAACATTTTATTGTTTATATATCTCTTTGAAAGATTCACTATTTCTCTGATAGAATGGTCAGAATAAACCACTTTATGATAATTTTCATAGTATACTTTGATACCTCGCAATATTTTCATTGTATCATCTATACTACTTTCTTCTATATCAATTCTTTGAAATCTTCTGGATAAAGCTGGGTCTTTATCAAAATTATTGACATACTCTTTATGAGTAGTAGCGCCTATACATCTTATTTCTCCCCTAGATAAAACAGGTTTTAAAAGATTTCCAGCATCTATGGTACCATTACTTGTAGCCCCTGCGCCCACTATTGTATGTATTTCATCAATAAATAACACTATATTTTTATTATTACTGATCTCTTTTATCAAAGATTTAATTCTTTCTTCAAAATCTCCTCTATATCTAGTTCCTGCAATCAACGAACCAACGTCCAATGAATATATAACTATATCTTTTAATAAATCAGGTATAGTTTTTTGCACTATTTTTAATGCTAATCCTTCTGCTATTGCAGTTTTTCCTACGCCAGGGTCTCCAACATATAAAGGATTGTTTTTATTTCTCCTCATTAAGATGTCTATTGTTCGCTCTATTTCATCTTCTCTACACAAGACTTTATCTATCTTTCCCTTTGTAGCCTTTTGATTTAAATTGACACAATATTCATTCAATATAGATAAATTATCTTTCTTTTTTGCTGTACTACTATCAATCAAATGATAATCCGTATTTATACTAATATTAGAATTGCTGTTTCTACCTTCAACACCCTCAATAAATTCAACATTCGACAATAATTTATATATTTGTTTCATAAAATTGAATTCTTGTTCTTTAATAAATCCAATGCTATGACATTCATCTTGAAATATTATTTCTAAAAATAAATATGTAAGTGGTAATGAAATATCATCGTCATCGTCATCATTATTATTTCCACCTATAATATTGCTCTCTTGTCCTCTGATTCCAAAATTATGCAATCTATTAATTATATTTTGCACAGCTATTGTGGGTTGAATATCTAATCTAGAATTTGAGACTATCGAAGACATCTCAGGGCTTTCCAGAAAATCTGAAATTTTTTGCCGTAACAATACAACATTGACATTGGATTTGATTAAAAGCGAAGATATTTCTTTCTCATCCAAAAGTGATAATAATAAGTGATCAAGACAAATATAACTATGTCTTAAATTTTTAGCTATAGAAAAAGCTCTTTGTAAAACGCTCTCAATATTATTATTCATCATATAAAAGAAAAATTATTAAAAAAATCAAAAATAGAAAAAGAAACAATTCACAGTATTTTTTTCAAAGAAACATCTATTTTAAAACTATTTTTTAAAGAATAATCTAATATTTCTGCCATCTTAGTTTCTGCAATATCTTTTGTGTATTGAGAAAATGTTATGCTACCTTTTTCCTTTAAAAAGAGAAATAAATTGCTAATTTTAGAAACATCTTGAGGGAAAGATCCTTCTACAACTTTATGAAAAATATCATAAGATAAGGAATCATCATCTATCATCACTATTCCATAGAATGATGGAATGCATATACTATTACTTAAAATGTTACAATTGTTACTATTAGAAGGCCATGTAAAAAACTGTCTATCTTTACTCACTATTCTCCTCTGCAAAAATAAGAATATACTACTTATGTACTTGTTTAATCGTAACAGATAAGAATTAAAAATATATTGAGAAAAACTAGACTATAATTTTTACAATTGAGCTAAATTTGAACCAAAGTATGCTCTTTAATTGTATAAACTCTATCTGCAAAGGATTTATATGATTCGTCGTGTGTAACAATAATTAAAGTACATTTAAATTTTTTGCAAGATTCAGTTAATAATTTGAAAACATTAGCAGCATTTTGTGGGTCAAGATTAGCTGTTGGTTCATCTGCTAATAATAAAGAAGGATATTTCATTAAAGCTCTAACAATAGCTATTCTCTGCTTTTCACCTGTAGATAAAGAATCTATTTTTCTTCCTAATATTTTTTTTATTCCAAAAAGAGTAGCTAAATAATCTAAATCAGATGAAAAATTTACATTTGTCTTTTTACTTATGATATATGGTATTAATATGTTCTTATATGAAGACATATTTTTAATGAGATTGTGTTCTTGATGTATGAAACTTATGTGCATTTTTCTAATTCGACTACGAGTTATTTTGTTATAAGTACAATTTTCACCGAAAAGGTAAATTTCTCCAGACAGAGGGATATCTAACAACCCCAATAAATTTAATAGAGTAGTTTTACCTGTTCCAGAGGGAGATAATAAAAAGATTATCTCACCAGAAGAAATTTTCAAATTTATATTTTTTAATACACATATCTCAGAATTATTATCACAATAATTTTGAGATAAATTTAATACCTCAAGCATTACTTATTTTTAGATATCATCGCACATTCTTTAAAATTATTGTTAATATTGTCTATTAAATTAAAATATCCATCATTATTATCATCAGATAATATAACGCCAAATATATCATTATCCACAATTTTCACATCCGCAGATTTTAAATTTAAGATATCCACTATATCTTGTCCTTGATCATTAAAAACGCATTGAATATCTTTATTTTTGATATGTTGAAATAACTTTATAAAATCTCTTGTAGATAATAAATTATGATTGTTATCTATAAATATAAATAACGGAGATGAAATATTAAAATTATCAGTAAAATATCTTAAAGAATCATGATAAATAGCATATTTTATATCTCCTTTTTTTGACCAAAAGTCCCTAATATCGTCATTTTGTTCGATTAATTTCTTTTTGAAATTTTTATAATTTTTTTTATAAATTTTTGCTTTATAAGGATATATAGCTGATAATTTATCTTTTAATGCATTGGCAATTTTTATTCCATTTTTAGGAATAATCCAAAAATGAGAATCTATAGCATTATTCAAACTGTTATCACTATTGTATATATTTTGCAAATAAACATATTGTGATAAATCCAGTAATTCAGCTTTACTATTTACAAAAATATCATAAAATTTTGCATCTATTTCAGAGCTAGAAAAAATTATCAAATCACTATCATTAATTAATTTTAAATCAGATGGTTTTACTTGGATAAAGTGACTATCTATTTCATTACTCTTGTATAAATAATCTAAATCACTACTTAGTTCAGTTTTTTCTGAGCCGTGTATTATATATCTAGCTATAAAATAAAAAGGTTTATTTGTGGTAAGTATTTTATATTTTGAATCACGATCCGATTGATCAGTAAAAAACCATTTATTTGAACTAAATATCCAAATAAAAATAGATAAAAAAATAGCTACAACAACAGTTGTAATAGCAATTAGTAAAAAAATATTCTTAGGTATCTTCATTGCGAAAAAATATTTGAACATACATATAACGAACTAATCAAGTTATCTTATAATTATAAGATAACTATATTAACTAGACTTCAGTTAAAATATCATCACCAATTGTACCTTCACTGTATAGACTTATCAATTTATTTATTACCTCAACATTATTAGTGAGATAAAAATTTCTAGAAAGAGCGAATATTTCTTTCAAATAATCAATAGTATATTCATTTTTTTTCAAAATCGAAAATCTAAACTTAGGTATACCAGATTGCTCATAACCAAAAATATCACCTCCTCCTCTATTCTTCAAATCCTGTTCTGCTATTTCAAAACCATCTGAAGAATTCTTTAAAAATTCAATTCGTTGTTTTGAAAAGGCAGTTATACACTCATTATCATATAATAGTATGCAGAAAGAATCTTGACCTTTACGCCCTACTCTACCTCTTAATTGATGTAATTGAGAAAAACCATACCTTTCAGCATTTTCTATAACTATAGAGTTAACATTAGCAATATCTACTCCTGTTTCAATTATTGTTGTACTAACTAATATAAGAATATTATCATCATTTTTAAAATCATGTATTATTTTCTCTTTTTCCATAATAGGCATAGAGCTATGAAGAAAAGATATCTTTTGATCAAAAATATCTTTAAGATAATTAAATCTTTCTTCTACAGATGTCAAGCCTTTTATTTCTGTTTTATCAATTGCATTACACACCCATATTAATTTTGAATCTTTATTGAGAACATTAAACAATCTTTTAATTAATTCATCTATGCGTTTTTTTTTCACTAACACAGTTTTTATGTTTCCAGAACCCATAGGCTTCTGTCTAATATATGAACAACTCATGTCACAATAAAAAATTTGTAGTACAGATCTAGGAATAGGTGTAGCAGACATCATTAGGATATCAGCAAATTTATTTTTATTAATAATACTATATCTTTGCTCTACGCCAAATTTATGTTGTTCATCTATGATTAATAAGCCTAAATCAAAAAATTGCACAGAATCTTGCAATAAAGAATGAGTGCCTATTATTAGTTGTATTTCACCTTTTTTTAAATCACTGACAATTTTTTCCTTAATAGATTTTTTGCTATCACCTAATAGAATATTAATATTTATTTTTTCATTAAGAATAGAATAAATTAAATTAAAATGCTGGTTAGCCAATACAGAAGTAGGAGATATAAAACAACATTGTTTACCATTTTCTATACAATTTAATGCTGCCAAAACAGCTACCAATGTTTTGCCAGAACCAACATCTCCTTGCAACATTCTAATCATTTTTTTATTAGAGAATTGGTCATTTTTTATATCTGTCAAAGCATTTTTTTGATCATTGGTCAAATTAAAACCTAATTTCTCTAAGAAGAAAGATTGTAAAGAGCCATTTCCAATAATTGAGCGTCCTATCTTATCATTACTTTTATCTCTTAAAAATTGTAATTTTAAAAAATAAGTAAAAATTTCTTCATATTTTATTCTTGATAAAGAATTATAATATTCATTAATATTTGGGGGATAATGCAGATTTTTTATGTTATTAATCCAATTTAACCAAGATTGATTAATCATGGAATTCTGCAATGATAAATCAGTATCTTGAATATTATTTAATATTTCTTCTATAACTAGCAAAAATTTTTCATTAGTTATTCTTTTATCTTTAAAATTATAATGAACTGAAATCTTGAATAAATTTTCTTTATCATATCTATCAATAATATCTGGGTGGCATATAGTGTTATTACCGGAATAAACACCGCTGACATAATATTTGTTATTTAAAGATAAAATTTTTTTTATATAAAATTTATTGCTATTAAAATACAATAATTTTACTTTTGATAAGCCAGAACAACAAATAACTCTTATATATTTTTGACTATTTTTTTTAGTATGTCTTTCTTCATAGCCAAGAACCGTGACAATAATAGATACAATGTCACCTTTTTTTGCATCATTAACACCCTTACTTCTATCTATAACCTTTTCTGGTAAAAAAAGTAAAATATCCTTTACCATTTTACCTTTAAAATATTTGATTATGATTTCTACTGATTCATTAGGAATATTTTTTAATTCCCTTATTTTGGCAATTTCATCAAATAGACTAATCATGGTAGAGAAAAAATATTGTACAAAAAATTAGGTATATCGAAAAATAATAACTAAAAATGATTTATGAAAAAAATATTTTTATATCAAGGAATAATATTACTAACTATCTCTCTTTTTATGTTTTTATGTCACATATGCAACATAATATACAATACAGAATCAATGACAATGCTTAATTCTGTTAAAACAGTAATTATTATAGCACTATTTTTTTTAATTATTGATAGATTATTGTCTCGCTATATAAATCATAATAAAAGTGAGTATTTTAATACTTTAATTTTATTCATACTATGGTTCTCAACTTCTATATTTTGTGCTATTCCTTTTTATTATGAAGGTTATAGTATATATGACTCTATTTTTGAATCTGTATCTGGAATTACAACAACAGGAGCAAGCATCATCATAGATATAGAAAAACAAACAAAAGGAATATTACTTTGGAGAATGATTCTACATTTAATAGGTGGTGTTGGAATAGTAATATATGCTTCGGTAATGCTACCAATCTTTACAAATAAAGATATGGAATCAGTAATAAAAAGTTATAATCCATCAAATATTGAAGAAAGATTGTTTAGTAAAAATAGCCAATTTTATAAAGCAATTGCAGTAATATATTTATCATTAATAATAATTTGTGGATTTTTATATTATATCTTTGGAATGAACATATTTGATTCTATATGTCACAGTATATCTACAATATCTACAGGAGGATTCTTTAATTATAATAATTCATTTGCTTATTATGATAATTTCTTCATAGAGTTAGTGGCTGAAATTTTTATGCTACTAAGTTCCATCCCCTTTATAATATTAATAAGATATTTGTTAACCACAGAATATATCTCAGACGAGCAAACTAAAACGTATTTAATACAAACATTTATTGCAATAATAATAGTTTGCTCAATTCTAATTATAAGAAAAGAATATCCCACCACTGCTGAAAATTTAAGATATGGAATATTCAACACAATCAGTATGGCAACTACTTCAGGATTTTCAAATGGAGAATATTATTTTTGGCATTATTTAACTCATATATTGATACTAATTGCAGTAATAGGCGGATGTTCAGGATCAACTGCAGGAGGTCTAAAAATATTTAGAATATATATTATATTTAAATCAATTTATCAAAGTATACTAGAATCTCTATCTGAAAAAATTTTCCACCCTGTAAGGTATCTAAATAAAACTATAGATCGTAAAATAATAACAATGATAACAATATTCGTGATTATAAATATAATAACAACCATATCTATAATGGTTATAATGTCTCTATACAATTATAATTTTGTTACTTCTAGTACTACAGCAATATCTATACTTAATAACATAGGAGCAGTTTTTGGTGATGCTGCAATAGAGCAAAATTTCCAATTCTTGAACAATAATGCAAAACTTTTCTTATCATTAATAATGATAATAGGGAGAATGGAGATATTGCCCATACTCACAATGATTATATGCTTTATGAAAAAAAAGAGATATAAAATAATAAACTAAATAGTATAAAAGGAGTCTATCGGAATAGCTTCAAGATCATCTCTCTTAATTTTATATATAGAATCAACCAAAATTTTGGCATACTGCATATTAGTAATGCTAGGGCATTTCTTAAATAAAGCAGTAGAACGTATACTAAAACTATCTTTTATTGATCTGTCACCTTCAGATGTATTAATTATCAAATCAAACTGTTCTTGCAGTATCATATCAACCACATGAGGGCTACCCTGCTTAACTTTGTTTACTGCAGTATTTTGTATTCCATTATCATCCAAAAATTTTGATGTACCTTTAGTAGCAAATATTTTGAATCCTAATTTACATAATTTTTCTACTATTGATAAAGCAGCTGCTTTATCATCATCTTTAACAGATATAAAAACATTCCCAGAGTGAAATAAGGTATTTCCACAAGCTTCATAAGCTTTCAAAAACGCAATACCAGAATCTCTATCTATAGACATCACTTCGCCTGTAGATTTCATTTCTGGACCTAGTAACACATCACTCTTAGGAAATTTAACAAAAGAAAAAACAGGTATTTTTACTCCAAACCAATCTATATTTTCACATCTAATAGACATATCTAATAACTCAGATAATTTATATCCCATCATAATTTTCGTCGCAATAATGGAAAATTTAATACCCATAGTCTTAGAAATAAAGGGAACCGTCCGGCTAGCTCTAGGATTCACTTCTAATATGTAAATTTCGTCATCTTTAATTGCCATCTGCACATTTAAGAAACCTATCACTCCAACTTCTAAAGCAATTGCAACAACTTGCTCTCTTATTTTTTCTATTATATCTTTGTTTAAAGTACGAGGCGGAAAAGAACAGCTAGAATCTCCAGAATGTATTCCTGCTTCTTCTATATGTTCACTAATACCAGCTATAAAAACAGACTCTCCATCACTTAAAGCATCAATATCTATTTCAATAGCTTGAGCAACAAATTTATCTAGTAAAAGACCTCCCTTCCCAAAATAAGAATCTACTGCATTTTTTGATAAATATTCTTCAAGCATTGCATCAGTATAAATAATATTCATACTCTGACCTCCTAAAACATAGGAAGGTCTAATAACAAAAGGAAAGCCAATATCTTTAACTCCTTGCAAAAATTCTTTCTTATTTCTACAAATAAAATTCTTAGGTTGTTTCAAATTCAATTTATTAAGCAATACCTTGAACTTTTCTCTATCTTCACATCTATCAACAGCATCACATTGCGTTCCTAATATAGGAATTCCCAACAACTCTATATCTTTTGCCAAATTCAAAGGAGTTTGACCACCAAATTGGATAATAACACCCAAAACTTCTCCGGAACTACTTTCTTTTTCAAATATTTCTCTAATATATTCAATTTTTATAGGAGAGAAATATAATTTATCAGAAATAAGAGGATCAGTTGAAACTGTTTCAGGGTTACAATTTATCATTATCGCTTCGTAGCCAACTTCTTTAATTGCGCGTATAGATTGTACACATACATAATCAAACTCTATTCCTTGGCCTATCCTATTTGGACCACTACCTATTACAATAACCTTTTTACGATTTAAAACAGTCAATTCACAATCTTGTTTATTTTTATAATTACCCCGATAAGTGGAATAAAAACAATTTATATAATGTTCAAATTCACATGCGCATGAATCAATATAATTATAAGAAGCATTAACACCCAATGTTTTCCTTATTCTATATATTTTGTCATAATTATCATTTAATAATTTAGCAACTCTTTCATCACTAAAACCTATCTTCTTTATAAAAAACCAATCTGATTTATCAAAAAAACCTTTCTTGTCTTTAATATAATTTTCTGTATCTACAATCAATTTAATATTTTTTAGAAACCATAGATCATAATTAGTAATTCTAGATATATCTTCAATATCCATTCCATATCTCATTGCATCTGCAATATATCTTAATCTATCAGGAGATAGAAATTTTAACTTTTTTTCAATCTGTGATATGCTGGTAAATTTTATTACAGGCTCTAGTCCAGATAAATTATTTTCCAAAGATTGATATGCTTTTTGCAAAGATTCAGGAAAATTACTGCCTATAGCCATAACTTCTCCTACAGAATGCATAGTGCTGGAAAGAACGGATGCATTTTTACTATAATCAAATTTTTCAAAATTAAACCTGGGAATTTTTGTAACAACATAATCAATTGTAGGTTCAAAAAAAGCTGTAATATGATTACTTATACGTATATCTTTAAGAGAATATCCAAGTGCCAATTTTGACGTAACAAAAGCAATAGGATAACCTGTAGCTTTTGAAGCTAAAGCTGATGATCGAGATACTCTGGGATTAATTTCTATTATACGAACATCTCCAGTATTAATGTTATAAGCAAACTGTACGTTAGCGCCACCAGATTGCATTCCAATAGCTTTTAACAATTTTATAGCACAGGTTCGCATAGCTTGATATTCATGATCACGCAACGTCAAAATTGGAGCCACCGTTATGCTATCACCTGTATGAACGCCCATAGGATCAATATTTTCTATTCCACATACCACTACAGAATTATCATATTCATCTTTCATTAGCTCCAGTTCTATCTCTTTCCAACCTATCAAAGATTCATCAACTTGAACCGAATTATTAGGAGAAATTTCTAAGCCTTCTTTAATACGTTCAAAAAAATCCTCTCTAGTACGAGCAATCCCGCCACCTAAACCTCCTAAAGTAAAAGAAGGTCTAATGACAGCTGGCAAACCTATATATTGCAATAATTCTTCAATATCATCTTCGGAAGTAATAATACGATATTTAGGAACCTTAAAACCTAAAGAATTCACTATATTAGCAAATCTACCTCTATCCTCAGCATTCATTATAGCTTCATAACTAGAGCATAAAAGCTTAATACCATATTTTTCCAATATCCCCTTTTCATGTAGCAAAACAGCCAAATTCAGTGCTGTCTGTCCACCTACATTTGGTAATATTGCTTGAGGTTTTTCTTTTTCTATAATCTGTAATACTGTATTTTCATTTATAGGCTCTATATATATGGAAGAAGCAGTATCACTATCAGTCATTATAGTTGCCGGATTTGAATTTAATAAAATAACTTCTATTCCTTCTGATAACAATGATCTACAAGCTTGTGTCCCAGAATAATCAAATTCTCCAGCCTGACCTATAACTATCGGTCCAGAGCCTATAACAAGAATCTTCTTTAAATCTGGATTTTTTTTCATCGCAATATTAAAATGTCCGGTACTATCTACAACACATAAATTAACACAAATGTAATAATTTGTATAGAAAATCAATTATTTAAAATGGGATCATAGCATTATTCTGTAAATATAAATTAAAAGAATATTTATCTACTAAGCTCATAATTGTAGTATAACTAGGTCTCATTGCTCCATCACTAGGGGTAATAGATATAGATATATCCGATAAAGAATTCATTGTATCATCACTTTGTTGTTCTTTTGTATAGACGAACATATTATCATGAATTGCAAATGATCGAACTATTTCATTTGTTGATAATTTGGTTATTTCTATTAAAAAAACTAAATTTACCCCATCTATATAATGATTCCTAGGAATCCATCTGATTTCTATATCGCAATTAATATTGTTATATTCAAAATGGACAGGTCTAGGTATACAAGAAAATTTTTCATCAATTTTAAAAGAATATGATTGTATATCTTCATTAACAGAGCATAATTCAGCAATAATTTCCTTTCCCCTATAAGAAGAAGGAATTGGTAAATTTAGTAGATAATCATTATATATATAGAAACTTTTTCCTACAATATCACTCAATATTTCTGCCTCAGAAGAAAAACATCCTCTTAAAATATTGGTTAATTTATATATCTTAGGATGTATTTTTTCTACAGTTAAAAATCTAATAATTTCATTTTCAATAAATATTATATTTTTATTAGTATTTAAATCTTCTATGGAAATTGACTCTAATTCTCCACTCTCAACATTAACATATATCTCTGTAATATTATCTATATAATAAGGAGATATTTTTTTATATAAATTAGAATCATTATTACTTACAGATCTATTATAAGATATAACATAGCCATAATAACTAACATTATTAATAGTAGTTTTACAAAATGGCTCTGATTCAATATTAATTAAAGACATGGTTAATTCAGCATTATTCCATTTTTCAGTAAATTTTAAAGTTGCAAAATAACCACAATCATAACCTATAAAAGGAAGATTATTTTTCATACAAAAGAATGTATTTTCTATTTCACCTTCTACGCCTTCAATAGGATTATTAATACAGTTTGAATAATTATCCATAATGATCCTTTTAAAGTTATCAATAGGATAAAAATTATTGATCACATAAGAAGTTCCAAAATTATCAATAACTTTTTCTACAATACATAATATACTATGATATTCTGAAATATAAAGTTTGATAACATCAGCTAATGATAATTTTACATCTGATAAAAGAGTGATTACATATGTATTTTTATTTTGTAAGATCAAATTATTATAAATAGTATTTGCAATAAAATTAGCTTCTTTTTTTGTAAAAATATCTCCACAATTTATTGATAAACAACGATTTCTTTTGTCATCGTATCCCTCGTTATAATCTTTATCATTAGAATTTTTAATGTTGATGTTAGATAATTTATATTTACTAAATATATCAATGTATGAAAATATGATTTCATCAATAAGTATAGGATAAGATTTAAAATTGGACTTTACGCTTGTATTAACTAATCTTTCATTTTTATTAATAATTTTTATTTCATTAAGTACTTGAGAATGGTCTTTGATATAAATCCCTGTTACATTTTCTGTTATTATCAATCCATATATACACTCTAAGTGTTTTAGTATAGTAATAAAGCATTTTGGTTTATCAATTAAAAAACCATCAATATATCTGTCTTTCATTTGAAAATTAATATTTTCATTTTTTAATGGAGATCTATAAAATATATCTGCTAGAAAATCTTTTAATCTACACCCATTCATTTTACCATTAAGAGACATATCATACTCCCAAAATGCTGATACATTCCATTGAGCTTTTTTACCTGGATATTCTGGAAATGGCCGAATATCATAGTTATATACAAAAATATGCTCTATCATCTCAGAATTATTCCAATATTCTAATGTTGCAATTAAAGCATTCTGTTGTAGTTCATTACAGACAATATTTCGAGAATTATCGGGAGTTTTAATATTTGAAAATTTATCAAATTCTCTAGCACAACTAGGGTTATCTGTGCCACAATCAATACTAGGGAATCCTAATTCTGTAAACCATATGGGTTTTGCTTTTGGCACCCATGCAGTTTTTTTATTTATATTTCTTTTATTGATACTGTTATTATAATGCTCATTACTCCACCAGTGATTTATATTTTTTATAGCATAGGTACTATCATCATAATATTTTTTTACTAATTCATATGTATCATTATCTATTTCATAAAAATAATCGTAATATAGCCCAGAGTTCCAGTATTTTTTATAATCTGATACATTTAATACTTCTTGGTAGCCCTCTAATGAATCAGTTAAAGGAAAATAAGCATTAATTCCTATAAAATCTATACCAGAGCTCATCCATAACGCATCCATATTATATATTTCTTGGTGACTATGGTATTCATCCCAATCAGCAGAATAAGTCACTAAAATGTCAAAATTTAAAAATATAGTATGTTTAATATATTCAGCAAGATTAGATAACATATCTATTCCAACATAATCACCCTTTGAATTTTGAAAAGATGTAATACCTTTCAGTGCATAACCTATAGAAAATGCATGAATTTTCTTTTTTAATAAAGTAGCGTAGTGAACTATAAATTCTTGATATTTATCAAAAAAAATATTTAAGTGTCCGTTTTTAAGACATCTTATTTGACTACAATGTGTTTTCAATTTATCGTTGATTAGTATCTTCGGTTGAACAAATATTTTATATCCCCTGTTTTTTAACTCTTTAACCAAGTTAAAAATTGATTGATCATTACAAGTACCACCATATACAAAGTTACTATGTGAGTCATATCCTACAACTTTTACCTCTATACTAGAGCGGTTATATGTTCCAACTTTCCACTCCGGTGTAGTATTATGTGATTTATTCTCTACATAAGGTTTTAAATCAAAATCTTCATTTAATATTTCATGATCACAAAACCATGCTACTTCAATAGAAATCCATTTAACATGAGGAAAATATATTTCCATTGCTTTTAAAGCAATAATGATATCCGTTGTATCTGTATGATCTACATTATTGTTGATTATCATATTCTCAGTCTGAGAATCAAATACCACACTTTTAGTAGCTATTTCTGTATCATATATAAATTCCCCAGTAGATGGAGTAATACATATAGCTTGTGTTAAAGTGCTTAAAGCAGTATTACTATTTTTTTGAATTGGCAAATTTCGAACAACTTCAAATATGAATTCAACGTTATCTGGATCTTCAATTTTATAATCAGAAATTACCATATAAGCACAAGAATAGTAAGCAGGAGTAATAGGTATTTCTTCCTGTAAAGTAGGATCACATTCTTGATCATCTTCTCCGAAATAAAAATCTATTTTATGATCTTCAGAAAAAATAAGAGAATCATTGATCCATAAATTATTAACACTATCAATTTTTCCTTCACATATTAAAACTGCAGCTTTAATTAACAATTCATTTGATATATTTCTATATGTTTTTTGCCATATCACACGCCCTTTTATTTTAACAGTTCCATAAACTATAGGAATAATATCCTTACATAACAGAGAATATTCTACTTCTACATCAGAATATTTATCATCTTCTGTATAGTAATAATTCAAGAATTTTTTTTGGCTATTATTGTCAATTGTGAGACTATCTGTTTTTTCACTTGCTAATAAATTAGTCAGTTCTGAAAGAAAATACTCTAAACCATATTGGTTTTCTGTAGGTAAAAAATAAGTAGTGATATTATCTAAAAACTCTATTAATTTCTTGTAATTCATAAAAGGAAGATCAAAAAAAGAGTTATTTTAATATCTATTGACTTGTTAACAAAAGCAAATAGTTAAATTGAACTACATTAACATATTTAAAAAATGCTTTGATATTTTTTCTTGTAAAGAATTTTGTGATAATCTGTCCTGTAAGTGATCAAAATCAATATTTTTAATATTCTGCTCTTGATTCAAACAAGAAAAAATATATTCTTCTTGATCATCTATTATTTTTCTCTGTAGACAAGAACCGCAAACTCCTCCCATCATGCATTGCATAGGAGAATTAATAGATGCGATGATTTCACATTTATTTGAAATTTTTGTTCCATAAAAACAGTCATAAATTTTATCTTTAAAAGCCTTCATTAATCCAACAGAGCCTACTATCAATATCCTATCAAAGTCAGATATATTTTCATTTCCTGTAAAATATTGATATATAACATCTATTACACTCCCAATATGGCTACTATCTTGTCTTCTATTAGAGACAATTTTATCAACATCTGAACACCAAAATATCTTATCAATTATTGACTCTAAATAATCTTGTTTAAATAATTTTGAAGAACTTCTATAACCTGCAAAATATGTTATATTGCATTTTTCTTTTTTCATTGCATCTGCTATACCAAATAAAACAGCATTACCAACTCCTCCTCCTACTATCATTACTTTTTCTCTTGGCAATATTTTCGTTTTTTGACCAATTGGACCCATTACAATAACTTTTTCATTATTTCGTAATGTACGACAAATATTACTGGAAGATCCAACGTTCAAAATAATAGAGGATATAATACCATTTTCTCTATCTATAAAACACGCAGTCAAAGCTAAGGGCTCCATAAGCATTTTTATCCCATGGATATCTTCAGAATATTTAGAGTAATTTTGCAATTTAAAAAATTGTCCAGGCTGTATTTTTTTAGCTATAGCAGGAGAATAAATAAATACTTCAAATATATTTTCTGCGATATTATCTATCTTAATAATCTTACTTTGAAATTTATTCTCTATTTCTGATACAAGGCTTATACTAGAGCTTATATTTTTTAATTTTAGTTGTTTTATATCATCATTTATTTTATGTCGTAGTTCTGTAGAGCTATTAATTGCTTTTACAACACTACCTGTATAATTGAGATTAAAATCACCAACACTAGTTATTCTGTTATTAAATTTTTCAAAAAGACACTTATTATCATTAATTATTTTATGATTAAAATTATTTCCAATTGAAATAATTACATTATTACACTTAATCACTTGTTCTTTTTTATCATTTAATTTTTTTATTTTTATACTTGATAAATGATTATTTTCATCAACATTAAATTTTTCAACTATTGAATTTTCTATAAAAATGATACCTTCATATAACGCACTTTGAAGTTCATGAGAATTTAATTTATATGCTGGAGATTCTTTTATAGATTTTCTATACAAAATTTTAACACCACCTAAAGATCTTATAAATTCTCTTTTTTGAACATCAGATAAATCTTTGATTATATTATAATGATCATTAAATTCTTTTAAGATTAAAATATCTTCTTCAGTAAATTGAGAATGTAAGTAGTCATATCCTAACTTATCCAGTAAAAAATTATACCTATCAAAAAATATTCGTAATTGAACTGGATAGTACGTTTGAATTTCGGTAGCTACATCAATTGCAGTTAATCCTCCTCCAATAACCACTGCTGGCAATCTTATTTGTAAATTACTTACTATATTCTCTTTAAAAGCACCATTTAAATGCAAAGACATTAGAAACTCTGAAGCTGTTCGCACTCCTTTAGGGAAAAAATTTCTCATTTTCAAATAAAAATAAAATTTAGTACTAAATTAACATATTAACTTCATGAAGTCTAAGAATATATATAGCATTTCAATATATAAAATTATCTTTATATTAGAATATTTTAATAATAAATTAATTATATCAATTTATAATTTAAGTAATATATATTTTGGTATGTGATCATGCTACAATTTGAAGAAATGAGTAATATTTTTGATGATGATGAAAATTACTATGAAGAAGTAGGACCTTCCGAATACGAACCTAAAAATACTGAATTAAAAGAAAAACTTGATAAAAATAATGCTGAAGCAAAAAAAGCTCCAAAGAGTGTTAGATTTAAAGAAGAGATAGAAGACGTAAAATATTATCGTAAAGATGACCCTCCAATAAGACTTTCTCAGGAAGAAAAAACTATATTTGATAAATTAAAAGATCTTGTCCAATCAATAGGAAATGCATTATCTTCATTAAAAGATACTATAAGTCAAAAATTATCTTTTGGAAAAAGTGCTAGTTACTCATTAGAGCATGAAGCATATGTTCAAAAGAATTTATATTCTGCGCAACCACAAAAAACACCTAAAGAAGAAATATATTCAGAAACATATATGAACCAAAATCAGTTGCAAAGACAGAATGCTATTAAAAAAACTTCTATGCCTGAAGAAGGAATATATTCGGATCCATCTGAGAAAATTGCAGCAAACAGAAATGCTGGTATCTTTGAAGAAGACATATATTCAGAAACATATATGGATATGAGTGGAGGTAAAAAACAGGATCCTATGAAAATTCCCCCTGAGCCAAAATTGGATACTGTTAAAGCATCTCCAGAACAAATTGCAAAACAAGAAGTTAATAAAGGACCACAAAGATAAAAATTTTTTTTAATACGATAATTATTATGAATTATACTTATGAACCTAAAAAACTTAACAAATTAGTGAAAATGTTATACGAAATAAAAAACGCATTCACTGATCTTATAAATAATATTACAGGGAAAACAGCTGAAGTTTCAGAACGACAACAAAAATTTCATCAAGAATTTTTGGCTTCTGAACAAAATAGAACGCTTCAAAAAGAAGAAGTAGAATATAATAAAAATTATGAAACTAAAGAAAATATATATGAAGAAATAGACGATGCTATAACACGAAATCAAAAATCTAGCAATTATAATGATGCAGCATCTGAACTTTCATATGATCCAGAGCTAATATATGAAAATTTACCAAAATATTCGCTACCAGATCTCAATATGGAAGAAGAAGAAGATCTTTATATGAAACCCGTGGATATTATTCAAAAACCAGAGAAAAAAGTTCCTCCTCTTCCGCCTCTTAGAACAGATAGCTTACCTGCTATAGACAATACGCAAAAACCAGAGAAAAAAATTCCTCCTCCTCCGCCTCTTAGAACAGATAGCTTACCTGCTATAGACAATACGCAAAAATCAGAGAAAAAAGAAGAAGGTCTTAATATAAATGTATCTGAAAAAACGAAAAATCTTCCTAAAACAGATCTAAAGGATGTTAAAGCACCTCCACAACAGATAGCAGAACAAAATATCAATAAAGGCATGGAAAGATAAAATGTTTATTTTTTTTCACACTTAAGTTTAGTTTAGATAGTGCAAAATTTTTCCTTAAAAGATAAAACTTCTTTCTCATGAAATATATTGGATACTCTTATATCTTCATTATTACAATAATCTTTTAATATCTTAGATATAAGAGTACTTAGAACTTTTCCAGGACCTATCTCTATAAATTCCCTAACTCCTTTATCAAATGCATACTGTATAGATTCTCTCCATCTAACTTTACTATATATTTGATCAATAAGGAGGGATTTTATAATAGATATATCATCTTCAGCAGTTGCAGTAACATTAGATATTATTGACACAGATGAAGAATGAAACGTCACTTCTTCTAAAATCGATTTTATATCATCTTTTATACTTTTCATATATGGAGAATGAAAGGCAGAACTAACATTCAAAGGAATAATTCTTTTAAATTTCTTTGTATTATTTGAAATATTTATAAATTCATCTATAGATATATCTAAACCACTTATTATAATTTGACCCGCACCATTATCATTCGCAACATAACAATTTTCTATTTTATTATCATTAATAAAATTATCAACTGATAAAATATCTGTAAATAATATAGCTGCCATTTTCCCTTTTTTATCTTTCATTGCATGCTTCATAAATTTTCCTCTTTTCCTTACCAATCTTATAGCATCATAAAAAGATAAAATTCCATTTGCGCAAAGAGCAGTGTATTCTCCCAAAGAATGCCCTGCAAAATATTTAACACTATCTTTTATAGCATCCTTTCCAAGGAGAGATTCTAATACTCTAAATATTGCAATAGAAACACATAATATAGCAGGTTGTGCATTTTCTGTTAAAGTCAAAATTTCATCAGAACTATCAAAAATAACAGATTTTAAATCCATGGATAAAGCATCATTAGCTTCTTCAAAAACTTCACGAACTAGAGCATTTGTAGAATACAATTCTCTTCCCATACCTATAAATTGTGAACCTTGACCAGGGAATACAAATAAAATTTCTGAAGCAATATTAGATTTCATAACCAAATAGATCAAAAAAGAATAAAAAATACGCTATAATTTTGCATTTTTTTTATCAAGATACAATTTATTTGAAAAAATATTATCGTATTTTTCCATATTTTTTTTCGTATTATATGCTTTAATGCTTTTTATTCTATTTTCTATCAATTTTTCTAAACATTTTATATATCCATGCTTTTTGCGTAAAGTATGTAAAATTACAGTTATATCAATTTCTTTATATGCAATTTCTTGATTTGTTTTTTTTATTAATTTATCTAGATAAATTAAATATTCTTTAAATATTTCACTTAATTTATAATTGTTATAATCTAAATATTTATTATTATCTTTTATTTTTTCTTCTAAACCATTCTTAATCAAGATTAGTTTATTTAATTCATCATTTTTAATTTCTAATACAGAAATATATTTTGCCAATTCATTTTTTTTTATTTTTAATAAGAATGTTATTTTTTTTATTTCCATAAAGCAATATAATAGCGTGAAAAGTCACATGTTATTAATATGTTAAGAAAAAATACGGCACCTCAAAATAAGCAAGAGATAAAAAAACATAATCAAAATAGATCCATAATATTAATACCCCTAGCACTTTCAATAAGCATAATAATACACTTTAATAATAAAAATTTTATTTACAACAATGTATATATAATTTTAGCAATGTACGCTCTTTTTATAATATTGCTATATATATCAAAAAAATTACAAAAAAAATCTATACTTATGATATTAGCGTCTTTTTTAATAGGTTTTTATATATCAAATATACAAACTAAAGAAAATTCATTACTAATAACAGATAATATAAAAGACAACATATATATTTTTATCACGGGGAAAATTCTAAAAATTAAAAAATTAAAAAACAATCAAAGTATGTTATTACTAGAGAATCACTCTAATTCAAAAAATTTAAAGCTAAAAAACGTAAAAATATATACATATAATTTACCTAAAGATATTTATACCTCAGATATCATAAATACAAAAATTCTTCTATTTAAAACAAAAAAAGCAAATGATATATTAAGCCAAAGATTTCAGAGATATAATTTAATATACAATATATCTGGCACTGGAAATTCAATATCTACAATTAAAAAAATATATGAAGGAGATGTATTTATCAGATTTTTTGATAAAATAAGGCAAGATTGCTATGAAAGATATCATGAAATATTTCACAATGATAAAAATGCTGCAAATATTACTTCTTCGTTGATAATAGGATATAGAACGACGCTGTCAAATGATTTAAATGAGAAAATAAAAAAGACAGGTTTATCGCATATTTTTGCAATTTCAGGGCTTCATTTTAATATAGTGATAGCCTTGTCTTTTATGATAATAAATAAAATATTATCAATTTTTCGCTGTATAAGTTTAAATTTTAATACAATAAAAATCACTGCTTTTATAACAATATTTTTAAGCACATTATTTATAATGATTTCAGGACATCCTATCTCAGCTCAAAGAGCGTATTGGATGATAATTTATTATCTTATATCAATATTAATAAATAGAAAAACAAATTCAATATATTGCTTCAGCATAGTAATGTTTGCAATGTTAATTGCAAATCCAACAAATATATTCGATATTGGCTTTCAGTTATCTTTTTTATCTACTTTTATAATATTAAGTATTGTAAATAAAAAAAATGTCTATAACAAAGAAAATAATTTCAAAAAAATAAGAAAAGTTGTTAATTATATAATTGATATCGCTAAAATATCAACAATAATAAACATAGGTATTACCCCCTTAATTGCTTACCATTTTCAATATTTATCATTAATAGGAATATTGGCAAATATATTAATAATACCATTAATATCTTTTATAATAATGCCAACCATTGTATTATTGACAATAGCTATGATGTTTAAAGATCCTATTTTCTTGACTTGTATAGCAAAAAAATCCATAGCATTAATGATATATATCATAGATCTACTATCAGATATTAAATTCGCATCTATAGATACAAATATAATAGATGGTTATAGCGCATTATTTATCACGCTAGGTATAATATTCTTTCTGTCTTGGAAAGGTCAAATAAGATATAATGCTATATTACTCTTTTTACCGTGTTTTTATTCCTATAAAACACAGCTAAATTATAATAATATGAATATATTTTTATCAGACAATAACTTTGCTATAAGAGAAAATAATCTTTTATACATATATAAAGAAAAACATAAATATTCTAAAGAAGAAAAAAATTGGTTGCATATAAATCAACAAAAAAAATTTATCCCTATTTCTGATAAAAATAGATCAATAAAATGTGATTATATAAAATGCGTATACGATAAGAAATCAATTATTATACTTGATGATGATTTTAAAATAGATAAGCGCTATTTAGAAAATTTTGATAATATTCACCATGTGAATATAGAAAATAAAAGATTAATTAATTAACTAAATATTTTGGGTGAACCAAAACCTATTGCTAAAACAATATGACTAAAACCTAAATTCAAGGCATCTTCTAGGGTTAGATTGTAACCTAAATGTATCCCACCAAATATTTTAAACCTTGATCTTCTTTCTAAAATTATACGTATAACTTTCAGCAAATTTTTATTCCATCTGACTGTTATCCCATATTCCATCACACCGCCAAATCCATATATTGTTCTATCTTTTAGATCATTAAATATTTCATTAATATCTTTAATAGGTTTAAAATCTTCACCTGTAAGATATTCATCTAAAGGCTCTATTTTTAAAGAATCTATCATAACAACATTATGGCCATAATTTAACATATAATGCGCCATCGAAAACCCAGATGGACCAGAACCAACAACTAAAATATCTTGTTTTGTATCATCACGATAAAATGCATCATAATGGGGACTCACAGGGTTCCACCTTGTTAATAAACTATATATTTCAAAACCATAGTCTAACTTTAGAACATTCATTAATACATTGCTTTCTATTCCCGGTATAT
This sequence comes from Anaplasmataceae bacterium AB001_6, assembly GCA_020002265.1. NCBI lineage: Bacteria > Pseudomonadati > Pseudomonadota > Alphaproteobacteria > Rickettsiales > Anaplasmataceae > Candidatus Mellornella > Candidatus Mellornella promiscua. The sequence continues at coordinate 601,209 of CP048228.1, forward strand.
TAACTGGTGTTTGCTTTTGATAAATACAGGACATACTACAATCATTACATATTCTATAACCAGTAGCTGGACACATTGGATTATTTATCATGACTACTATTAGAGCAGCAATAAAATCACCTTGAGCAAAAAGATAATTCATCTCTGATATATGCTCTTTTAATGGACACCCTTTTAAAATCTCATCATTATGAGACTTTTTATATTCTCCACTTTTATCTTTAATTCCAAGACGACAACTATCCTTCCCTCTATTGTGACAAAAAATGCAATAGTTAGCATTATTAACAGATTCCGATAATCCAAATGTAACATCTGATAAAGAGAAATCATCCCTAGAATCTAGATGTGTAGAAAATATAGTACATTCATCATCATTTTTAATATGATCTAGTAAAATATCATTATGATCAATTTTTTTAGGTAGAGAAAATAAAATGCCAGTATTTTTTATATTACTATCGATTTGATAATGAAAATATTGTTTTAATAAATCCATTTGAAATTCGCTCAAATCGTTATTTAAAATATCTTGTAATGATTTCTCATTTATTACATCAATATTAAATTCTTTTCGTATTAAATTATCTATTTCATCAGAAATATTATCTAATTTATAATTTTTAGATAAAATTTTTTTTTGAATTACATTACGTTTTAAATAATATATTTTTTGCTTATCTACTATCAGTGTTTTGATTTTTTCAAAATTGTCTTTTATATCAAATAAAGAAAGGATAAAATTTTGTAACAATATTGCACTATCTATCAAATTTTCCTTTTTATCATTCAACACAAATTCATCAAACAAACTATTTAATTTTATAATTCCATCAACAGAATATAAATCACGAAATTTTAAACCAAAATTTAATTTCATAATAAAATAGCAAATGCAAAAATTCTGTAATATTATATATCTATATTTGGAATAAAGATAATGTTGACTTATAAAATATATAATGAGAATTGCAAAATATATAGCAAATTGTGGTTATTGTTCTAGGCGACAAGCCGAAAAATTAATATATTCCAAAAAGATAAAAATTGATAATAAAATAGTAGAATCCCCATTAACATTTGTAAATGATAATAATGTAGTAAAAATTGATGAAAAAATTATACAAAAAAGTCAAACAAAAATAGTTCTATTTTATAAACCGACTGGTTTTTTGACTACACATAAAGATCCTCAAGGAAGAAAATCAATATTTGACATACTCCCAAAAGACATGAAAAATCTAATTTTTATTGGACGGTTAGATATGCAAAGTGAGGGATTAATAATTTTAACTAATAATAGAAAAATTGCTAATAAATTAACTAATCCTAAAAATGAAATAGAAAGACAATATAAAGTAAAAATTTTTGGAACCACTAATTTCCAACAATTTATATTAAAATTGAAACATAAAATAGAGATAAACGATATTTTATATAAAAAGATAGACGTAAATATAATCAAGCGTACAAAAAATAATACTACAATGATTTTAACATTAATAGAGGGAAAAAATCGGGAAATAAGGAATATAATGTCGTATTTTGATCTTAAAATATCTAAATTAATCAGGATAAAATTTGATCATTTTTCAATTGAAAATCTTAAAATTGGAGAATATAAAGTAGTCAGCAGGAAGCATGTGATGCAATATGAAAACTTATTATTTCCTTAATTAAATACAGTTCTGTAGGAACGGACTCCAGATTGCAGAAGTAATAATACAGCAAATCATCATCAATTTCCATTATTTTACTGTATTGCAAAAGCCCCTCATAATTCATAGAGCACAAATGAAATTTAGCATATTTTCCAAGTATCAAGTCCATCTCTTTACAGCCTCTATAAATACTTTTATAAATCAGTTTCTTTCTTATAAAATACAACTCATCATTGTTATCTAAAAAATCCATAAACTAAAAATTCACCTTGAAACATTAGAAAACATACTCTTCATTATATTTATCCACTTTTTATACAGCAATAAATATTCTTCATATTTCACGTTATTTTTTGTATATTTCATTGATTCAGATTCCAAATTAACATTATTTCCGTCCAACTTCATATAATCTCTTTTGCGATTAATCTGAGTATTATATCCAGCAAAAGAAAGTCTTCGTGATGTTAAATGAGCAGAATTAGTCTTAGTTAAGACAATATTTTTAAATTTGGATGCACTATTATCTTTTTTTTCTTCTAAATCTTTAGATAAAAATCCTGGAGTATTGATGTTAGCAATATTTTGCGATATCACCTCCCTTCTCTTACTAGAATAATCCATTTTTTGCACTAAATCATCAATTATCATAGAATTAATAAAATATAAAATACGAATTATATCATATAATATTAAACATCACTTAATATTCAATACCAATGAAAAGTTCTCTCCTAATCTATCAATAAACAATAAAACAGAGTCTCCTGCCTGTAATTTATCAACATCTTGTATAAATTTAAAAAAATCTTTCTCTGTTTGTATAAGTGTCATGCTACCATTTCCAATAATAAAAGCACGCACAACATCACCAAAATTAAGATTAAAAGATTTATTAGTGCTATCATCATTGTCGACATTTACAATGACTGCGCCACTTCTATTATCACTAATACCTCTATTGTTTCTTACTTTATCTGAAAGATATTCAAGTTCTATACCTAATTTTGATACAGAATGTATTTGTGCATTCTTACTATCATTGTAAAGAGAAAGAGATGGCCTTAATTTGAAATTCATTTCTTCAAAATTTACAGAAGAAAAAAGCTTTCCCCCTTCCTTTTTTCTGAGCAAAGAAATTTTCAAATCTTTATTCATATCAGAATATTCAACAATATTACCAACTTGTAAAGGATTTTTTATAGCAGTATCATTAATTCTTGTTAAGACATCTCCTGTCTTGATACCAGCTTTAAAAGCGGGAGAATTTTTTGCAACACCCACAATTAAAACTCCTCTATCGTAATAATATTTATCAGGTAACTCTAAAAAAGAAAAAATATCATCGGTTATATACTGCATAGTTAAACCAATTAAACCCTTATCTTTTTGTTTTCCTTCTTTAAGAGAGTTTGCAATAGGTAAAACTACGTCAGCAGGAATAGCAAAAGACACTCCAACATTACCAAAATAATTAGCAGGAGCTATAATAGCAACGTTAACACCAATAACTTCTCCATCTATATTAAATAACGGACCACCTGAACTACCCATATTCATCGCGGCATCTGTTTGTATTAAATCTATACCCTGTTGTAATATATCTCTATTTAAAGCAGATATAATACCTACACTAGTTGAAACACCTATTCCAAATTGATTTCCAATCGAAATAACCCAATCACCAATTTTATATTTCTTCGTTACATCAAATTTTAAATGAGGAAAATCTTTTCTCTTACTTGATAATTTTAAAACTGCAATATCAAAATTTTTATTGAATCCAATCATTTCAGATTCATATTTCTCCCCCAAACTATCAATCACAAAAATCTTATGTTTTGTGTTTAAATTTTCTAGAACATGATAATTTGTAACTACGTATCCAGCAGGGTCAAATATAAAGCCAGTCCCAAGTTGCTGTTTTCTCGGATTAAACTTGCCTTCTCTTTTATCATCAGTAGATGATTTATTTCTCTGATCTTCAGAAATAGCTTCAAATTGATCAAAGAAACGTTTTAAATCGCGTAATAAATCATTATTAATATATAAATCTTTAGAGGATATATGTTTTTCATTACAATTTTCTTGCTTCATATTTTTAGTAGTATCTTCAGTTGTTATATGAACAACTGAAGGTAAAACTTGATCTACAACTCGTGAAAAACCCTGTGAAAAACAATCACAATCAACTGCATAAACAGAGTTATAAAACAACAAAATGCAGCATAATAAAATAAGATAAAAAGAAAAAAATTTCTTTAGTAACTTAAGATTCAAAAACATGTCAATTATTTCACACCCTCATCAATTAAATTTAAAAAATTATTATTTTCTATATTCATTATAAATTTTCTATTTCCTTTAGAATTAGATAAATCTTTATACGCATCAATTTTTCTCTGAAAAATAAAGAATGATTTATCAACTGAATAAGCTTTATTGTAAATATCTGCAGCTTTCGCTTCTCCTTGTCCACGTATTATCTCTTCATTTTTTTTTGCATTAGCAATAATAATTTCATAATCCCTATCAGCTATTGATTTAATTTTTTTTGCCTCTTCAGCACCGTTAGCTCTTATTTCTCTAGCTTCTTTTTCTCTTTCACTATTCATTCTAGCAAAAATAGCCTCACTGTTTGCAGAAGGTAAATCAGTTTGCTTTATTCTAACATCAACGACTTCAATACCTAAAGAATTAACAACATCATTAACTTCATTTTTTATATTTCTCATTACCTCTGATCTCTTATTATTTAATAACTCAATAAGAGAAACCATACCCACATTTTCCCTCACACTTGATTCAACTATCGGATTTATTTTTCTTTCTAAAGCAATTAATGATTTACTAGATTTATAAAATTGTATCTGATCAATCACCTTATATTTAACGTAATAATTAATCATAAGTCTTTTTTGATCAGCAGCAATAATCTCTTTTGATTCTGTATTAATGTTAATTAGCCTACTGTCTACTTTAAAAACTTCTTGAATAAATGGAATTTTAAAATGAACACCAGGATTCAAAGAATTTTCACTAATAATATCACCAAATTGAACCACTATTGCTTGCTTTCCTTCTTTTACAAAAAAAACAGAAGAATAAAGAGAAGCAATAAATATAAATAAAATGGAAGAAATACATAAAATTATTTTATTTTGCATTTTTTACCCCGGAATTATCCAGATTTAAAAAAGGTAATAAAGAAGAATTACTATTCATAAATATCACCTCAGAATCAGAAAGAATGTTTCGCATCACATCAATATATAACCTATTCTTCATCACAGAAGGGTTAGCAAGATATTTATCATAAACTAATCTAAATCTTTCAGCATCACCTTGCGCTGATAAAATAATCGATTGCTTATATGCTTCAGCATTTTCTAAAATTTCATATGATATCCCTCTAGCTTTGGGAATTACTTCATTTTGATAAGCTAAAGATGCATTAATGAATTTTTCTCTATCTGCCCTTGCGGTTTGCACATCTCTAAACGCTGATATAACTTTTGCAGGTGGATCAACTGTCTTTAATTGTACAGAAATAACTTCAATCCCCATGCCATATAAATCTAGAATCTCTTGTAGCATTTTTTTTGTACGAGAAGCAATAACTGCACGACCCTCTCCTGTCAAAATAAAGGCTATATTAGATTGAGCTATTACATCCCTCATAACACCTTCCATAGCATTAACTATCGTAAAAATAGGATCATCATTTACACTATATAAAAATTTATATGAATCCACGATTTTCCATTGAAGAGAAAAATCTACATTTACTATATTTTCATCACCAGTAAGCATGAGGATTTCTCCACCTGATCTATTAGAAGAATAATATGATGATATATCTTCTCTATTTATAAATTCATACTTTACTCTCTTAACAGACGCTATTGGATACGGTAAATGATAGTGCAAACCTGGTCCCGTAACACGACTATATTTTCCAAAAAAAAGCTCTACTCCCTCCTCTTCTGGTTGCAATATATAAAAACCACTCAAAACATAAATTAGGAAAGCTATAAGCAGTATCAATATAAAATATACTATATTGAACATCTTACCATTTGGCATCATATCACCATATTTTCCATTTTTCATATTTATAAATTCACTAAATAATCCTCTTCCAGAATCATTTTCATCATCAGACCAAGGATTACGTCTATTTAAAATAAAAGATTCATATAATTTACGAAACATAAGCACTAAAATTTCTCTTCAAAATAATCTTCTAAATAATTCAATTCTCTAGCACTAATTTTATTAACTTGATCGACAACAGGCAATCCCTTTATCCTTTTTTTTAAAATCAAAGATTGATCGCATGAAAGGCTAATAGAATTAATTTTATGCTTACAAAAAGCAGAATAAGAAATAGGAACCCAAGATTTAACTATGTTATTTAATATAGTGTTTGCATATTCTCTAATTTCAAATTGAGCATGATTATCACAACGCAATCTTAGAAAATGAAAAAGGTTATGCAGATCAATTTTCCAATACCACTCAGTATAAAAATTAACCGGTAAAAAAAATCTAGCAATCTCACGAGAAACATTGCTATCCAAATATTTTGTATAAATAGATTTACTTTTTTCAGATACAGATATTAAATCTTTCAAAAACTCATCAGATAAAGAGTCATCAATTGTATTTCCCCTACCTTGCTTATTATCATTTGATTGAAAACATATATTTCCTTTGCTAGGAATATAGTAATCATCCGACATTATAGAATATCTACCAGAATATTCATTTACATTTGCAGTACGATGTCTAATCCACTGTCTTGCAACAAATACAGGTAATTTTATATGTAACTTGATTTCACACATCTCAAAGGGAGAGGTATGATTATTTTTCATGAGGTAATTAATAAGGCCACTATCTTTGCTTACATGTTTAGTTCCCTCTCCATAAGAAACTCTAGCAGCTTGAACTATAGAAGAGTCTCCTCCCATATAATCTATAACTCTGATAAAACCTTTATCAAGAACTTTAAAATGTTCCCCTAAAATATTATCTAATGCAGGTACCACGCATCTCATTAAACTAATCTTAATTACATAAGGAGATTATGATAACATCATTATAAGATATTTTGCAATATGATTATGATATTTCTATTAATTTAACTAAAATTAATAAAAATTTTTCTTTTTATTATGGAAAAAACGTATTAATCATCCAACCAATTATTACGCAATGATGTCTGTCTATTTTGTGAATCAAAATGCTCCTGGGTTGCAATAGAATATTTTGCAGTAGGTAGATATTTTAATCTTGCAATACCTATTTCATTACCACTATATTCGCAGTAACCATATATCCCTTCTTCTATTCTTTTTAATGCTTCATTAATATCACGTAGCCTCTTTGACTGTATATCACCTTTAATCGCCATATCTTCAGCATCTATTGTATCGTTGCTATTTTCCAATGTTTTTGCATTACCAGATAATTTACTTAACATAGAATTTTTCTCATCCATCAGTTTAGTATAAAAATAATGTAATTGTCTTTCGTTCATATATTCTCCTTCATCATCCAAAGGATCATAGTCACTATTCAAATTTATTTTTGATAACATTATACAATTAAAAGTAAATTAAATATAAAATAGATAGAATGTTTCATAAACAAGATAATAAAATTGATTGTTAAAAACTATCTTTGTAGTGAAATTTTATTATAAATAGCTTAATTTTATCTTAATATATACATATTATGGTTAATTTATTTACCTTTATTTTAAATAATGAACAAATATTAATAAATTATATTTTCTTTATAATGTTATCATTTGTTTGTTCAATATTTATTGAATTACAAAACATTTCTATAAATTTTTTTTATATATTAAAAATATTATTTATACAAATAGCAATAAATAATTTGTGCTTAAATACCATGAATAAATATAAATTAGAACAAATAATGATACGACAAAATCATGCAAAATATTTTGTGTATTTTATATTATCAAGTTGGTTTATATACGGAATAGGAATTGCAATCATAGAAACAATATCACATAACATATTCTATAATATACAAATTGACATTGTAGAAACAATTATCAACTCTATTATATTATTGTTCTTTATCTCAGAATCTATATTATTCTCAATAATGAAAAATAATAACACTGACAGAAAGAATATTATATTAACCCTAATAATATTACCTTTCTCCATACCAATTTTATTACTAAAACAAACTCTAGATGAAGTCAATATTATAATATACTATAAAATATGTATGATATTAGTTAGTGTATTATTCCTGACTATAGTGAATATCATTTTTATATCATATATATGTAGAATCAAAATAGAGAGTACTTAATAAATATGATAATCTGTTAATCATGAAGAAATGTGCATCTGTAACTCAGCTGGATAGAGTACTGTCTTCCGAAGTCAGGAGTCGTGGGTTCGAATCCTACCAGATGCATTCATAACATCTGTTTATTGATTCTATAAAAATTTTTAAAAGGTAATATCCTTCATTACGTATAATATCTCTGAATCTTGGCAATTCGTAAATGGTTCAATATATTTATCATCTATAACTCTCCCAATGACAATCTCACTTGGTACATCTTTATAAATGCCTAAAGTTTCAACTTCTTCATTAGGAATAATTGTTTTATCTGTTTCCTTTAAATAAGATATGATTAATCCATCTTTTCCATTTCCAGACACCAAAGAACTATTACGACTATTACGAAAAAATGCAGAAGTTCTAAAATTAACATCTGTTATACACAAAACTTGTGAAATATTGTCATTAACCCTTATAACTTTCCCAACAAGTCCTTTACTATCTATAACAACACTATTATTTGTTATGCCATTTTTTTTCCCTACAGGAATCATAATATAATGAGCAATGTCATTTTCTACTCCACCGATTGATTTTGTAGATACGTACTCAAAATTATTTTTAATGCTATAATTATTGATAAAATGCATTGATTGTCTTAAAAGGTTATTTTCCTCAATCAAATTTTCAATTAATAAATCTTTCCCATGATCATGATACGTTTTCTGTACTTCACTATTCGAGTGCGTTAGATAATCATTTAATAGCAAAAAAACAGATTTACGTATCCTATTCGTTACAATGTAAAAAGGATCAGTAACATAATTCACAGATACTATGATTATTTTTTGTGTATAAATTCTGATTGAATTAATTGCATAATTGCAATTTATATCATTATAAACGAAAAAAATAGCAATAAATAAGAAAGATAGATAACGTATAAATACCAAATATTTCGTAAAACCAAAAACAAGGAAATCAAATAGTATAAATTTACTACCAATATAAAATTTTTTCATATTAAAATTTCTTTATAGCAATACACAACCCATCAAACATTGGAAGTATTATAGATTCATATTTATCAGAATCAGCAATCCTATTATTAAATTCTCTCATAACCCTAACCATCTTAGATTTATTTGTCAAATCGTATACTCTACCACCTAAAAAACAGTTATCTGCAACAATTAAACCACCTTTTTTTAAATGTTTATCTGCCCAATCTAAATATTTACAATAACCAGATTTATTAGCGTCTATAAACATCATATCATAATGTCCCTTAATTATTTGATCAAAATATAAAACATCAATTGCATCTCCATTGATAATATTAATATTTCGATCTATCATCCTCAGGTTATCATAAGCAATGTGATAATTATCAATATTTTTCTCAATAGTTACTAAATTTCCTTCTTTAGGTATAGCATTTGCAATATGAGCAGCGGAATATCCAAACATTGTCCCTATTTCTAAGACATTTTTAATATTAAAGCACTTTATAAAAAAATTTAATAAAAAACCTTCATATCTGCTTATTTGAATAGATCTGCTACGATTATCTACAATGCTATTTTTAATATTTTCCACACAAGGATTTTTAGAATCAAGAAAATATATATCATTTATGTATTTTAAATCCTTAGAGATATTTGAAATATTTCTATTATCATGTAACATTAATATCTGAGAATTTTGATTGTACAAAATCGCTAGTATATAGCATATGTCATTTCAAATCAAACAGGATTGATAAAATGCAAGGATCAAGACAAATCTCATAAAATAATTTAGATATCTACTATCAGGAGTTATTTGCAGTAATGGGAGAGGTGGCCGAGTGGTTTAAGGCGCACGCTTGGAAAGCGTGTATATGGAAACATATCAAGGGTTCGAATCCCTTTCTTTCCGTTCATCACAGAAGAAAGGAAAGGAATGTCAATCACGCTATTTAAGATAAAGAGCGCTTCACTCTTGTATGTCATAAAAGAAAAACACCTAAAACTCAATCCAATTTTCAAACATCTTTATAAAAAAATTACCTCAAAAAAAAGAAACACTCATAACATACCCAATTTACCAAATAGATTAGATGAGAATTTTTCTCATCTTTTCATTTATTTATTAAGTTTTTTCTTCATAACCTCACTTGCTAAAAATCTTATTCTATAAGATTGTGGCTTTTTCACTTTTGCCTTCGTTTGAGGATTAGAATATTCACATGCTGGTCTTATACCAATAGAAAAGCTTCCAAATTTAGAAAATCTAACAACAAGATTAGCTAATCTATTCTTTTTCTTTTTTTCACACGCCTCTACCATATAATAATCAAGTGCATGAATCATCGCATCATAAATATCTAATATAGAATTCTTTCTTACAACAGTAGATCCATTCTCTTTCAAGATATCATAAACTTTATTAACAAAGTCTACTTTTTTAATAGTAGTATTTTCTTTACTAGACATACTCTACAAACCTCATAAGTTCTAAAATAATACACTAACATAAACATCCCTTCTGGTGAAGATATTTTATAAAAATAAATAAGTCAAGCTTATAGACTATACACTACACAATAAAATTTAAAAAATACCTTATTTTATAAGACTAAATGCATGTTTAACGTCTTTCCATCCAATGATCTTAACAAACTTTTCATCATCTAAATCTTTATAATGTAAAAAAAAGTGCTCAATAACATGCAATTCAGATTTTGATACAGATTCTATATCAATAAAATCCTTATAAAAAGCATCAACGGTAGCACAAGGAACGGTTAAAATTTTCTCATCCATGCCTTTTTCATCTTTCATAACAAGTACACCCAATATTTTTACTTTAACGACAGCTTTTGGAGAAATAGGATATCTGGAAATAACTAAAACATCCAAACAATCTCCATCCCCGCCTTTGGTTTTAGGGATATAACCATAATTACATGGATAACGCATATTGACAGGCAAAAATCTATCAACAACAAGTAAACCTGATTCTTCACATATTTCATATTTTACAGGATAAGAATCCTTTGAAATCTCGATAACAACATTGATACCTTCACTTAAAGTTGTAAAGTCGTTTTTCACACTGTTAAAGATATTAATCATAAAATCAACTAAAAACTCTTATATAATGGGTCATTATACCATAGACAACAAAATTTTGTACATTATAATTCTAACTGTAAAATTAAATTTAGAATTAAATATGCACGATATTCTTTTGATAACTGATTTAAAAGCAAGAGAAATAATAGACAGCCGTTCTAATCCAACAATTGAAGTAGATCTAGAAGTAAATAATACAATAAGATGTTCTGCTTCTGTTCCCTCAGGCGCATCCACGGGAATCTTAGAAGCTCTAGAAAAAAGAGATAACGACAGTAGTAGATTTAATGGAAAGGGTCTTATAAAGATTGTAAATAACATTAACTCAGACTTGAAAAAGGAATTAATAGGTAAAAAATTTGTTGATCAAAAAGAATTGGATAATTTCCTAATAAATTTAGATGCTACTAGCAATAAGAGCAATTTAGGTGCTAATGTCATATTAGCTATATCTATATCTTTTGCTCGCTGCCTTGCCAAAAGTAGAAATATGGATCTATATAGATCTCTCGCTTTAACAAGTAATAACAAGAAATTTATAATACCAAATCCTATGATTAACGTTATAAATGGTGGTGCACATGCAGATAATAATTTGAGTATACAAGAATTCATGATAACAATAGAAAATGAAGGAAATTTTATATCAACAATGCAAAAAGCATCAGAAATATTTTATAATTTAAAAAATATTCTAAAAAAATATAACTTATCCGTTAATGTCGGAGATGAAGGAGGTTTTGCTCCACAAATTGATCAAGCAGAGGATGCATTAAAAATGCTTGTACAATCAATAGGAAAATATGAAGATAGCGTGAAAATTGCTCTAGATGCAGCATCATCTGAATTTTTCAAGCATAATAAATATGTTGTAGATAACAGATCTTTTGATTCTACTGAACTAATTGATTACTACGAAGAATTAACAAAAAAATTCCCCATAATTTCTATAGAGGATCCAATAGCAGAAAATGATATAGATGGATGGAAAAAAATATCCGAAAGATTAAATGACAAATTGCAAATTGTTGGAGATGATTTATTTGTAACAAATTCTAAAATTTTACAGAAAGGAATAAATGAAAAAATAGCAAATGCTATAATCATAAAGCCAAATCAAATAGGAACTGTTACAGAAACAATAGATACAATAAAATTAGCTAAAAATAATAATTATATACCCATTGTTTCTCATAGATCCGGTGATACTGAAGATACTTTCATCAGTCATCTTGCCGTCGGCACAGGTTGTAAATGGATAAAAACAGGCTCAATTTCCAGAGGTGAAAGAACTGCAAAATATAATGAACTTATTAGAATAGAAGAATCAATAGAACATTAAATGAAATTAATAACTCAAGAAAATTGGTTCATAAAATACAAAAAAATCATAGATATAATACATTCTGCTGGTGGAAAGGCTATGTTTGTTGGAGGATGTATAAGAGATTTCATTGTAAATAGAAAAATATATGATGTAGATATAGCAACAGATATTGAGTGTGAAAATTTGATGATTATATTTAAAAAACAGAATCTAAAAATTATTCCAATTGGAATAAAACATGGCACAGTAAGTGTTTTTATTGAAAAAGATGAAGTACAAATAACAACACTAAGACGTGATATTGAATGTGATGGAAGGCATGCCATAGTGGAATTTACTAATAATTGGTATGAAGATGCTTCAAGAAGAGATTTCACATTCAACTCTCTTTATTGTGATTTAAATGGAAAAATACACGATTACTTTAACGGAATATCAGATTTAAAAAATCGCTTAGTAAAATTTATTAATGATCCAACAAAAAGAATAAATGAAGACCATTTGAGAATATTAAGAGCTTTTAGATTTTGTGCATATATAAATGGAACAATTGAAGCTAATTCTTTAAATGCCTGCATCAAATACAAAGAAAAATTAAACAAAATATCCGGTGAAAGAATACGTACTGAAATGCTAAAATTACTTGAAAATGATTTCGAATACAGGGTATTAAAAAACCTTTATCAAACATCAATTTTATATATATTTTTTCCCTTTGAAATAAATATAGATTCAATAAATATTAATACTAAAAATATCAACAATAACAGCATAGCATTAATAAGATTAACTTATATTATTTCATTATCTATGGAAAATAGTACAAAAATAATTGAATATGTATCAAAACGTTGGGTTTTATCAAAAATAGAAAAAAAAATCATTTATGAACTTTTAGAAAATAATATGGATTTGACAAAATTAAATAGAATCCTTTTTTCAAAAGGCAAGGACATGGTAGTAAAAAAACTCATTTATATGTATTTACAAAAACATATAGATTTTGAAAATCTACAAAAAAAAATGCTATTTATAGATAAATTTATAATACCAAAATTCCCTATAACAGGAGTGGATATAAAACAAAAAGGTATTAAAGAAGGAAAAAAAATAGGAGAAATAAAGAATTTTTTGATAGAAGAATGGCACAAAAGCAATTATAAATTATCAAAAAAACAATTGTTAGAAAAAATAGAGAGTAAATAACATATAAAATTACTCAATTATTCCACAAAATCTTTCCAAGATGTTTTAAAATTTTCAAACTCTTTCAAAATAGAAGGGCTAAAATCGTTGACTCTTCCACCATTGATATTTTTCATCCATATTTTTCTACTAAAATTATTATCATATTGGTTTATTCCCAAACTTAAGGAACCATCTAAATCAAAAGAAGTTAAACTATTAAGTGCATCAATAATTGTTTCTCTATTAATTTTTGTCTCACTATCTATATTTTGCAGAGCTTTAATCAAAATTCTAGCGCTTATATAGCCTTCGAAAGCAGAATTATTAGGTTCTAATTCAAAAGGAAGCATTTTGGCTCTATCTTCTTCACTGATAACTTCTATATGTTTATAAAAGCTATCTTTAAAATTACTTACTAATTTATCATTTTTCTTTCCCAAATCAGGCACCAATTGATTTACAATAACTCTTTGAGAAAATTCCTCACATAATATACTATTCTTTTTACAAAGTTGATATATTAAACCTTCTGTAGTCGGAAAAGATAGTACAAAATAATACGATTGAGGATAAATTTCCTTCATACTTTTTATAAAATCAGATATAGGCAGACTAGTTCCTGCAAGAATAAAAGCTTTAATACTTTTCTTTTTTGCATCTGTTATTGTCTTAATTGCACTACCAACATAATCGGTATTTCTAAAATATTTAGCATACAAAATTGAGTTTATCTGTTCTGGAGTAATATTATCTTGTATTAACCCAATCTCTTTTACTATATCAATATACCTAGATTCTTTATTTGTATTTCCAGAATCTTGAGCAAATATAGCAATATCATCAATTGTCATGTTGCTATCAAAAATAGTATTGAGAATTAACTTAATCTCATCAATATAATTAGGACGATAATTAATTAAATATCTATTATTTTTATCATGCAAATATTTAGATCCACTATAAGGAGCAAAATATAATATCTTTTTTTCTTCAATAATAGGGATAACTGCTTCAGAAGTAGGAGACCCAATACTACCTATTATTCCAAGCATTCTATTATCAGTAGCAAATCTTAAAATATTTTTCTTTGAATAAAAAGCTTCATAATTGTCGTTTAAAGTTACTAGACGTAATTTTTGGCCTCTTATATCATTTTTAGAATTAAACTCTTCGAAGGCTGCCTTTATCCCTATACTAACACTCCTTCCTAAAAAGCCACTACTCCCATTGAAATCTCCTGACATTCCAAAATACATAAAGCTACCCGCACTATAGATATCTTGACATATGGAAAAAGAAATAAAAAAGAATATAAAATATATGAATCTAGGAAGCATTAAAAAATAGATATATAAATCATTAAATTTATAATATATTTTATATTAATTAATTAATTACTGTTTAAATATAATAGAATTATATAAATCAGAAAAAAAAGTTTATATTTTCTATCATATGATTAGGTTCAACAGTTGAAATATCAATAATATTTTTATTTGGTAAATTTAATCGTATGGATTTCGCGCACAAGTTTAATTTTTTATATCTTATATTATCAATATAATTATATTTTGAATATTTTACATCTCCCAATATAGGATTATCTATTAATTTCATGTGCAATCTAATCTGATGTTTTTTTCCAGTTAAAGGAATTAATTCAATAAAAGAAACATTATATGAAGAATCAATCAATTTATAATGCGTAATACTATTTATAAATTTATTATCAGTAATAGAACAACCTTTGTTATCTATAAAAGATCGAATTACACCAAACGGCTTTTTAACTTTGCCTAAAACAATCGCTGTATATTTTTTATATACTTTACGATTTGCAAATAAATTAGAAAAATATTGAGCATTCTCTTTATTTTTTGCAATAACTAAAACACCTGAAGTGTGCTTATCTATTCGATGTACCACGTAAGGTATATAATTAACTTTAATATTTTTTATGCTATCAATAAGATTACGAGAACCTATTTTTGCCCCTCCTTGCACAGATAAACCGTAAGGTTTATCGATAACAATAACAAATTCATCTTCATAAAGAGTAATCTTTTCAAGATCACGAGCAGAAAAATTAACTACCTTTTTTTCATGCAAATCTTTCTTAAATATTAAAAAATTCACATCAGAATCAATAGAAACAGTATTATTTCTATTTAAAATGAAAGAAGATTTTGTTCTAGTTTCATCAACTCTAATCATCCCCTCCCTAACACTCTTTTCTATATAAGATTGAGGAATATTAAAAACCTCTTGTGATTTAAAATGTTCTCGTAAGAAACGATCTAAACGAATATTATCACAATGGACTGTTAATAATCTTCCAGAATTCTTATTCATTAAAGAAACCAGTTTATTTACTCCTTTCTTCAAGAAATTTTATAGCATCCAATGCTGCCATACATCCATATCCAGCAGCTGTAACTGCTTGTTTATAGAATTTATCATGAACATCTCCTGCAACAAATATACCAGGTATGTTAGTATACGTATTAGTATTAGATTTCACCTTAATATAACCCACATCATCTAAATCCATTATATTTTTAAAAGGTGTAGTATTTGGAGAATGCCCAATTGCAATAAATACTCCTTCCACTTTCAAATCCATATCATCTTCATTTACAGTAGATGTCAAACGAACACCGGTGACATATTTGGGCTCTTCATTGCCTAATATCTCACTCACTGTTCTATTCCAGATACACTGAATCTTTTCATTATTGAATAATCTATTCTGCAGCACTTTATCAGCTCTAAGAGCATCGCGACGGTGTACAAGATATACCTTATTAACATGACGCGTAAGGTATAAAGCTTCTTCAACTGCAGTATTACCTCCACCAATAACTGCAACATCTTTTCCAGAAAAAAACATGCCGTCACAAGTAGCGCAACCTGACACTCCGTATCCCCTAAAGTTATCTTCACTAGGTATGCCAAGCCATTTAGCTTGTGCTCCTGTTGCAATCACTACCACATCAGCGTTATAGGTTGCGGCATAACCGTCTAATTCAAAACCAGAATTTAGAATTTTTATAGAATTAATATTATCGTTAATCAAAGAAACACCACAATTTTTAGCTTGTAAAATCATTTCAGACATTAAAAAAGGTCCTTGAACAACTTTTGAGAATCCAGGAAAATTTTCAACATCGGTAGTGATAGTTAACTGCCCTCCTTTCTGATCTCCAGAGATCAAAATAGTATCAATATTAGCTCTAGCAAAATATATGGAAGCAGTACAACCAGCTGGACCAGAACCAATAACTACAGCTCTTAATCTATCACCCACGATTTTTTTCTGAGACATAATAAGCAAGATTCGCTTTTATATAAAAATTATATAGAATTCATATATTCTTTTACACCGTCATTAGTAGGATTCATTGCCTTTCCACCATTCCAATTCGCAGGGCAAACCTCACCATATTGTTCATTATGCTGAATAGCTTTTACTAATCTAATGTATTCATCAATATTCCTACCAATAGGCAGATCATTAACATGATAAACACGAATTTTGAAACTTGGGTCAATAATAACAGTAGCTCTTAGAGCAACAGATTCATCTATTAAAACACCATATTCTCTTGCAATATTTTTTGTTATATCAGATACCAAAGGAAAATCAACACCTTCTATTCCACCTTTTAATAAAGGAACATTTTTCCAAGCAAAATGACTAAAGTGAGAATCAACGCTAATACCGACAATTTTAGCATTAATTGCTTGAAAATCTTTTACCTTAGCACTAAAAGACATTATTTCCGTTGGACATACAAATGTAAAATCCAAAGGATAGAAGAAAAGAACTCCATAAGAACCATTCAAATGTTTTTTCAAATTGAAGCTATCGATGATGCTGTTATCTTCCATAACAGCAGATGATGTAAAATCTGGGGCTTCTTGTCCAATAAAACGCATATAAACCTCTTATTATTTACGAATAAAAAAGCATTATAATAACTCATAAGCTATATATATATAACACTTTAAAATTAAAACTCAAAATCTGCAATACTCAAGATATTAGAATTTAAAAAATGCATCACAAAAATCAATAAAATCAGTTTAAAATAACAATTATTCACACAATATTCTTAAAATACGCTGCTATCATAATCTTGTACGCTTTGTAAGCTGTTTAAATTCAATAAGATAAAATTCAAACAAGAAAATAAAGAATCATCATTACCATTAATCTGATCTTAAAATTCTTATTTAGGCAGATTTTTCTTACTTTTTATTAAATAAAATTACCCCTATAAATTTTTTGTTCTGATTTTAACAAGCAAAAATTTTGATATTCAAAATTGTAGTTAAAAATCTAAAATTTTCTGATCAGGAATATTTATATACACAAAATCACTATTAATGCTAAAATTACAATAGTTCAATATTATCGCCTTAATAAATCACTTTATCAAAAAATAGAAATTAATATTGATTAAGAGATAATCATTATAAAATCTATTTTACTTGCGGAAAAATAACTTTCAAAACTTTAAGCAAGGTATTTTCAAGGTTATCAGCAGCACTTCCCATAAATCTCTTTTTAGTAATTTCTTTAATAAGATCGGTAAGATTAGGGCCTATATCAACTATCATGTTAGATGATTTAATGACCAAAATATGATCTTCAAAATCATCCCAATCACAATCTTCAGTGTTAAGATCATTTATTTTTAATAAAAAATCACCATTAGATAATTTTCCACTATCAGTAATATTTTGATCACATAAATCTAGTATACTCATATTGATTATTGAATTTAAAAATATTTATAAAACACAGAATACTCAAAATAAGGTTAGGTTGGAATCATATATTTAAATTTAATTCCAAAATAACCGTAGAATTATTTTATATATCAAAAAAATTCATTATTAAAATGAGTAATACTAATTTAAGTTTGCTTGTTATCCAGTTGCAGTTGCTGCACACTACTTTCAATATTACTTATACTTTCCATCATCTGCCCATTTCTTTTATAAACCGTTTGTAGGCCTTGCCTCATCTCTTCCGCTGAAAGTTGAGATTGATTTCTAAAGAGTTGTATGAATTTATAATTACACTTAGATAAAATAGCATTATCTACGAAACTTTTACAGTGCATAGAAATTAAGCTTATCATAACTCCTTTTACAATATCATTATTTCCAACATAACCAGCTATTGATTTTATCCCATTAAACGTATTAGATAAAAAAGAAAAGAATATGTCCGAATAAAAATTACTTGCGTCTTCTTTTGTATTATTATCAAGATCTGCAGAACATTTGTTAACAAAAATTCCTTTATGATTTATATCTTGAGAACCTTCAAAAAATTTATGTGAATTGTTTTCAGCAGAAATTAATTCAGACGTTACTCCTGCGTCATGAGAATCACTAACAACACCTTTTATAAGAGAGTTCTCAGCTTGTGAATCATTTATTAGATATGTCATATATTATATTTTTAATATAGAAAAGTATATTTTATATTAAATAAAACATATATGAAATAGTTATTTATATTTTTTTTGAATAAAAATTATTATAGAGCTACTTTAATGTTAAAAAAATTAATTAAATAATAAAATAATTATTAATATATATAAAGATATCTTTAAAATTATTTTTAATGAAGATTTTTTTTATTGAAATAGCATTTCAATATCTTCATTAAGTAAATTATCTATATGCTCTTTTAAAACTATTCCATTCATAACGTAACGGTTAATTTTTATTATGGAACGAACAGTTTTAACAGCATTATGTAGATTATCATTCAAAACAACATAATCATATTGATAACAATGTTGTATTTCTTCTTTTGCATTATGTAATCTTATTTTATTAATATCTAAATGATCGCTATCTCTATTTTCAAGCCTATTTTTTAATACTGAAAAAGCAGAAGGCAAAAGAAAAATAGAAATCAATTGAAAATCTTTTACTGATTTTTTAAGTTGCAAAAAACCTTGCCAATCTATACAACAAAAAATATCAATTCCATTATTTAAGAGATTCTCTACATATTTTCTATCTGTACCATAATAATTAGAGAAAATATTTGCATATTCTAATAATTGATCTTGTTTTATCAATTGTTCAAATTTATTTTTATCAATAAAAAAATAATCTATTCCATTCACCTCTCTATCCCTTTTTTTTCTAGTAGTTACAGATATGGAACGTTTAATTCTAAGATCACTTTTCAGTATTATATTAGAAATAGTGGTTTTTCCGGTACCTGAAGGAGCAGATAAGACTATAATATTTCCTTTACGATCTGGCATAATATAAATTGATAAAAAGTACATTAAATAAATCTAATTATTCAAATGATACACCTGAAATGTTAGCATTTGCAAAATTTATTTGTGTTTTATCATAATTCATAAATTTACTGTTACTAAGATCACTATTTTTAAAAATAATATTATCGATATTAGTATTTTTAAAAATAACACTATGCAAAATAGAATCTGAAAAATTTATACCAGAAAGATTCAAATTTTCAAATAAAGCACCAGAGTAATTCACATATCGAAAATTTTTATCAAAAGAGGTATATAGGATAAAATTTTCCATATCCTGAAAACCTCTATATTTTTTTATTAAATCAGAAACATAATTTTGATTATTGTTCCTATCAAAAATAGTTTTTGATAATTCAACATTGGATAAAGTGATATTAGTAATATCATTTAAAAAGAATGAGGAGCCTTTTATAGCGGAATTTTGAAAAATAGTATTATTCATTTTATTGTCAAAAAATGAAACTGCTAACATTCTGTTATCTATAAAATGACTACCTAACATGTTTACATTATAGATATTAGATTTCACATAATCGACAGTATTAAACAGCATATAAGCAGCTTCTGCACCGTATATATTAAATTTATTTAAACTACTATTAATGAAGAATGTTTTATTTAAAATTGCATCTTTAACATTAACGTCAAGTATAAAGCTATTTACGAACAAACTATCTATTATGCTTGAATTATTTATGTAAAAATTTTGTATTGAAGAACTTAAAAATCGACTATCTATGATACTATTATCTTTCATTTCACCTGATTTCATCTGAAGGTTTGTAAAATCAGTATCTTCAAAATAAATATTATGAAAATTTGTACTATCAGAATTCATATCCTGAATGATAGTTTGCAAAAATTTATTACCAAAGAAATATGCAAATTTTAAATTTACATTTTCAATATGAGATTTGGTAAAATCTGAAAAGAATATTAAAGATCCTATAAAGCTACTATTTCTAATATAAGCATTATTAAAAATAACATTTTCAATTTTAATACCATCCATGTCATTATTAATTAATAATGAATTGGATAAATCAGAATCTTTGATGATAGATACGTAAAAACTCACTTGATCAAAATTGCTATAATTTATTTTTGAGTTCAATATAATAGAACCACTGAAATTTGCATTCTGGAAATCACACCTACTCATGTTTACATTTTCCATTTTGGATCCTTTGTATTTAGAATTACGCATGTTGCTATCACGTAAATCTACATTAATAAAATTTGCAAATAAAAAATTAACATTATCAGCATTCAAACCTCTAGCACTAATATTAGAAAAATTAGTGTAATTCATACTTCCATTATTTATCGTTGCACCAACAATAGATGCATTTCTAATATCAGAATTATCAAAAATAGAGTTTGTAAAATCACCTCCATCCATTTTTATATTTTTCATCGTACAATTAGTAAAATTTGCATTATGAGAATGAACATTGAAAAAAGTGGTATAAGACAAATTAGCACCCTCAAAAAGTGCGTAGTCTAATATTGCGTTATCAAAATTAATTCCTCTAAGATCTAAACCTCTAAAATCTCCCCCTGTTAAATTTGGATCTAAATCTTCTGCAATATTGATCGTTTGCCCACTATTACGCTTTTTCTCAATGTATTTCGCAAAATCTTGATTAGAATATCCCGTATGTTTCATTTTTTTTACGGCAACATCATTTTTTTTATTTATTTGATCTTTTTGAAAATCATCATTTTTTATTTCTATATCATTAATATTTGATGAATTATTCTCTGCACTAATATTTACATTGAAAAAAAACCAGACAGAAAACGTAAATAAAAAAATAGAAATGATATAAAGCAAGGTATTAATAAATTTCATTTTCGTTCAAATAAATCTAATATTTTATTCTTTGCAATTTTAACGTAGGTAGGTCTTCCATGATTACATTGTGCAATATTATTACTATCATTTATCAATTCAAGAAAAGATATGATTTCTTCATTTGTCATCTTATAACCGGATTTAATAGCGCATTTACAAGCTATATCAGCATATAAACGTTCATATATAAAATCTTCTTTTATTTCAAAAGAATTCAATGCAAGAAAAAACATTTCTTCAGCACCAACTTTATCAATAATATTAGGAAATGTTTTTAAAGTAATTAAAAATGGTTCATTGTTTATAATTTCCCATTCAAATCCTATTTTTTTCAGATATGAGCTGTGATTAATTATACAATCTATATGTTTAATATCATTTAATTGTATATTTTGATAAATCAATAATTCTTGTTTACATTGAAAAAAATCTAATTTTTTAAGCTTTTTTTTAGCTTCTTCATATAAAATTCGCTCATGAATAGCATGCTGATCTATTAAAAAAACATGTTCATTATTTTGAGTAATAATATAATTACTATAAATTTGACCAATTGGTTTTCCAAAATCTTCTTGTACAGATAAATCTTTTGTATTATCAATACTTTTGTGATCATTTATCACATTACTAAAATTCAAAACACTATCAAACTCTTTCTTATTAAGAGAATCTTTTTTTTTTGTTATTTTATCTATTCTTTCTGGCTGTTTTATATTTAACTCTTTGTTATTAAAATCTTTTAAATCACTCATAAAATTACCAAATACTTGTGCATTTTTTTTATCTAGTGCACTAGAAGGTACAAAATAATTAAAAGCTTTTTCATTGATATCACTTGAAATTTTATTACTATTAGAGTGTAATAAATCTCGAATATTTCCTATAATAAAGCGCATAACTTCGCTTTTTCGCATAAATTGAATTTGCAATTTATTAGGATGTATATTTACATCTAATTCACTAAAAGGAACAGAAATATTAATTACAATATAAGGATGACGCCCCTTAGGAATGAGGTCTTCATATGCTATTCTAATAGACATATATAAATTATCATCTTTTACAATTCTGCCATTTACATAACAAAATATATTAGATCGTGTTCTAGCATTAAATGTAGGTAAAGAAATATATCCATGTATTTTCATACCAGAATATTCATTATCCAAAAGCAATGCATTATCAACAAAATTTTTTCCTAAACTTCGTATGGACATCAATCTTTTGAGCCATATACCAGGCATATAATCATATACTTTTTTACCATCATGAATTAAAAGAAATCTTTTTCTATAATGTATTGCAGCAAATTTATTGATTAAATCCTTAATATGTAATAGAATCTTCTGGTCTTTATCCATGAATTTTGCCTTTACAGGAAAATTATAAAAAAGATCTCTAACAGACGTCTTAGTCCCCTTTAATATTGCTGATTTAGTGATAATTTTGTTTTTTGTTATAGGGTCTATTGATAATTTCCAACCTGAATTTATATTCTGTATATGATTACTTTCAATGCAAAATTTACTAACAGAAGATATAGAATATAATGCTTCACCTCTAAAACCAAAATGCCTTATATCACTTAAATCTTCGGATAAAATTTTTGAAGTTGTATGTTTATCTGTTGTTAAAAGAAGATCTTCTTTTACTATTCCATATCCATTATCTTCAATTTCAATAAGGTTTTTACCACAATTTTCAATCTTAATAATGATATTATCTGCCTCAGAATCTAAGGAATTATCAATTAATTCTTTAATAACTTCAATAGGTGAATATATAACTTCACCAGCAGATATTAAACGTACTGTTTCATCTTTAAGAATCTTTATTCTATTCATAATTCTTTTTTAGAAATAAATTTTGATAAATTAGTTACATAATTGTTAATAAAATATTGTTCCTTTTCTTCTAAGTAAACAAATATTAATTTTTTAATTTTTATGGCATCATCGTAAATCCAATATTTTTCATTATCATCTAATAAATTAAAATCAATAAGATTAATATCTAAAGGAACCCTTGTTAAATTTTCAAATTCCAAAAAATCTTCATATTTTGAAGATTTCACTAATAAGATATTCTCTATTCTAATACCATATTTTTCTTTAAAATATACACCTGGTTCATTAGAAATAAGCATACCTTCTTGCAAAATAGTATTAGAAGAAAAAGAAGGAGGACATTCATGGACTGATAAAAAACATCCAATTCCATGGCCTGTTCCATGCTGATAATTCAAACCATATTGCCATAAAAATTGCCTTGCTATAGCATCTAATGAATAACATTTGGTTTTTTTAGGAAATATCATTCTAGATAAGGCTATCATCCCTTTTAAGACAATTGTATAGTGAAATTTTTGCTCTTCAGTAGGTTGATTACCTATAGATATAGTTCTTGTTATATCTGTAGTTCCACAATGATATTGCCCACCAGAATCTAGTAAAAGCAATCCTTCATCTTGTATATCAGACCCCATATTATTGTTAATATGATTGTAATGTATAAGTGCTCCATTTTCATTATAAGCAGATATAGTACTAAAACTTTCATAGAAAAAATCTTTATCTAAAACACGAAATGAGAAAATTTTATCAGCTATAATAGATTCAGATAATTTAATTTTTTTATTCTTTTTATTTTCATCTAACCAATGAAGAAATTTTGTACATGCTATCCCATCTTTAACATGCGCCAATCTCATACCGTTGATTTCCACACTATTCTTGATACATTGTGCATTACTGATTATGTCATCATCAAGAAATAATATTGTTTTCACATTATTATTTATCATCTCATATACATATGAAGATATTTCATTATTAATAAGAAAAATAGTGTTGATATTCTTAACTCTATCTTCTAATTCTACAAAATCAAAAACACTAATATGACTCTCTAATTCATTTTCAATAGAAGCATTTTTCTTATCTATAAATAAATCTATTTTGCAATCTGGATATAAAATTGCATAACAGAAAAATATTGGTGTATATGCAAATTGATTACCACGTAAATTTAATAACCAACATATACTGTCTGATTGATTAATAAAAATTGGCTTGGGTAAAGAAAATTTTTTAATTTTATCTAAGGATTTTAAACCAGAATATTTAATATCAAAATTAAAAATCTTGAAAGATATTTCAGATGCAAAAGAACGTAAATCATCTATAGGATTTTTATCAAAAGCTATAAATTGACATTTTAGGTCACTTATTTTCCTGTAATCTATTATTTTTGGATCAAATCCAACTTTATAATTTACATTATTAATAAATTCATATGGATTTTTATCAGAAAAATTAAAAATATCCCATTCTGATAAATCAATCTCTTTTTTTGCTTGCAGTATATATCTAGAATCTGTAAAAAACAGATTTTTACCAATAACTGATAATATAATAAAAGCATTGGATCCTGTAAATTTAGTAACAAATTTTATCCTATTATTATAATCTGGAACATATTCAAAAAAACTTTCATCATTTATCGGTAAAATAAAATAATCAACATCATGAGATATCAAAATTTCTATTAATTTTTTTAACATTTTTAAGATTACCATAACTTTAAAACTTATTCTTTTTATGTTAGCATCTCATCTGTTTTTATAAACATATAAAGATATTTAAAAAAGAGTTTGAAAAATAATCTCATGCATAAGATACCTTTTATATCTCAAAAATTGTGGCTGATTATTTGCATAGTATTAATTTTTACTATGGTTTTATTGGGTGGTTTTACCAGATTAACTGGTTCTGGACTATCTATAACTGAATGGAAACCAGTTACAGGAACAATACCTCCTTTTTCTTTAAAAAGCTGGGAATTTGAATTTAAAAAATATAAAGAAACTCCTGAATTTGAATTTGTAAACTTCAATATGGAAATTGGAGATTTCAAACGCATATATCTTATTGAATATTCACATAGATTATTAGGAAGATTGATCTTTATAATATTCATTATCCCTGCCTTATATCTGCTATTAAAGAAGAATGCATTAGCAAAAAACACCTCTATAGCTTATATATCAATATTTTTTATAGGTTTATCACAAGCCTTTTTTGGATGGTATATGGTACAAAGCGGTTTAATTGATGTTCCATCTGTGAATCATTATAGACTCTCTTTGCATTTTATGACGGCAATTTTAATATTTTGCTTGTTATATAATCAGTTACTAAATTTATACGATATAAGTAAATATGTATACAACGATAAAAAAATATTCTATTGGATTATTACAATATTATTTTTAGTTACAATTCAATCTGTTTACGGAACGTTTGTTGCTGGCACAAAAGCCGGTTATATATATAATACCTTTCCTCTTATGTCAGAAAATGCGTTCATTCCAGAATATACAAATAATATAAAGATACCCTATGATTTATTCAATGATCCAGGGACGATACAATTTATCCATAGACTATTAGGTGTAGCAATTGTATTTTCTTCTTTTTTTGTTCTATATATTATTCAAAAAATCATGTATAAAAATTTTTTTTACATTTTTTTGTTTTCCATAATAGTCCAATTTATACTAGGTATTTCAACTCTATTGACAAAGGTAAATATATTTATTGCTTTATTGCATCAATCGTGGTTATTTTTGATAATATCATCTGCCATCTTTTTGATTAAATGTTATAAAAGAAAATGAAAATAGTATCTTGGAATGTAAATTCGATTAGAAGTAGAATAGGTATACTAAAATATTTTATAAAAGATAACAATCCTGATATCATTTTATTACAAGAAATAAAATGTGAAGAACATCAATTTCCTTATGAAGAAATTGAAGATATGAATTATAATTTTGTCATCAATGGACAAAAATCCTATAATGGAGTTGCTATTTTATCTAAATTCCAAATAGAAGAATGCATAAAACATATTCCAAATTTTATAGATCAAAATAATCAAGCACGATATATAGAAGCACTGATTTATAAAGATGAATTTCCAGTCAGAGTAGCTAGTATATATGTCCCCAATGGTCGTGATATTACTTCCGAACATTTTGAATATAAATTAAATTTTCTAGATGCATTATATAATTACATATACAATTCTATCTTAAAAAAGAGCGAAATAGTAATATTTGGTGGAGATTATAATGTTGCACCAGAAGATATAGATGTATATGATAATAAAAAAATGGAAGGAAAAATAGGATTTAACATCCTTGAAAGGCAAAAATTACGTTCAATAATAAATTTAGGTATGTATGATGCTTTTAGAGAATTAAATCCTAAAGACAATACCTATAGCTGGTGGGATTATCGCGCAAAGGGTTTTGAAAATAATAGAGGAATGAGAATTGATAATATGATTGTATCACCTGAAGCAATGAACAAAGTGATAAAATGCAACATATATAAAAATATACGCAATATGAACAAAACGTCTGATCATGCACCTATATCTTGTGAGATAGATATATAAATAAAATTAAACTTCACCTAAATTATCTGAAGAAGGAATATTAATAACACTGCTAGATAATCTATCTTCTACAATTTTATCAACCTTTATAGAAATCTTCTTCAAATCTAAAGTATTATTCGTTATTTTATCACTCAAATGTAAATCACAGATATATAAAGAATCCATAACATTTAATAATTTATGATAAGATTTATTATCATGCTCTATCTTGTTTACATCGCATAATTTAGTCAAATTAATGATTGAAAAAAATAAAATATCTTTGATAACGTCATTTTTTTTACTGAAGATATGGTATAAACTATAATTTTCGCTATGCTTTGCTGTGATTAAATCAATAAAGTCAACAATAATTGATTCATAACCTGCAGCATTATTAGTGATGTTAAAAGCTAATTTAATTATTTCTTGCAAGAATTTTTTATCATTCATAAAAAATGCCGAATATTATGAATTTAATAAAAAATGATTATATTTATGATATATCTCCTTAAATTCATCTCGATTTAGCATACCATTAACACTCTTTTCCATGATATTTACAAAATCATCTTTAAATTCATTAAAAGTATCACATACTTTACAATTTTTGATATTTTTTGTTATACTAATAAGTATACTTAAAAAATTTATTTCAATATCATTATCGATATTAAAAATACTTTCCACTATTTGCTGAAAAATATCATTTTTATTATCCTTGAATTCTAAAGATAATGAATAATAATTAAAATCATCTTTTTCTTTGAGAGACTGAATGTTAATATCATTAAAATAATTTAAGTATGATTTATCAATAAATTTCATCATTTGTATCATCATAATAAATAATTTGCTGTACATCTTATCAAAATTTATAAAACACAAATCTGATTTATTAATCTGATAATTCTTAAATATTAAATCTAAAGTAGATGATAAAAAATTAGCATCAATTTTATCGTAATAACTATTAGAAAGATTTAAATAAACATTTCCATTATATAAAACACGATAATAAAAATAACCAATTACCGAAAAATTTTTATTAAACAGTAAGTTATTTTCTATAACAGTAATTTTTTTTTTAAAAATTTCAGACAATATTTTCAAAGAATCATCTAAAAGAAAATTAGTTACAGAATAAGAATTTATATTCAACTTATTGTTTTCGTTTACCTCCAATAATATTTCAGAACAAGTATATTCTATACAAAAATTAGATAATGTTTTATTTTTTTGAAAAAATTTTGATAAATCAAATTTCAAGATTATTTTGTCATAAGTATTAAAATATTTACATAAATTAACAAATAAATTAATTATTTCATATGATTTTTTGATATTTTTAGCAATATAAGAATGATAAGTTAAAAGATTCTCATTTTTTATATAATCTAAAACATCTAAAAATTCTATAGAATTTATCCTATTTGCTAATTTTTGAAATATCAAATTTTTTAAATCATTTAAATGATTTAAAATTGTCATTTTCCATGTAATGTCTTTAGTACCTTTATAAATTCTAATAGAATTATAAAATATCAATAATTCATCAGTTATGGATATAATATCTTCAAACATATAATAATCCAATTTATTAATAAGATTGATACTTTGTTTTGATAAAATAACTGAATCATTTCGCATCTTTTCCAATATAGATTCAAAAAAAATTGCTAAGGCTTGATTATGAGATATTATATTTGCAACATAAAAAGTTATTATATTAGATTCAAATAAAGAATTTTCTACATCACGTATTGAAGAATTTAAAATAAGACAATTTTCATTTGTATTAAAAAATTTATTGTCTGTTACTAATATAGTAAAATCATTTCCATCAAAATGAAAATTCATTCCTGAAGACAAAACGACATTTTCATAACACGCCCTGAGCATATCAATAAAATAGTCACTATTTAATACAGAAAAAACTTTTCGAGCGAACTCTTTCCGCATAAAAATATAAAAAATAAGAGAAATATATGAGAAACTTATAAAGAAAATAGTATCAAAAAAAGATTAATATAATATTAAAACATTATTATTTATTCTTTAATTTTTTTCTCAAATATATCATGATGAAATACAAAATGGTTATACATAATAGGAACAAATAAAAGAGTATGCGAGGCATAATTATTCCCAAGGACTCTAAAATCAACTTCATTCCCAATATTCCAATAAAAATAAATACAATTATTCTAATAAATGCATAACGAGATAAAAATCTCAATAATATGGAATAAATTGTAACCATAAACAACATTGTTATGGCAAAAGCTAATATGATAATTTCAAAATTTCGAGTGAAAGCAATAGCAGTGATAATTGAATCAAAAGATAATATAAAATCAATCCATATTATTTCTAAAAATGCATAATACGAATTCTTGTAACTTTTTTTATTCACCTTAATTTTATTATTTTCTTTCTTAAAGTGAAAATTAATGATTTCAATAATTGCTTTATATAATAAAAACCCTCCCCCTAAAAGCATTATGATATCAAAAACAGAAAGAGTATAGATAACATTATTATCTGATTGTTTAATAAAAAAATCTAAAAATAACAACATTAATCCACGGATTATCAGAGCAAAAGATAACCCAATAAATGCTATTAATCTAGGTCTTTTAACTTTCTCAACAACAAAAGAAATAAAAACGATATTATCGGCACCTAATACTAATTCTAGAAATAATATAATAAAAAAAGTATATAAAGCTTCAGTAGAAAAATCCATTATAAGAATCTATATGAAAAAAAATCCTTATATAAAAATTTGAAAATGATAAAGAGCAACCATTCTATTTGATAAAAAAATGTAACACATTCTACTTTTTATTATTACCTATAAAATTGAAAATATAATCATAATTTATGAAACAATTATGAACAAAACTCCATTTTCACGGAAAGTCAATTGTAACTGAATATAACAATATTTTGCAATAAATAAAATAATATGTTTAAAATTAAAAAATTGATATCACGTAAAGAAGAATTATATCCAATATGAAAAATATAAAAAAATTTTCAACTTTCTCTTCATTAAGGCTTTTTATTAAATATGTTTGGAAATCAAATCAAAAAAAGCATAAATTCTTTATAATTTTTGCTTTCTTCATGCTGTTGTTATCAAAAATAATAATGGTTTTTGCACCCTTAGCTTATAAAAATATAATTAATAGCATATCAAGTTCACCAAAACATATACCCTTTTTGATGTTATTAATTTACGGTTTTTCTAGATTGGGAACACAAATATTTTCTGATTTGAAAGATGTATTTTCAAGTTTTACAGAACAACATATAGTAAAAAAATTCAACATAGAAGTGTTAACCCACCTTTTAAACCTTGGTGCAGATTTTCATAGCAATAGAAAAACTGGAGAAATCATCAAAAAAATCGAAAGAAGTTCGAAAGCGATAGAAAGAATAATAACAATGAGCTTTATGATTATGCTACCTATAGTAATTGAAACAACAATAGCAACATTATTCTTGCTTATAATGTATCAAAATAATATCTGGTATACAGCTATGATTTTAATATCAGTTCTCATATATATCACATATACACTGAAAATTTCTGATTGGAGAGCAGATACTGTCAAAAATATGGCAAAATATGATAATCAGATGGGTTTTCAGGGTTTAGATTTGCTTATAAATTATGAAAATGTTAAATCTTTTACAAATGAAGAATATGAATTAAAAAAATATGAAGATTTTTGCAATAAATATAAAAAAACTGCCATACGCAATAAAGTAAATCTCTCGATTCTTAACTTAGGGCAAAGTTTGATTATATCAATGTGCTTATTGCCTATTTTATTTTTAACAACATATGATGTTTTAAAAAGCATCATAACAGTTGGAGATTTTGTTTTGATAAATACCATTTTATTGCAATTATTTATCCCATTAAATAATTTAGGTTTTTCATACAGAGAGATACGGCTAGGTCTAATAAGCGTTCTAGAAGTATTTGAAATATTAAATATAAAACCGAGCATAATTGATAAACATGGTGCACAAAAAATAGAAATTAAAAATGGAGAAATTCAATTTGATTGTGTAACATTTTGTTATGAACATGAACGCACAATTTTAGATAAATTATCATTCAACATTATTCCAAAAGAAACAACAGCTATTGTAGGCCGTACTGGTTCTGGAAAATCAACAATATCAAAATTATTATTGAGATTATTTGAACCTCAAGAAGGAACAATAAAAATTGATAATAAAAACATATGTGACGTAACACAACATAGTCTGCGTAGCCAAATTGCATATGTTTCGCAAGATATAACATTATTCAATTCATCTTTTAAAGAAAATATAAGATATGGAAGACTAGATGCAACAGATGAAGAGGTATTTAAAGCAGCTAAAAGAGCCAAAATACATGATTTTATTATTGGAACAAAGGAAGGATATAACTCTATTGTTGGAGAAAGAGGAATAAAATTATCAGGAGGAGAAAAACAAAGAATAGCAATAGCAAGAGCAATAATAAAAAATCCCAAGATATTTATATTCGATGAATCAACATCATCTTTAGATACAAGAATAGAAAAAAATATACAAGAAAATATAAGCGAAATTTCTGAAGGAACAACAACTATAATAATTGCTCACAGATTATCTACAATTGTCGCTGCAAAGCAAATTATAGTATTTGAAAATGGAACAATTATCGAGTATGGAAACCACAAAGATTTAATACAAAAACAAGGAGCTTACTACGATATGTGGCAAGCTCAAAAAAATCATTAGATAAATACATTAAACTCTGAAGCCATATCTGTCTCCATAAATGTATAATTTATACATTCTAGTGACTTCGATATCTTTGTCTAAAAATTGATGCATTAAATCAAGTATATCACCGTGCTTTATTAATTGGTCTTTATCAGCTATAAATCTACATACAACAGTATCGGTAAACATTGGATCTTCTATAGTTTTTTCTGGCCATAAAGAAAGACCTTTTATGCTAATATTGCATAATACAAAACCTGATAAAGTATTGAACTCTTCTATTTTTTTCAATAATTCATTTATCATATCAGAATTCCACTGAAGACATAAATCTACTCCTACTAAATGTTTGGGAGTACTTTGCATTGTCTCCGATATTAGAGATTTAAATCTATCATTGAGATCTGATTTATTTAATAAATCACATTTCATAGGAGACATATCATAATTTTTAATATTTGTATCAATATTTTTGCATATTTCATCAGTAAATTCTGTAGTAGAAAGCTTTTTTTTACTATGATTTTCATCATAGAGATCCACTGTATGCATACCATTTTCTATAGTATGGAGCCATGCATTCTGAATTTTTTTAGCAATTTCATCCTGTGAAAGATAATAAAGCATATTAATAGCAGCATTAAGTAAAGCAGAAGGATTAGCAATATTTTTTCCAGCAATATCTGGCGCTGAACCATGTACAGCCTCAAACATTGCATAATTACTACCTATATTTGCACTACCAGATATACCAATAGAACCAGATATTTCTGCAACAACGTCCGATATAATATCTCCATACAAATTTTCTGTGACTATAACATCAAATCTTTCAGGGTATTTAGCTAACCTAGCTGTTCCTATATCAACAATTAAACTATCATTTTTTATATCAGGATATAAAGAAGCAACATAATCAAATGCTTTATGAAAAGTCCCATCTGTAAGTTTCATGATATTATCTTTTATAAAACATGTAACTTTTTTACGATTATTTTTCTTTGCATATTCAAAAGCATATCTACATATTCTTTCTGAAGCAGTATAAGTTATCGTTTTAGCAGTAAGATTTGAGTCATAAGTATCTTTATACTCTATTCCAGCATATAAATCTTCTTCATTTTCTCTTATTATGACTACATCAATATTTTTGCTTTTATCAATAAAAGATATACAAGGTCTTACATTTGCATATAAACCTAATTTCTTTCTCATGGTGACATTTAAACTTTTGACCCCCTGTCCTTGAGGAGTGGTAATTGGTGCTTTTAAAACTACTTTCGTTCTATTAATATTTTCCCATGCACTATCTGGAATTCCAGTTTGTATTCCTTTTTCATAAAATTTAATACCCATTTCAACAGTACTAAATTTTATATCTGCACCAGCATGCTTCATTATTTTTATAACGGAATCCATTATTTCTGGACCTATTCCATCGCCATAAACAACACTAATTTCTCTCATATCGGATATATAAAAAACAAAAATTTAAAAGCAGAATTCGCTTCAATGAAATATTATATAAAAACTGTATTAAATCAAATAAAATGTGAATTTTATTATTTTTTTTATATAAATTTTTATGTAACTTGTATAACAAATAAAATATGGCTACTATTATTTAGTAATTCTTGTTGCAAATTTAGAATACCGATTTTAAATTCTATGAATCTACACTATATTCTTATATTGTGGATTTCTTTTTACGATTCATAAATAAACAGTTATTTCTTACAAGGTTCGTATAGTGTTTTTAGCGATAGTGATAAAAATGATACCCCTTTACTGCAACATATTCATTGGATATATTGCAAAAAAATTAATATCTGTAGAAGCTGAATCTATGATTAGATTCAGCTTGTATATATTAGCTCCTATAATATTATTTGCTGCAATAACCAAATTAGAAAATTCTAGTCAATACGTTTCATTACCACTCCTTATATTCACAATTAGTTCTCTTCTTTGTTACGTAGTCTATAAGGTAAACAATATATTTTATCAAGATGGTATGCGTAATATTGTTGCATATAGCTCTGGAAGCTCAAATACAAGTCAACTTGGGCTACCTATTGCAATGTTAGTATTAGA
Organism: Anaplasmataceae bacterium AB001_6; assembly: GCA_020002265.1. NCBI lineage: Bacteria > Pseudomonadati > Pseudomonadota > Alphaproteobacteria > Rickettsiales > Anaplasmataceae > Candidatus Mellornella > Candidatus Mellornella promiscua. The sequence continues at coordinate 635,342 of CP048228.1, forward strand.
TAAAGAAAGTATATCAATATATATCATTGGTTACCTTGGAATGATAATTTTTGAAAATACCTATGGTTTTTATATTGCAGCAAAAGGAAATTTTCCAATTTCTTATTGTATTAAAAGAGTGCTAAAATTACCAGCTATGTATTCAATATTATTAGGTTTGATAGCAAATTTTTTTGATGTAAAAGTACCTTCATTATTCAGTGGATTTATAGACAATATAAGAAGTACCTATATTGTTTTAGGTCTATGTAGCTTAGGAATAGCAGTTGCTCAGATAAATAAAATAGAAATAGACTGGAAGTGTATTTTTATCACCACAGTAGTGAAATATGTATTTTGGCCAATATTAATGCTCTTTCTAATATATTGCGATTACAACATATTGCATATATATAATAACAAAGAAACATATATCGCAATGTTTTGTATATCAATAGTGCCAATTTCTATAACAACAATGATTGTAGGTGCTTCTCTAAATTATCAAACAGAAAAATTAGCTCTAATGTTATTAATAAATACTATAGCAGGTATGTTTTATATACCAGTTGCATTAACTTTCTATCAATCTGACATATTGCAAAATATTATCTTTAAAATTGATCATCTAAATTAGAAAAGTTATAATCTTGTATTGCAATTGGTATCATTTTATTTTAATCATTCACAATGAGAATCTCGAAAACTAAAAAAATTATCGGTCTTTTTTTAATCACAGCATTTTTTTTCCTTTCTCTGAGAGAAGGAATATTCCTTTTTAAAAAAGATCAAATAAAAATAGGAAAGTATCATATAGATAAAAGTGAATATAATAAAATATTAAATAATACAATAAATTATTTAACTACTACTGGTTTTGAATTAAAAGACAGTAATATGCACTATTTAAAGCAGCTTGCTTTAGATTTAGCTGTGCAAGATAAAATACTTACCAAATATATAAAAAAAATATCTTTGAATATAAGTGACCCAGCCATAATTAAAATGATCAAAAATTTTGAGCAATTCTCAGATAAAAATGAAAAGTTTAATAAAGAAAATTTAGATAATTTTTTGCAAAAAAATAAGATATCAGAACAAGAATATGTTAAACAAGTTAAATTTGATATTTTAAAACAAATAATAAAACAACCATTGGAAAATATAAATTTCAAATTTAATAATATATATAGGGATATTTTTAATTACTATAATGATGAATTCGTAACAGAAATATATACTTTTGATACAGAAATTTTGAGAAAAAATCTAGCTCAAATAACTGAAGATGAACTTTTAGATTTTTATAAAGAAAATAAATCAAACTATGAATTTCCAAATTATAAAATAGTAAAATATCTTGTTTTAAACAAAGACGCAATTGACATAAATGATACTTTGATATCAGATCAAGAAATACAACAATTTATACAAGAAAATAACTATGATAAAAAATATAGCATAAAGTATGCAAAAACAAATTCACACACAATAGCTAATGATTTGCTTTCTGCTATAAAAAATAATGATATACGTAAGATACGTTCAATATCTGAAAGCAAAAAAATTACTTTTACAAAATTCAATAATATTAAGAGTGATGATGTTAGATTAGAAAATTTTGTGTTACAATACATCACCAATTTCAACTATAAAGATAAAAATTCTCCAAGTGTAGCAATATCTTTTAACAAACAAGATAATTTATATTATATATTTTATAAACCAAATGTTCTTAATAGCAGCATTGATGACAATGAATATCAGAAGATAAAAGTACTATTAATGCAAAGTAAAACTAATTATGAGTCAAAGATGAGTGCATTAATTGATAAGATCGAAGATTCTATTAATAGAGATGAAATAAATTTTAATGAAATACAATCTTTATATTCTTTAAAAATGTATAACGCTGGCAAAATAGATATCGATAATTACAACTCTGAAGATAACAAACGTCAATTAAAAAGTGATTTATTCTCTTATAATGACATAATGAACCAAATTATTGAATCAAAAGTGAAAAATATCAATTTTTTTAAAAAATCTCAAACCAAAGAACATACCTATTATATGATATATATTAGTGATCAAATTAATAGCAAACCAATGACTTTTCATGAAGCAAAAAAATTGATAAAAAAAGAAATAGAAATGAATAAAATAAAGAGTAAGATAAACAATATGGTTAGAAAAAATAGTATAAACGCTAACAAAAAAAGAAAAGGAATAGATAAAAAAGAGATAATTTTATCAAGAAAAAAAATATTGATAAATAAAGATAAAGACTATGATAATTACCCTAATGAGCTATTTGTTGAAATTTTACAGAATAAAAATATTGGAGAACCAACTCAAATATACTCAGATAAAAGATCTTCTAATAAATTGACATTAGGTATAATAAAATCAAAAAATAAGAAAAATATTAAAAAATCGGATATGAACGAAATTCAAAATTATCATAAAAAGATAAATATTGATCTCAATGATATTGCAAAAAAGGAATTTATCTCTGCTTTATCTTAAAACAAAGAAGTGATCATACAAAATAAAAATACAATATCTATAGGACGATATATATTGTGCTAAGCAAGTATTTTATCAACATACTTATCATCTATTTCAATAGTTTCCTCTTTTTTATTGGGAAGTTTCCCTATACCTTTTTCTTTTCTATAATCTGGAATATTATACATATGGTCCAGTAGCAATTTTTCCATAATAGACCTTAAACCTCTAGCACCTAAATTAATCTTTATAGCATTATCTGCTATATTAGATAGCGCATCTTCAGTGAAAAGCAAATTGTATCCATCGTAAAAAAACATCTTCTTATATTGTTTCACTAAAGCATTTTTAGGTTCAATAAGAATTCTTTGCAGATCATTTTTCGTTAATTTATTGAGATAAACCAATATAGGTAACCTTCCTACTAATTCTGGAATTAAGCCAAATTTCACTAGGTCTTCATGAATACAATCACGCAAAATAGAAACATCTGATTCTTGTTGATCTGAATTTTCACTTCTTTTGGCAAGATTTTTATCATTTTTACCACTATTAAAGCCTATTGTTTTCGCATCAGTTCTAGAGGATATAATATTTTCTAAACCAACAAATGCTCCTCCACAAATAAATAAGATTCCTGATGTATCAATTTTTATACATTCTTGCCCTGGATGCTTACGACCACCTTGAGGTGGTATATAAGCAACAGTACCTTCTATAATCTTAAGTAAAGCTTGTTGCACACCTTCACCAGAAACATCTCTAGTAATAGATGGATTTTCTGATTTCCTTGATATTTTATCTATTTCATCAATATATATAATACCGCTTTGAGCAGCCTCAATATCATAATCTGCATTCTGCAACAATCTTAATAATATGTTTTCAACATCATCACCAACATATCCAGCTTCAGTAAGATTTGTAGCATCAACAATAGCAAAAGGTACATTTAACATTTTAGCTAAAGTAGTAGCAAAAAGAGTCTTGCCTGAACCTGTTGGACCTAATAATAATATATTAGACTTGCTTAACTCAACATCATCATCATCTTTTAAGGAGTCAGCAGAATTTTTTATTTTTTTATAATGATTGTAAACGGCAACTGATATAACTTTTTTAGCATCAAATTGTCCTATTATATATCTATCCAGATAATTTTTTATAGAACTAGGTGTAATGTTATCAAAATCAACTTTTTTGCTATCAGCAATCTCTGAAAAATTATCTTTAGAAATATCTTTAATTATAGAATTTTTACTGCTAACAGCAGCATAACACATATCTATGCATTCATTACATATAGATGCAGATTCAGCAGTTATAATTCTATCAACACTCTTCTCATTTCTTCCACAAAAAGAACAGAAAATCTCAAAACTAGCTTTCATAACACATTAAAAATATTGCATTAACTAGATAACTTATCTATAACTTTATCAATTATCCCATAATCCTTAGATTCTTCAGCAGTCATGAAATAATCCCTCTCCATGTCTCTATGGATTCTATCTATATCTTGTCCTGTATGGTCTTCATAAATCTTATTCAATTTTTTCTTTGTTCTAATTATATATTCAGCATGTATTTGAATATCAGTTGCTTGTCCCTGATAACCTCCCGAAGGTTGGTGTATCATAATGCTAGCATTAGGTAGCGCATATCTCATTCCTTTTGCACCACCAGCCAAAAGAAGAGAAGCAGCTGAGGCAGCTTGACCTATACAATAGGTAGCTACTTTAGGTTTTATATATTGCATAGTATCGTATATAGCTAATCCAGCAGTTACCACCCCTCCTGGAGAATTTATATACATTGATATAGATTTTTCAGAATTCTCTGATGCCAAAAACAACAATTGTGCAATAATCAAACTAGACATCTCATCCATTATGGCGCCTGTAATAAATATTATTCTATCTTTTAACAATCTAGAATAAATATCATAGGACCTTTCTCCTTTTGAAGTTTGTTCAACAACTATTGGAACAAGAGCAGAATTCACATTCAAAGTATTATCATCAAAAATCATATCGTAACCTCTAAATTAATTACCAGTCGGAATATCTTGCATTGTATTAATCAATTGTTCATTTTCTATTATTTTAATAACAGTTTTTAGATGATCAAAAACTTTACTTTCTAAAACTTCATTTCGCAACTCAATCATCATTGCAGGATTAGTCTTTGATTTTTCAATAAACCATCTAATTTGCTGAATATTTCCTCCATAGGTTTCAAATAATCTATTACTGCAATCTTCATCACTAACTTTAATATTCTCTTTATCAGCAATTTCAATAAGAAAAGTTGCTAATTTTATGTTATCAGTAGCCATTTTCGAAAGCTGTTCTTCATCATTATCCTTATAGATATTTTTTAGCTTACTCTTTTCCAGATCAATAATATGATTTGCCGTCTTTAGCTCAATAGAATTTTGAATAATCTCATAAAGTAAGTCTCGCAATTTATCATCTTGTAGAGTCAAAAAACGCTTCTCATACATTTTCTTTATTTCTTCTTTTATTTCTTTCAAAGAATTTTTATTTAACTTCTTCAAAAGAGAAGCTTCATCTTGGACAGGGCAGGCTTTTTTAATTTTTTTTACTGTAATATCAAAAAATGCTTCCTTCCCAGCTAAATATATCTCTCTATAATCGCTTGGAAAATGAACTTTTATCTGTTTAGTATTTCCTACTGACATTTCAATCATACCGTCCTCAAGGTCTTTAATGAGCTTCCCTGAACCCAGCATAATTTCCATATCGCGAAAATTAGCTTTTTTAAAACGTTTCTTTATTCCATTGATGAGAAAATAACCTTCACCATCGATGATTAACACATCATTTTTTTTTGCCCCATATCCATTTTCTGAATCTATATAATCAAAGATCTTATTTTTGATGTCTTCTAAATATTCATCTATGAGTGAGTCACTAGGAATATATTTGTCACATTTCACCTCTATCTCTGATAAATTAGGAACCTTTATTTTTTCAGTGTAAGAAAAAGAGACATCAAATTCTATATCTTTGCTTCCCATCTCTGAAACAAGTAAATTGTTTATAGATACATTAGTTACATTAGTTATTGTAGAATCAATATTGCAAACATCTCTAGATATAGAATTTATTAATTCATTCTCAAAAGTCGAAAATAATTTGCGCTTTTTAGTTTTTGTAAGATCTTTAGAATTTTTGGATATAGTTCTATCAATAGCATATTTATTAAATTCTTCATTAATTTTATCTTTAGAAAAAATTACATGAATTGTTCTAGCAAATTCATCATCACTGACTATAGAATAGTCAAAAATAAATTTTCCTGAATCACAAATAGAAAAATCTTGGGCATTAATCGAAGTTTCCACAATAAAATCTGTTATCTAAATAAAATAAAAAAATACGGATGGAGGGACTTGAACCCCCATGATCTCTCACTAGGACCTAAACCTAGCGCGTATACCAATTCCGCCACATCCGCAAAACAATCTTAGACTGAATAACGTAATCAATTCAGTACAGCATATTACTATCAGATAGAAGCGTGAATGTAAAGATTCTGACTATCATTTAAAGTAAATAAAATAAGCTTTCAGTCAACTTAAGTCGAGCTTTAATATACATTCTGATATTCTTCTATTAATCTCATTTAAGCGTTGATTTTTCTTTATTAACAATGAAATTAATTTTACTGTTAAGTCATAATGCTTATCTTTCGTGCTATATTTTATATCACCAAGTTCGTCATTGATATCATTTATTATTTTTTCAAGTTCACATATATCCTCTTCTCTGCATTCAAGAGTGTAACTAAAGCCGCTAATATTAACATCTTTAATAGGCATGAATTACTCTTCAATAACTTCCATAATCTTCTGTATATTTTCCATCAAATTTAAAACATCCATCATCACATCATCTAATAAATTTTGCTTTTCCCGCAAAAGATTCTCTAATCTAGTTACATCTTCACGTATTCGTGAAATATCTATATTTTTTTTACGACGCTCAAATAAATGAAAATCAATTCTTTTATCAAGATCATCCAATAAATTTTTGTTATTAATCATTTAACAAATTTCAATCTTCAGACACAAATATCATATATTCATCCTTATCGGAATAACCAAGGTACTTTTTAGAAAACAATTCAAGTAACTCTAAATCTTCTTCTTGCATATACATGCTCTTCATAGCACTTATTTCTCTGATTAAGTCATCTTTTTTGCTTGATAATCTGATTATAGTATCTTCCATATCTATAATTTCTTCTGATAATTCATATAAGCTAAATATATTTTTTGATCCCAAAAATAAATTACACAAAAAATATACAAGTAATAAAAAAATTATAAAAAAGCCAAAATTTAAAACATAATCACGTTTCAGATACATGTAAAAATATATAGAAGAAATTAAACCAAATTTAAATGATTAAGTATATAATCTATATCTTCTAAATCAATTATCGCATAATCTTTTTTTATTATTGATTAAGATGCATTAATGTGTTAATCAATTATCCTGCTGTCATTAAGCAATTGTATAAAGATAGTTAGCATAATGTAATAGAAGTAATATTATTGTCATATTTTCATGGTTAAAATTACAGTTAGAGAAGCACTTAATAAAGCACTAGAAGAAGAACTTAGAAGAGATGATAGTGTTTATGTAATGGGTGAAGAAGTTGCAGAATATCAAGGTGCATATAAAATAACTCAAGATCTATTAGAAAAATTTGGTAATAAGAGGATTATAGATACTCCTATATCAGAACATGCTTTCACAGGGTTATCAGTTGGATCAGCATTTGTTGGATTAAGACCAATCGTTGAATTTATGTCATTTAATTTTTCCATGCAAGCTATTGATCATATAATAAATTCTGCAACGAAAACATCATATATGTCTGGTGGTAAAATACACTGTCCAATTGTTTTTAGAGGGCCAAATGGCGTTGCGGCGCAAGTTGCCGCACAACATTCTCAATGCTTTGCATCATGGTATGCACATATTCCAGGATTGGTAGTTATAACTCCCAACAGTGTTCTTGATCACAAAGGTCTTTTAAAATCAGCTGTACAGTATAACGGACCTGTTATTTTTCTAGAACATGAATTATTGTATGGTATAAGCGAAGAAGTAAATGAAAAAGATTTTGAAAATGAGAATTTTACTATCCCAATAGGAGAAGCAAAAATATTACAAGAAGGAAATGATATAACAATTGTATCTTTCTCTATGGGCGTAAAGTATGCTTTAGAATCAGCAAAAATATTAGAAAAAGAACATAATATAAACGCTGAAGTAATTGATCTTAGAACAATACACCCTCTCGACACTGAAACATTATTAAAAAGTGTAAAAAAGACCAATAGAATTATTTCAATAGAAGAAGGATGGTCTCGACACGGAATAGGCGCTGAAATATCTGCAATAATTAATGAAAAAGCTTTTGATTATCTAGATGCTCCATGCATGCGAGCTTCAGGACTAAACGTCCCTATGCCCTACGCAAAAAATCTAGAAAAAATGGCTTTACCGATAACGGACTCAATAATCTCAAAAATATTGAAATCTTTCTAATTCGATAATATTAATAAAAAAGAATAATTTTTTATTCCAAAGATTTTGATATCATCCAAGTGTGTTCATCTAATTTTGACAGCAAGCTAATCATCAAATCTTCTGATACCAGGTTTAATTTATTATTCTCTTTGTTAGATAATAAATTAATTATCATAATTGACACTTTCTTGTAAGAAGAAAGTAGATCCTTTAACATATCTTGTGCATTTATATATTTGTTATAAGATAAAGAGCTATTTTTAGCATAATAATCAAAATTAGAATCTATACTACCCTCTTCAAAAACTATTCTTTCAGCTATTTTATCAATTGATTTAAATATTTCATCATAATATCCCTCTAACATCTTATGATAATTAAAAAAATTCTCTCCAGATATATTCCAGTGATAAAATTGTAATTTTTGGCCTAAAGCAAAAACATGTACAAAAACATTCTTCATAAAACAAAAACAATAAAATATATAAATAAAGTAATTCAATATAGTAACGTTAATCTCAATATAAAAAAAGCAACTAATTATTTATTTATCGCATCTAAACCCACTAAACCTTTTCCCTTAAACCACTGCAGAAATGCACTTCCTGCCGTAGATGTATAAGAAAAACCATTAGCATAATTTTTCACAGCATTTAATGTATCTCCCCCGCCAATTACACTATATATACTACCTTTATTCGTCAAATTAAATATTTTCTCCGCAATTCTAAAAGTAGAATGTGAATACTTCTTATTTTCATAAAAACCAATTGGACCAGACCAAATGACACAATCACTTTCATCTAAAATATTTTCTATTTGAATTATAGAAGCAGGACCAAGATCTAATATCATATGATTTTCTGTAATACTCATAATATCAGAGACATATGCATAATCGGAATTTATATCAGCAGAAGTAACACAATCTTGAGGCAAAATTAATTTTTCATCAGTTAAATTAAATTTAACATCTAAATCATTTTCTATTAAAGATTTTTGAACATTATATCCCTTATGATGAAGAATAGTGTTAGCTACTGCTCCCCCTAAAATTATATTAGAGATGTTGTTACTACAGGACAATATATCCATTTTAGAAGATATTTTAGAGCCTCCAATAATTAAACATATTTTTTTGAAATTACCATATAAAATTTTATTTAGATTATTTACCTCATCCATAAGCAAAAGTCCCGCATATGAATCTAAATATTTAGGCAATCCAATAATGGAACTATGATTTCTATGACAACAAGAAAAGGCATCGTTAACATATATATCTCCTAAAGAAGCAAATTTTTGTGAATAATTATCATCATTTAATGTTTCTTCTTTATAAAAGCGGAGATTCTCCAAAAGGGTTACTGAAGAATTAGTTACTTTTGTTAAATGATTTTTCAAATCATCAAAAATTGAAAAATATACCTTAAATTTATGCTCAAAAAGGACGTTTTGTAATTCTTGAAAAATAACATTTTTAAGACTAAAATTTTCATCAAAACCTTTGGGCCTTCCAAAATGACTCAAAAGAACAACTTTGCTTCCTTTTTTTAAGAGATATAATACTGTTTTTAATGATTGAATAATTCTATGATTATCTAATATATGTCCATCTTCATTAACAGGCACATTATAATCAACTCGAACAAAAACAACTTTATTATTTAAGTTGTCGCAACTTTCTATACTTCTTAAATTGGAATATCTCATATTATCACGCTCTATTTAATAAACCTAATACATCTAACATTCTACAAGAAAAAGCCCATTCATTATCATACCAACATAATATTCGTACCGTTTTTCCATTATTAATAACATGAGTTTCATTAACATCATATACTGCACTACATGTATTTCCCATAAAATCAACGGATACTTTTAGATCATTGGAGAAGCCTAATATTTTTGATAAAACACCTTTACTATACTCATTAAACGCGCTGTGAATATCTGCTATATTGACATCTTTAGCCAAATTAAAAACAGCATCAATTAGGGAAATATTAGGAGTGGGTACTCTTATAGCACTGCCACAAATTTTATTTTTTAAATTAGGAAATATTTTAAAAATAGTCTCAGAAGCACCAGTCTTTGTTGGCACAATGGACATTCCACAAGATCTTGCGCGCCTAAGATCTGTATGACTGTTATCCAATACATTTTGATCATTTGTATAAGAATGTATAGTTGTAAAATAACCATTAATGATTTTAAAATGTTCTTCTAAAACTTTTATCATTGGAGCCAAACAATTAGTTGTGCAAGATCCAACAGATATTATTTTATCTGTTGATTCTATTTGATCATTATTAATACCATAAATAATTGTTCTATCAGCTTCTTTTACAGGTGCAGAAGCAATAACTTTTTTTGCTCCATTTTTAATGTGATTAAGTAATTTTTCCTTAGAATTAAATCGACCTGAACAATCTAATACAAAATCAATATTATGATCATTCCAAGGTAAATTTGATATATCTCTTTCTCTGGAATAATTTATTTTGTTTCCATTAATAATAAGAGTATTATCATCATCTTTCGAGATATCTAAATTTGATATCCCATGAACAGAATCATATTTCAATAAATGTATTGCAGTATCAATAGATGAAGGAGTATTTATTGCAATCGAATCTATTGATAAATTTTTTTTATCATCACTAAATATATTTCTTAAAACACATCTACCTATTCTTCCCAAACCATTTATCGCTATTTTCATCAATTCAGCACTTAACATAAAATTAATAACTTGCTAAGTGTATAATAAAATCTCCTTATTGACCAGATAATTTGATCTTATAAAATTGAAATCAAAAATTAATTTTTACTCTATTAATTTTCGTATATTCAGTACCTCTTGTAACGAAAAAACAGTCTGTATCAATATTTTTTCTAATAACACTGGAAGCTCCTGTCTTAACATTATCACCAATTTCTAAAGGAGCAACAATAGAATTATTTGCACCAATAAAAACATTGTTCCCAACTTTAATAACAGATTTTTTCACACCATTATAATTACAAAAAATTGTTCCTGCACCAATATTACAATGCATACCAATAATAGCATCTCCAATATAGGTCAGATGTTTGATTTTTGTTTCTGGCCCTATAACACTTCTGTTAATTTCAACAAAACAACCAATGTGAGAATTTTGCTTTAAATGTGACCCTCCTTTTACATAAGCGTAAGGCCCCACTATTGTTCCAGGGTCTATTTTGGTATTTTCTAAGTGTGAAAAAGATTGAATCACAACACCAGATCCTACTATAACACCCACCCCAATATAAGTATTTGGAAAAATTGTAACATCTTTAGCAATTTTTGCATCTAAAGAAACATATGAAGTCGCAGAATCAATAAAGACAACCCCTTTATTCATTAAATCTTCCTTTAAATTCATTTGTAAAATCTTATCAGCTTCTGCTAATTCTTTTTGACTATTAACTCCACAAGCTTCATTTGGATCAATATTAATACTTAATATTTTGCCATTTTTTTGCGCTATTATATTGACTATATCTGTCAAATAATATTCTTTCTTCTTATTATTATTTTCAATATGGGTAATATTATCAAACAGAACAGATCTTTTAAAAATACAAACTCCTGAATTAGCTACAAAATTTCCAGTATTATTGAAATATCCGTCTTCTCCATATTCTAATATACTATCTACAAATCCACATTCATTATGTAAAACTCTTCCATACATATGCTCACCTTTTGGCATAAACGAAAGTAATGACATATCAACTTTTTTTGAAGCAGTTAAATCAATTAAATGCAAAAGAGTAGAAACTTTTATCATTGGTGTATCAGCATATAAAACAAGAACCATGTCACTACTAATATGTGGAATTGCCATATGAACAGCATGTGCTGTTCCTAATTTCTCTTTTTGATTAGCATATTTAATTTTACTTGATTGCTTAAAATAGGTTGATAAATCTGTTTTAAAATCTTTAACAATAATTATGTTATCAGGATTTAAATCATTTGCGGTCTTAACAACATGATTTATTAATGTAAAACCTGCTAATTTATGTAAAACTTTAGGACAAGAGCTTTTCATTCTCTTTCCTTCCCCTGAAGCGAGTATAACTATATCTAAACTCATATTTTTAAAACCACTGAATATTAATATATATAATGAATCTTATTTTTTTATATTAGTTACTAAATTATTGATACTAGATGAATAGTATATTTTTGAACGATTAAAATATTCTTCATATCTAGAGTTTATTTTTTTTATTTCATAATGATAATTTACCATCAAACCAAAAGATTGCTCCAAACCCTTTAAACTGATATCAGCCTTCCAATTAATTGCATTCAAGCCTGCACCATTACTAAAATGAAAATGTGCAACAGGATCTCTAAAATTTTTTTTAACTCTCAGTAAATAATAAGCACAAAGCGAAATAAGCTCCTGTTTTATAAAATCTAAAGATTCCAAATAATTATCTGATTTAATATCGGAAAAAATCACTGATTTTATAATATCTTTATTGAATTTGAATATCCACTTTTTATTTTCAAGATAATTTTTTAACCATTTAGAAAATCCTGGAATAGGAGAAAGAGTAAAAAAATATTTAACAGTAGGAACATTAACTGATATTTCATCTACTACCTGTTTTATTAAAAAATTACCCATATTTATCCCAATAAGACCTTTTTGTGTATTTGAAATAGAATAAAATATAGCATGTGAAAATTCCTTATCTTCTTGCAAAGGTGCTGTTTCATCCAATAAATGAGATATATTATCATGAATTTTGTTTGTTAATGCAATTTCTACAAAAATCAAAGGTTCATTAGGAATGTGTCTATGAAAAAAAGCATAGCATCTTCTATCTGAATCTAATCGATTTTTTAAATCACTCCAAGATTGGATTCTATGAACGGCTTCATAATTTATCAATTTTTCCAATAAAGAGGCCGAAGAATGCCAATTAATCATCTTAAGTTCCAAAAGACCTACATAAAACCACTCTTTTAAGATATCTCTTAAATCAGATTCTATATTGTTTAAATTTTTACCTGATTTAATCAGATACAATACTTCGGAGCGCATTTTTACTAAAAATAACATTCCATTTTCAAGAGAAACAAAGCCTTTTAATATATTTTTGCGTGGATAATCAAGAATTCGAGAAATTTCTTTTTGTACAAAAAGCACATCAATATCATCTGTATTCTTAATCATATTTATTAATGTTTGTAATTTACCAGAATCAATTCCAAAATTTTTATCTAAAAGATTTAATATTTTAAATTTTCCTATATTAGTTAGAGAATTGTATAAATTTCCAATTGCGATAATCTTTTTTTTGGCATAAGATTCATCAAATTTATTGGAAGTTATATCATTAATTTGACCGTGCAATGATTTAATTTCCTTGTCTCCTAAATCACAGTCTCCATTTTGATTTTCAGAAGAAATTCTTACAACACTTCCAAATTTACTTAGAAGACCGATTGCTTTATCAAAAAGAATTCCTACCATAAAAATTTATAACCAAAATATAAAATAATCTAATCCAGTAAATCATTGAATCGACAAAAATTGTTAAATAAAGAAATATAAAATCAAGTTAAATTTTAATTTTATAAAAATAGGCTAGATAAGTTATTTTTTTTTATTAAATACCTAACAATATTACTGTGTCTATGTTAGAATGTCCATTTTTTGTGGCATCGATTTATCAGGGGTTGGTCTATTTATGAAATTTCTGAAGTCATTACATTTTTTCACTACATTTTTCACTACACTGTTCGTAGTTTATTTTTCTAATTATGCCATGTTGTTTTCACAACCTCAAAAATGGCAAATGAATCTACAAAATCCAGCTACTGATATAATGCGTGATATCCATTCGTTTCATAACATAATTTTGCTATTGATGTTTAGTGTTTTTTTTCTAGTTTCAGCAATTTTGGTATATATTATCGTTAGATTTAATTCAAGAATTAATCCAATACCTAGTAAGCGTTCCCATAATACTTTATTGGAAATAATATGGACGGTTATACCACTTATTTTGGTAATTTTAATATCAATACCTTCTATTAAATTATTGATTAAAGAAGAAATGATTCCTGAAGCTGATATGACTATTAAAGTTGTGGGTAATCAATGGTATTGGTCTTATAATTATCCAGATCATAATAATATTTCATTTGATAGCTATATGATACAAGATAGTGATTTGAAAAATGGAGATGTTCGTTTATTATCTGTTGATAGAGAATTGGTGGTTCCAACTAACAAAAACATAAGGGTAATTTTAACTTCTTCTGATGTAATACACAGCTGGGGTGTAAGCGCATTGGGCGTAAAGATGGATGCCATCCCGGGTATGATAAATGAGACTTGGTTTAATATAAATAAACCTGGCAAATATTATGGTCAATGTTATGAATTATGCGGTTCTTTACATGGTTTTATGCCCATTGTAATCAATGCAGTAGATTACGATGATTTTGTAGAATGGATTGATAATTCACAATAGTATAATTTTATTATTTTTTTGGAATTGAATAATATGTCTGATAAACCTAGTGGAATGAAAAGATGGCTTTTTTCAACAAATCATAAAGATATAGGGACTTTGTATCTTGTATTTTCTATATTTGCTGGTTTGATTGGGGGACTTTTTTCTGTATTGATACGAACTCAATTAATGCAGATTGATATATTGAATGGTAATTATCAATTCTACAATGTTATCGTAACAGGACATGGTATAATAATGGTGTTTTTTATGATAATGCCTGCATTAATAGGAGCTTTTGGAAATTGGTTTTTACCATTAATGATTGGCGCTCCTGATATGGCATTTCCAAGATTAAATAATATCAGTTTTTGGTTATTGTTTTTTTCCTTTATATTGTTGGTAATCGCTGCTTTAACGGGGGAAGGTCCTGGAATTGGATGGACTGCTTATCCTCCTTTAAGTGGCAATATTTCTCATCCTGGTGCTGCTGTTGATATTGCAATATTCAGCTTACATTTGGCGGGATTATCGTCAATATTAGGAGCAATAAATTTTATTGCGACCGTTATAAATATGAGAACCATTGGAATGTCTATGTTTAGAATGCCACTTTTTGTATGGTCAATATTCATAACTGCTTTCATAATAATATTTGTGATGCCAGTTTTAGCTGGAGCTATCACCATGATCTTAACTGATAGAAATTTTGGAACAAATTTCTTTAATCCTGCCGGTGGAGGGGATCCCCTACTTTTTCAGCATTTGTTTTGGTTTTTTGGTCATCCAGAAGTATACGTAGTAGCTTTACCAGCATTTGGTATTATTAGCGAAATCATATCCACTTTTTCTCGTAAACCGATATTTGGATACTCTGGTATGGTGTTTGCAATGATAGGAATAGGTGCTTTGGGTTTCATAGTATGGGCTCACCATATGTTTACAACTGGAATTAGTTTAAATGCAATTGCATATTTTAATTTAGCAACGATAATAATTGGGGTGCCTACAGGAATAAAAGTTTTTAGTTGGCTCGGTACGATGTGGGGTGGCAGTATAGAATTTAAAACACCTATGTTATTTAGCATGGGTTTCATAGCTCTTTTCGCAATAGGAGGAGTAACCGGTATTGCATTATCAAACGCAGCTTTAGATAAAATGCTGCACGATACTTATTATGTTGTTGCCCATTTTCATTATGTAATGTCTATAGCAATACTTTTTGCAGTATACGCAGGATTTTATTATTGGATAGGGAAAATAAGTGGTAGACAGTATAAAGAAATTTTTGGAATAATACATTTTGTTACCTCTTTTATAGGTGTAAATATTACTTTTTTCCCACAATTTTTCTCTGGTCTATCCGGTATGCCTAGAAGAGTACCCGATTATCCTGATGCTTTCATTCCTTGGATTATATTTCTTCGATTGGGGCTTTTATATCATTTGCATCAGCGTTATTTTTTATATTTGTAGTATGGCATACTCTGAAAAAAGGAAAAAAAGCTGGTAATAATCCTTGGAATGCAAAAACTTTAGAGTGGACTTTATCTTCTCCACCTCCTTTTCATTGCTTTGATGAAAGGCCAGAAATAAAATGAGTGATTTTAAAATGAGTACTGTTTACAATTATGTTATATTATCAAAGCCTGGCATTTCTTTTTTAGCTGCTTTTTCTGCATTGATCGGAATATTATTAAGCTTTGATTTATATAAAGTTAATGTTTATGATATTTTGTTGATTTTACTTGCTGTTCTTGCAGGATCATCAGGATCATCAGCTTATAATATGCTGTATGATGTTGATATAGATACAAAAATGGGAAAAAGAACAAAAAATAGACCTTTAGTAATAGGGTCTATTTCCAAGAGATCAGCATTAATATTTGCATCTTTCATGTCATTAATATCAATCGTCATATTATATGTGAAATTTAATTTTTTATCCTCATTTTTAATGATACTTGCAATCATAATGTATGCCGCAGTATACACAATAATTTGTAAAAGAAATTATGATCGTAATACAGAAATTGGCAGCATAGTCGGATTTCTTCCGCCTCTTATCGGATATTCAGCTATAACAGGTTCTGTAGGTTCTGTATTTTCTTTACCATTTTTAATATCTGCTATAGTGTGTGTGTGGAGTATGCCTCATTTTTGGTCACTTGCAATAAAAAATATAGACGAATATTCTAAAGTTTCTATCCCAATGATGCCAGTGAAAAAAGGAATCCTTGTAACGAAATACTACATTGTATTCTACAGCTTATTGCTTTCTATTTTAAGTATTCTTCCTTGCATTAAATTATCAAATAACCACTCTATGAGTATATTTTTTCCATTAGGTAAATTTTATATAATGACGTGTTTTTTTTTGAATATTTATTTAATATATAGTTCGTTTCGCCTTTTATTTAGAACTTCTTATGCATACAATTTTTTTAAATTTTCAATATTCTATCTCTTAATTTTATTTTTTTCTATAATATTTGATATTTTAGTATAATCTATATGAGTAAAAAACTGACAATAAAAATGATTATATGCTTAATAATTTTTCTATATGCAATAAGTTATTTCTTTTCTTTCTATAAAATTAGAGGATGAATTGCAATAACTCTAATAATATAAAGAGCTTTTTTATGTCTATAGCCTTAAAGGAAGCTCAAAAAATGATAGGTTGCGTATATCCTAATCCATCTGTTGGCTGTGTAATAGAAAAGAATGGGAATATTTTATCTGTGGGAGTCACTCAAAGTGGTGGAAGGCCTCACGCAGAATATAATGCTATTTCTAAAATAAAAAAAAAACATAAAATAATAAACAGTAATTTTTATGTTACTATGGAACCTTGTACACATTATGGTAACACTAGCCCTTGTATAAAAGAAATATTAAAATATTCACCAAAAAATATTTATGTTGGCATTAAAGATCCAGATAAAAGAGTTTTTGGAAAGCTCTTGGATATATTAAAAAAAAATAATATAAATTATGAGTATGGAATCAAAAAGAATGATATTTTCAAACTTAACAAGGGATATATATTCTCAAAAATATTAAATAGACCTTATATTACGGCAAAAATTGCATGCTCAATAGATAGTAAAATAGCTACGGCATCAATGGAAAGCAAATGGATAACATGTAATAATTCAAGATTATATGTACAAAATTTACGAAAAAAAAACGATGCTATAATTACCGGTGCACAGACAATTATAGATGATAATCCACAGCTTAATTATCGTATTAATAATTCTAATAACTTAATGTTTTCACCAGAAAAAATAATCATAGCAAACAAAAATTTGCGAAAAATATGTTCAAATAAGAGTTTAAAAATATTTAGACATAAAAAACCTTGGCTTATCACAACTGCTGATAATGTTAAGAATAATGAATGTTTAAAACAAAAAAATGTTCTTTTTGATCATGTAATTGAATGCAACTCACTTACAAATGGTAATTTAGATTTGACAGAAGCAATGCAAAAAATATCATCTCTAGGAATAACAAGTATTTTAATAGAAGCTGGATCATATACAATAACAGAGCTCATTAAGCAACAGTTAATTGATGAATTAATTATAATAAGAGGTCCTATAATTATTGGAAAAGAAGGAAAAGATATGATAGAAAATTTATCTATAAAAAATCTTACAGCATGCCCAAGGTTATCTATTAATTCTCAGAGAGACATATCAAATGATATAATAGAAATATACAGAACACAATCATCAATAGAGATAGAAAAATCTCTATTGAAAAAAATATAAAATTAAAATATTTTAACTCCAAGAAACTTCTTGAGCATCATGTGGAGTAATTATTTCTCTTTCTCTCTTTCCATTCACATCTATCATATATATTCTAGATTTAGAATGTTTTCTATTACCCAGTATTTCTTTTCTGGTAAATACTATACTACGAGAATTTGGAGACCAAGTTGGAGAACCCAATATACCTCCAGAAGTTAATAGCCTTTCCCCTGTTCCATCAGATTTTATAACTCCTACATAAGATTTACGATCTTTAACTTTTACAAAAGCAATTAAATCTTCTTTAGGAGAACATACAGGAGAAAAATAACTTCCTTTTCCGTAAGTCACTCTTTTTTGATTACTACCATCAATATCCATCATATATATTTTAGGAGCACCTGCTCTATCAGATATAAATATAACATTCTTTCCATCATAAGAGTAAGAAGCTGATGTGTTGATAGCAGTCTTCATAGTTAATTTTTTAGCAGCACCGGTCTTTAAATTTAATAAAAACAAATCTGTTAACGTTCCGTTAGTGCGGGATAAAATAATGTTTCGTGCATCTGGTGAAAACCTTGGAGCATATGATACACCACCTATAAAATTACCTATAACTTTATACCTTTCTTTTTTTATATCATACAAATAGACATTGGAAAAAAAATTTTCATCAAAAGAAATATATACTATCTTTTTTTGATCTGATGATAAACGAGGTGTTCCAACTATCGTATCTCCGGAAGTTATAAATTCCACATTATGGCCATCATAATCCATTAATGCTACCCTTCTCTGATTACACCTTTGTCTATCTTTAGCTCTTTTAATAGGTATTTCTGCTATATAAGATATCTTTGTACTAAAATATCCATTTTCACCAGTTAATTTTTCATATAACAGATCAGAAAAAGAATGGGCTACTTTTCTATAATCAACTGAGTTGAATATAATATTCTTATTAACTAAATGTTTTCTAGTTATTATATCGTAAGCATCAAAAAATATCTCAGAGTTGTCATTATCTATCTTTTTAACAGAAACAGTATAAAGTATGGATGCTTCATGATTAATTAAACTAGATGAAATAAGATCTAGAACATTATTACAATTGATAGAAGAAGTATTTTCAGAGATATCAAACATTCCCGAATTTCTTAAATCATCATTAATAACTTCAACAATACTATTAGATAATCTTTTTACGCCTGTAGTACAATTTTTATACACTATGGGAATATTTTGTGCATTCCCCTGTGTTATATCTATTTTCAATGAACAAAAAACATCTGAAATATAAAAATTGCAGCTTACAAAGCATAAAATTATATAAATCAATACAACATTTTTATTACTGATAAACACCAGAAAACCCGTAACAATAAAACAACCACTTAAGCAAGGATTTTAACAACTAATTTACTAAAATTTGATTATCCAAAACCAAACATGCTATATTTAACTTGGAGGTTTTACTAAAAATTCCTTGAATTGAATGTTTAGAAACTGAATGGAGCGCAATCACATAAAACCACCGACCATATTATAACATTTTTTCGTTATATGCAAAATTATAGTTTTGATAGCAAAAATAGTATTAAAGATTTTATAATAAGTACTGTTTTTATAATATTAATGGCATTTTCAACTACCATAATAATTAAATCTTTTTTCTTTGAAATATACCATGTACCATCACAATCTATGGAAATTACCCTATTGAAAGGGGATTATGTATTCTCTACAAAGTATAATTATGGTTATAGTAAATATTCTTTACCTAATCCAATAAAGAAGTTGATAGCAAGCGAAAAAAAGATTAATGCTAAATATCCTGAAAGAGGAGACATAATTATATTTAAAAATCCCAAAGAAAATAATCTTAATTATGTTAAAAGAATCATTGCTCTACCAGGCGACGAGATATATATGAAAGATGGTTATGTTTTCATTAATGGCAAAAAATTTAACCAAAAAAATATTATGCATTCGCAAGATGTACATGAAAATTTATCTTCTATACAGTATGATAAAAAATATTTATTTAAAGAAGATTTAGAAAACACTGAGCATTATATTTTAATTACTTCCAATAGAGACTCCAAAGAAAATAACATGAAGTCAATCAAGATACCGGATGGGCATTTTTTTGTATTAGGTGATAATCGCGATAATTCATTAGATAGCAGATTTCCTAGTTATGTTGGTTTAATTCCTTCTGCAAACATCATAGGAAAAGTTCATTATATAATCTTTTCCAAAAATGAAGATAATTTTTGGAAATTTAGAACATCCAGATTTATAA
Organism: Anaplasmataceae bacterium AB001_6; assembly: GCA_020002265.1. Classification (NCBI taxonomy): domain Bacteria; kingdom Pseudomonadati; phylum Pseudomonadota; class Alphaproteobacteria; order Rickettsiales; family Anaplasmataceae; genus Candidatus Mellornella; species Candidatus Mellornella promiscua. The sequence continues at coordinate 655,987 of CP048228.1, forward strand.
AGAAGGTAGTATGAGACATAAACATGGCCAACATACTATTTATAATATCAGGAAGCATAGCTTGTTATAAGATATTTGACATAATATCGACAATCAAAAAGGATGGACATTCAGCTCAATGTATATTAACAAGAAGCTCAGAAAATCTAATATCTACGAATTCTTTGGCAATTTTGACAGGCCAAAAGGTCTTAAAACATGATTATATATATCATGAAGAAGAAAATTTAGATCACATAGATTTATCTAGAAAGGCACACCTTATTGTAATATTGCCTGCGACTGGTAATATTATATCAAAAATAGCAAATGGAATAGCCGATGATTTTGCAACTAGTTTAATGCTAGCAAATAAAAAACAGGTCTTAATTTTTCCTGCTATGAATCCGGCTATATGGGAAAATAGTGCAATTCAATCAAATATAAAGAAATTGAAAAAATTCCAAAATATTAAATTAATAGATCCCATATATGGAGAAACTATTTGTAAAGAAAAAGGTATAGGTCATATAGAAAAATCTGATATAATAATCGATACAATCAGATCACAAATTTCCAAAAAAAAAAGTAATATATTGATAACGAATGGCCCAACCAAGGAATACATTGATGATGTTCGTTTTATAACTAATAGATCATCAGGGAAACAAGGTAATATAATCGCAAAAATTTTGGCCTCAAACAATAATTTTATTACACTTATATCTTCATTAGACAGTGACGTAAAAGATTTTCAAGATAATCAAAATATCGTAGTAAAAAAAATTGATACAGCATGTGAAATGTTATCAAGTGTTCAAGAGAAATTATCAAAAAATATATATGACGCTGCAATATTTGTTGCAGCAGTATGTGACTGGAAAATAAAGAAATATTTAGGAAAAATAGCAAAAAATGCAACGACAAAAATAGAAATAGAAGATATTAACAAAGATATATTGTCTTTTGTAACAAATTATGATGTTTCAAAAAAACCGAAAAAAATAATTGGTTTCTGTGCAGAATCAGGTAATTTAAAGGAAAAAGCTTTGATAAAAATTAAAAGTAAGAATTGCGATTATATGATAGCAAATGATATATCAAATGGAAAAAGCTTTAACAAAGATGAAAGTGAGATTATCATCATTAACAGAAAAAGTGAAATATTAAAATCAGGAACTTTTTCTAAAATAGAAATAGCTGAATATATAAGAAAAAAATTATTATCTTTATAAAAATGAATATTAAAATTAATTCACATTTTTAATATTTAAACACATCATATTTTCTTTTAATAGTAGACATTATTCCTATTACCTTGCATAAAGCGGGAATTAATCCACTAATAGTGGTAAAAAAAGCTCCTAGCCATATCAAAAATATACCAGGATAATGATGTATTTGTATGGAAAAAATACCATCTTCGTGCAAATCAGTGATTATAATATAAAAATCAGACAAAAAGAAATGTCCTAGACCAATTTTAGTTTTAATGATATTACTATCAGCATAAAATCTATAATCAGATAATATTTTTTTACCTTCACATAAAAAAACCAATCTAGAAGATATATAATCCTTTTCTTTAATAATTTGATTATCTTGTAAATAAAAATATTTTTTATTAAAAATAAAACTATCACCAACCGATAAAGATTTGTTATATACTGATTTTTTATGAACTGCACAAGTAACCCCAAGTATAATTAAGGCAATCCCTAAATGGGCAAAAAACATACAATAATAAGACTTATTTTTATTACTATGTCCTCTAAAGATAAAATTAGATATCATAATTAACACAGTGGAAAATGAAATACAAAAAGCACAAAATATCTTAATATTGAAATGTATTTTATTAAAAATATAAAAATAAACTAATATAGATAAAAATATAAATAGTACAGTAATAGCAAAATGTACATTAAATAACTTTTTTTTATAAGATAGAAAATATGGCAAAATAATTTGAAGTAATATACTTATCAATACAACCCAATTAAAGATGTAGTTATAATACCCTTCTTCTAAAATAATCTTTTCGGAAAAAATAATCTCAAAAAATATCGGATAAAATAGTCCAAATAATATTATAGATATAAGTAAAAGAGTTGATAGTATAGAAATCAATAATAAAGTTGACGATAAATCTTTTTTATTATTTGCATTAAAATCATCTGTAATATTGCATCTTCGAAACAATATAACTGTAAAAAAAGATAATATACAAAAGATAATAAGTATAGCAAAGCCCATCTCAAAATTGAAAGCAAAGCTATGCACAGAATATATAATGCCTGATCTAGTAAAAAAGCTACCTAAAATAGTAGATAAGAAGACAGTATTAGCAACAAATAAAGAAATTTTTTTATACTTTTTTTTTTGATGAGATAGGCATAAAATATGAATTAACATGACTGAAAATAACCAAGTTAACAGTGATACATTTTCTACTGGATCCCAAAACCAAAAACCACCCCATCCTAGTTCTCTATATGCCCACCAACTTCCTAAGGATATTCCAATGGTTAAAAAAGAAAATAATATAAGAGAAAAATCACGTAATATTTTAAACCAAATAATTGAAAAGTCCCTATGGATAAAAAGTGCTGTAGAAATAGAAAAAAGCACGCTACTCCCTAAATAACCTAAAAATATTGATGGAGGATGTATAGTATACGCAATATCATGTAATAATGGATTAAAACCTAAACCATTATCCGATTTATGCCAATCTACCTCAAAAGGATTTGCAAAAATAATAGTTAAAAGAATAAAAAAAACTATAATATAAGATTGTATTATGCAAGCAGTATCTTTTATTTCATCTTTTATCCGTACAATAAAAAATAAACCTATATTAAAACATGATAAAAACCATGATAATGTAATTAGTGATCCTTCATTATTAGAATAAACAGCCAACAATTTATATATAGAATTTGTATTTATCGAAGAAGAATTGTTCACTATTTTTAATATAAAAGCATCATCTAGATACAAGAATATTAATATAAGAATACTGATGCTCAAAAATAAAAAACCCACTAATGGTTTTTTAGGACGATATGCATGAGCAAGCAAAGATAAACCCAATCCTAAAAATCCAAAGATAGAAAGTAAATAATGCACACAAAAAGCAGCAAAAATTACAGATAATAGATAAAATAAAAGAAGGATATAGTAGGTAAGATAAATACCCAACTATCTATCCTATCTAGTATTCCACCATGACCAGGTATTATTGAACCCGTGTCTTTAATTTTAGCTTTACGTTTTATAAAAGACATGCAAAGATCCCCAAAATTAGAAATGAAAGGAACAAAAAAACCTATAAATAACATCTTATTAGCTACGAAATATAGTACGATAAAAGAAAAAATCATACTAAAAATCGTAGAATATAAAAAACCTTCCCAAGTTTTATTCGGGCTAATATTCTTAAAAAACTTCCTTTTTCCAAATTTTCTTCCAAATATATAGGCTGTTGTATCAGTAAGAATACTAAAAAATACAGAAAAGATAAGAAGTATAAAATTGTTAAAATAAAGAAAAAAAGCAGATATTATCATTAAAACAATAAAAAAATAACCTGCGTAAGATACTAATTTATTTCCTAAAAGGACAGACAGCGCGTTCCATTCATATAAAGAAAGAACTAATATGCTGACAAATAAAATCGATGACGTAGTATCTCCAAAATAAAAACAAAGAAAAAATATAGTAATCATAAAAACGTATGATACTGAACGTACTAAAAAATCATCTCCCATAATTTCTTTTCGTTCTATTAAATACATCTATAGCAATATCAAGATCACGAATAGTGAAATCTGGCCATAAAATATCCGTAAAATACAGCTCTGAATAAGCAGATTGCATAAGCAAAAAATCACTTAAACGCTTCATTCCGCCAGTTCTAATTATAAGATCAGGATCCGAAAAATCGGAATAAAAATATTTTTTGACATTATCATAACTAAAAAAATCATCTTCTAAAGAAGTTTTTTTGTAATCATCATAAAATTTTCTAAAAGCCTCTACCAATTCAAACCTAGAACTATATCCAATCGCTAAATTAACTGATAAATCAGTTTTATTTTTTTCAACAAAATTCATTCTAAATTTTAAGCTATCTATAATATCTTTGTCCCCTAATAAAGAATAACTAACACGATCATTATAGTACATATCATCGGTATATTTTATATTCTCAATGACATCAAGAATAGCTTTTAAATTTTCTTCAGAGCGCTTCATAAAATTGTCTCTTGAAAGTACATAAAAAGTGATATCAGTAAGATCATAATTAAACAAAAGATGCTCTAGCATAGATTTAGCAACCAAAAAACCTCTATGGTATGATTCAAGTAAAGGAACTTTGTTAATACCTGACCATCTAAAATTTCCATCCATTATAAATGCTACATGATTTAAATTTACCATACATATCAATTTATAATCTCTCTACACTTCTTTTTTAAAAGATCATCTATTTTTTTTACATTATCATCTGTCATAGACTGAATCTTATCTAAATACCTATCTCTTTCATCAGAAGATACACCATCTTCCGCAATTTTCTTAATTCTAGAGTTAGAATCTCTTCTAATATTTCTAATAGAAATTTTTGATTCTTCTGCATAAGATTCAGCTATTTTCACCATCTCTTTTCTACGCTCTTGAGTAACCATAGGAAGAGTGATCTTTATTGTACTATCAGCAATATCTAATCCTACACCCAATTCAGCGTTCTGTAAAGATCTGAAAATTTTATGAACAATGGACGAATCCCAAACAGAAATTAAAAGTCGAGAATTATCAATCAAGTTCACATTGGCCAATTGACGTAAAGGTAAACGATCTCCATAAGCATCAATTACTACATCATCAAACATACCAACACTCGCTCTATCCGTCCTCAAATTAGCACATTTATCAACAAAAAAATTAACGGTAGAAATCATACGACTTGCAGCATCTTTTAAAAAATTATCTAATTTTAATAAGATATTTAAATCATCATCGGACATACAACAACACTAATCAAGAAACCAAACTATATTCACTTTCATTCATTATAAATTTTTTAAAAGATCCCTTTTCAAATAAAGGTAAAACTGATATAGGCATTCCATTATCTTTTGCCAAAGATATAGCAGATATATCCATAAATTTTAAATCTTCTCTAATAACTTTATCATAAGTTAAACTCAAAAATTTACGAGCATCTTTATTTTTTTTGGGATCATCAGAGTATATGCCATCTATTTTTGATCCCTTTATTATGATATCGCAATTCATTTCTAATGATCTCAAGACAGCTGCAGTATCAGTAGTAAAAAAAGGATTCCCAGTGCCACATGCGAATATAACTACCCTCCCTTTTGATATATGTCGATCTGCTCTTCTTCTGATATAAGTTTCACATATAGAAGAAATAGATAAAGCAGACATAACCCTACAATCAACTCCAATATTTTCTAATTTATCCATTATAGCAAGAGAATTTATAACAGTAGCTAGCATACCCATATGATCACTTGTAGTTCTATCAATATTTCCCCACTTATTTGAGGTTCCTCTATGTATATTTCCTCCTCCTATAACCAGACAAATTTGTACTCCAAGATCATGTACCTGTTTAACATCTTCAGCAACTTGATGAATTATCGAGCAATCATGACCAAAATCTCTTTCTCCCATAAGAAGTTCTCCTGAGACTTTCAATAAAACTCGTCTATAACGCGGCATAAAGCTACTCATTAATTTTTAACAACAATTATTATCCAAAACGCTTAAACCAAGATATCGAAACATCAGATCCCTCTTTTTTATTAAATAAATCAATTAACTGTGCAACGGTTATTTTTCCAGATTCTTGACTATTCTGTAACGCAAAATCCTGTTCTATCAAAACAACATCTTTAAAAAATTTTTTTATTTTTCCCGCAACAATCTGATCAACTATATTCTGTGATTTTTTGATAGAAGCAATTTCATCCAAAAAGGTTTTTTTTCGCTCCTCAATAACACCTTGATCAATATCATTTATAAAAAGATATTGAGGATTCATAGCACACACATGCATACATATATTCTCTGCCAAATCTCCCAATACAACTTTTTTCACGTCAGAAGAATGAAAAAGGCATAAAATCACGATAATTCTACCAATTCCATCTTGAAACCAATTCTCTCCATGAACATAAGTATGTATTTCCCCTTTTTCAATAACAATTTTTTCCAAATTTAAAAGGTTTATATTTTCTCCCATGATACCAATCATAGATTTCAAATTATCAGAAACAGTCTTATTCTCCTCAAAAAGCAAAGACAAAAAACTTTGTAAATCATCAAACTGATCTATATTCTTAAAAGCAAAATCAGCCAATTTTGAAAAAAAATTTTGCAAAACATCATTTTTCAAGACAAAATCAGTTTCTGTAGCAAAAGATAATATTACAGCTTTACCATTATCATTTCTGATAATATAAGCTTTTTCCATTGTAGATCTAGCTGATTTTTTAGAAGCTTTCGATCCTAAATTTTTCTTTATAATGTTTAGCGCTTCATCATAATTGCCCTCAGATTCCAATAAGGCACTTTTACACATAGAAAGAGCTGCACTCGTTTCATTTCTCAATTTAAGGATATCATTCTTCAAAGATTTATCACTAGACATATAAAAACACTTAAAAATACTTATAAAATAACAATATTATACCAAACATCTAACCTTGAGATTCAGGTTGATTAGTTCCTTCCGGATATTTTTTATCCATCAAGGATGATGCTACATCTTCAGTAGTTTTAATATCTCCTTTTTTTAGCAATTCATCTTTTTTTAAACCACTTTCCATGCCTAATAAGACAGCATCTGCTATAATAGAACAAAAATACTCTATTGATTTTACAGAATCATCATTACCTGGAATAGGATACTGAATATTTCTTGGATCAGAATTCGTATCAACAACTGCAGCAACTGGAATCCCAAGTTTATTAGCTTCAGTAATAGCCACTTTTTCTCTATTAGTATCCAAAACAAATAAAATATCAGGATAACCTCCCATATTTTTTATACCACAAAAGGTTTTTAAAATTTTTTCATATTTCCTTTTTACGCGCAGTATTTCTCTTTTTTTCAAACCTGCCAAAACATCTTCATTACTCAAGAATTTTTCATAATGCCCTATTTTTTTTATAGAACCAGAGACACTACGCCAATTAGTTAATAATCCAGCAGGCCAGCTAGAATTGATATAGTACTGACCACAACGAATAGCTTGCTCTTCTATAATTTTGGTAGATTGTACTTTAGTGCCAACAAATAATATCCTTCCACCTTTAGAAGCAACATCTTTTACTGATTGCATTGCAAATTTCAACATGCAAAGACTTTTTGATAAATCTATCACATGCGTTCCATTACGAGATATTCCGTAAAGATAGGGCAACATTTGTGGATTCCATAAACTCTTTCTGTGCCCAAAATGAACTCCTGCTTCCAACATTGAATCTATGTTCAGTAAATCATGCATTCTTAAATTAATACCAAATAACAATCTACGTACCGTGTGTACTTATGGATGTTATCAAAAACAACAAATATTTTCAATTGTAGCAAATGACAATAAGACAAAAAATTTATTCTATGAACAAAAATTTTCGCACTTTTTGTTCATTGATTTTAAATATACTTGTATATTATTTAGTATTTATAGTGATAATTTTTAAAATGTGGAATTTTTATTTAACAAAAGGAAAAAAAAATAGAAAACTTTGCATTTAAATTAAATCTATTTCATATTATATTATGACTTTCAACCATGGAAAATAGATTACTAAAAATTCTATTTGCTACTTTTTTATTATTTCAATAATTGAATCATGAATAAAATAAACAAGATAATTGTTCCAGACTTAGGAGAATCAATATCTCAAGGAAGTATTTCATCAATAACGAAACAAAAAGGAGAGTATATAGAAGCTGATGAATTATTTGCAACCATAGAAACAGATAAAGTAGCCGTAGAGATCAATTCACCATTCAATGGAGTAATAAAAAGTATTGCAGTCAATAATAATGATGTAGTAGATGTTGGTGCTGTAATTGCAGAAATAGAAGAAACATCAGATAAACCTCAAGTGGATCCAAATCAAATTATAGAAATTTCTGATTCAAGCAAAAAAGAGATACCTTCTTCACCAGCAGCGGAAAAAATTGCAAATAATATGAATATTGATATTAGTAAAATTTCTGGATCTGGAAAAAATTCTATTGTTACAAAAGAAGATGTATTATCAACGATAGATCAGCAAAAAATAAATAGTGTAATTGATACTTCGGGTAATAGCCAAAAATCTATTGAAAATAATGTTTCTCAGAATATTCAAAATAATAAATTATCTGAAAGAGAAACAGCAGTTAATATGAGTAACATAAGACTGGCTATAGCCAAGAACTTAAAAAATTCCCAAAATAATGCTGTAATGTTAAGCACTTTTAGTGAAGTGAATATGGACAATGTGATGAAGATTCGCAGTATGTATAAAGATGATTTTGCAAAGAAGCATGGTGTAAAATTAGGTTTCATGTCATTTTTTGTAAAAGCATCAATAAAAGCATTACAAGATATTCCTGAAATAAATGCAGAAATCAGAGGAAATAATATAATTTATAAAAATTATTGTAACATAGGAGTTGCTGTATCAACGGATAAAGGCTTAGTAGTTCCTGTTCTAAAAGATGCACAAAATATGTCTTTTGCAGATATTGAAAAACAAATTATAGAATTTGCAAAAGCAGCAAAATCTAACACATTAAAAGTCAGCGATATGTCTGGGGGAACATTTACAATAACAAACGGCGGTATATTTGGATCTTTATTATCTACACCAATAATAAATCCTCCTCAATCAGGAATATTAGGAATGCATTCCATAACCAATAGAGCAATTGTAGGAAAAAATAATGAGATAATTGTTGCACCGATGATGTACTTAGCTTTATCTTATGATCATAGAATTGTCGACGGCAAAGGAGCAGTAACTTTTCTTCAGAATATAAAGAGATATATAGAAGATCCCTGCTCATTGTTGATTGATGTGTAATTTATATTATCTACTTATTAATTATAAAATACGCCATGTTTATTACTTTTGAAGGTGTTTCTGGTGCTGGAAAAACACTACAGAGTGAGATTTTGTATAATAAAATCAAAGATGTCAACGATAAGGTTGTTTTTACTAGAGAACCTGGGGGAACACAATATGCTGAAAAAATAAGAGATTTAGTTTTACAAGGTAATGTAAAATATCCTGAGTCAGAGTTGTTAATGTTTATGGCAGCTAGATATGAACACTGTATGGATGTGATATGTCCTACAATAGAAGCAGGTGGTATAGTAATATGTGACAGATTTATTGATTCAACAATAGCTTATCAAGGATATACCAAAGGAATATCTATAACAAAAATAAAAAAATTGCATAATATAATTTTTGAAAAATATAAGAATTATATATCGCCAGATTTAACCGTGATATTGGATATTTCTGTTGATAAAATGAAAGAGCGATTAGAAAAAAGGTATGGTAATATAGCAGATAAAAGTAAAATGAAATCAAAAGATAGTTTTCATTATAATTTTTTTGTACATCGAAGAATTTGGGCTGCTTATCAAGATTTATCTAGAAATAGAAAACGCTATAAGTTGATATCTTCAGATTCTAAAAGTATAGAGGAAGTGGCATCTATAATAGAAAATTTGGTGAAAGAAAAATTTCCTAAAATTGTTTTTGCATAATATAATTGTTATCTGCATTAAATTTGTATTAAATTGAAGAATTTTTGCATTTCGTTTCTTTTTTCAAGCGCACTGCTTGATGATATAGTGTATATTTTTTGCTCTCTTAGATTTGATAAAAAAGAATATAAATTATTTTCATCAAAGCATGAGCATAAATCATCGATTAGTAATATCGACTGATTTATGTCCTTGATTGAAGATATGATTGTCATCAATAGCGCTGTTTTCTGCTGGCCTGTAGATAAAAAGTGGATACTTTGATTATCCGCAGATATGCTGAAATCGCTAACATTGATTCCAAAATGCGTTTTACCTGTTTTTTTGTCTTTGTCACGAAATTCACATAAATTCATGATATAAGAAACAATGTTTTCATCATCAGGTTTGCTATTATCATATTGTGACTCAAATTTTCCAACCATAGATACTCTAATTATAAAATCATTTTGAAACAAAATATTAGAAAATTGAGAATTTAGATAATCAATGACAGATTTTCTATCTTGAGCTATTTTTATTGCATATTGCGCCATCATTTTTTCTATACTTGATAACCATGTGTCATCATAGTTATTTAACAAAATTTTGATTCTCTGTTTCCTTAATTCTTCATATTTAATCATATTGTGTAAATGATTACTATTATGATTATAAGCAATTCTATCTATAAATTTTCTGCGAAAATTTTTGTCTGATAAAAATGCAAATAACATATTTGGCGTATACCAATAGATCTTCATTATAGAAGAAATATCATGTATACCCTTAATATTTGAATTATTAATTTTTATACTTTTTTTATTATTTATGGCGTCATAAGCAATTCTTATATTATTAGAAATATCATTATTATCCAAAATTTCAAAATTCACAGAAAAAAAATTTTTACTATACATTACAATTTCCTTACAATAGGAGTTTTTTAAACTTCTTCCAATAGTTAACAAAGATATAGATTCAAGCAAATTTGTTTTACCACATCCATTTTTTCCAATTAAAATTGTCCCTTCTTCTCCTGAAAATTCAAATATTTTTTCTTGATAATTGCGAAAATTATGTAAGCATATTTTTTTTATAGATAACATGAATATTTTATCTCAGATATTTAAAATAAAATTGTATTGAAAAATACAGTTTAAATTATATAGAATTAACGACTTTATCATAGGGAGAAATTTAAAAATTGATAAAAGAAAAAATAAAATATATAAACTGAAAAATTGTAAAAAAAATCTTTCTATGTTAGCCTATTGCAGTATTGAGGATATTTCTCAATTCTATGACAATAAATGATATTTAATAATAGATTTATGGACCCGGGGGCGGTACCCGGCACTTCCATTTTTATGTTATTTGGGGAGTGAATTAGTTTCGACGTACTTTGAAAATGAATATTTTTGTCCGTAATATACAACGTTAAAGTTTATAAATTTAAGTGCAAATAATTTAAAGATGCACGACAATAAATCTAAAGTAATGGTTGCATAATTGTGCTAATCATTTAAAATGATTTTTTGACGCGGTATGGAGAGCACCGGGCAACAGAAGCTCTCCACTAATTGTATTGAATTTTTGTTGCATATTGTGTTGTGACTATTGTATATGAGCAAATACTGAATGATTCTCTAATAAATGCTATAAAACGCATATTTGATCTTGTAGTATATAATAATTATGATTATGATTTTTTTGTAACTTTTAAAACGAATCATAAAGGTTGCGTTATAGAAAAAGAAGTATTAAAAAAATATCCTGAATTGATGAGCATAATACTCAAAAAAGATGGTGAAATGTCAAATTTTCATGATTTGAGAGTTGATTCTAATTGTATAAATGTGATTTTAGAGTTTGATGATATTAACCAAAATACAGAGAGTCATATTATAATACCATTTCATTCAATTATTATGTTAAGCGATAGACAGTCAGATTTTTTAATTGAAATAAGTGAAGATGCTTTTACAGAAAAAGTTATAAAGAATACTGCTCCAGAAAACAAAATAATTTCGTTTAATAAATTAAAAAAATCTTAGATTTTCATATATTATTTAATGCATATATACTTTTATTTATCGAAAGGACGATAGATATAGATATCATGCTGGATAGCAAAACACTTCCACCATAAGATATAAATGGAAGCGGAACACCAACTACAGGAAGTGCACCCATTACCATAGAGACATTAATCAAAAAATGGAAAGAAAAGATAGAAGCAACCCCTACTATAGTAATACTATAAAATATATTATCAGAATATTTTGTGATCCTTATAATAGAAGATATTAAAAGATAATACAATAAAAATACCAAAACTGAACCTAAAAATCCAAATTCTTCTGCCAATACAGTAAACGCAAAATCTGTATGCTTTTCTGGTAAAAATTTAAGTTGTGTCTGCGTTCCTGACAAAAAACCTCTGCCACAAAACCCTCCAGAACCTATTGCTATTTTAGATTGTAGAACATTATAACCAGTAGTTAGCTTATCATTTTCAACATTAAAAAAAGTTAAAATTCTAACTTTTTGATAATCATACAACAAGTATTTCCATATAATGGGTATACTTACAAGCAATGCACAAACAAAAAATATAACGTAAGTATAGTACATTCCTACAGAAAATAAAATTGTCATCACAATGCAAGAAATAATAATTGCTGTCCCTAAATTAGGTTGTTTTAATATCACATATAAAGGACATAAAACAATCAAAAACATAAAAAATAAGATAAAAACGCTATTTACAGCTTTTAATCCCACATCTGATATGTATCGTGCCAGAAGAAGAACTATCCCAATCTTTATTAATTCTGAAGGCTGAAATTGAAATCCAAGAAATTTTATCCATCTAGTGGCACCCATAGCATTTACACCAATAAAAAATGCAAACACTAATAGTACAAATGACAAAACAAAAAATAGATACGAATATCTATAAAAAATATTTGCTTTTACAAAAAATAAAAAAACAGCAAAGGGTAAAAATAGCAAAAATAATAGCAATTGATGCAAAAAAAACGACCTAGAATCACCATGTCCTGAGGAAAATTGTACAAGCAGACCAAAAGCAAACAAGAATAAACTAGAAAAAATAATATAAAAAGAACTTTTATAAAACTCTAATTTGCTATATCGTATCAAAAAAACCTCTATAAAAAATTAAATACCAAAAAAGTACCGAATCTCTATTTTTGCATTTTCTTTGCTATCAGACCCATGTACACAATTTTCTGATATATTATCTGCAAAATCGCCCCTTATAGTTCCTTTATCAGCTAATTTAGGATCTGTATTCCCCATTAAATCTCTATATTTTTGTATAGCATTATATCCTTCTAATAATAAAATAACAACTTTATCAGAAATCATATAATCTAATAAATCAGGGAAAAAATCTCGTTCTTTATGCACAGAATAGAAATCTTCTACTTCAGATTTTTTTAACTTCTTCAATTTACATTCTACAATATCCAATCCGCTATCTTCTATATAATTAATAATTTTACCAATTATCTTTTTACGAAAAGCGTCAGGCTTTATAATTGCTAAAGTTCTTTCAATACTATTCACTAATCCCTACCTATAACGGCAAAATAACAGTTAATAAATGGTATCAAGAAAGAATTTTTTGTCAATATATGACTAAAAAACATCAACAAAAGAAATTCGAAGACCTGATACTTTATCCTGTTTATGCTTCTTAATTGGAAAACCCCAATCAAATCTTAATACACCCATATTAGGTATATTAAACAAAATTCCTGGACCAACCGATATTCTAAGTAATCTATTTTCTTCTACTAAATGCTGTAATTCTGGTTCTACATTTACATGATAAAGATTTCCAACATCCACAAAAGCAGAAGCTTTTATAAAATTTCTGAAGAAATAGAGAGGGAAATTTACTTGAGCATTAGCATAAAAAGCTATTTGTCCTCCTAATGAATCATCTGTTTCTTTATCTCGAGGACCTATTCCGGAAATAGCAAAACCCCTAATCTGATCCATTCCTAATCTAAATCTATTTGCATCATTTACATAATATGAACCATATGCATAAATAGCTGAAAAATTAGCATAAATTGAAAATAATGTAGCATCAATAACATCAGATAAAATAAAATTTGTATATTTTCCAGAGATAGAAGTTTTTACATAATTTTCAGTTCCCCCGATCCCTGCCAATTGCATAGAAAAATCAGAACGTATCCCCTCGATTCTATTTCCTAAAAAGAAGTTACGATAATCAAAGACAAAATTAGTTCCAACAGATGAATCGATTAATATCTCTTTTGTATCATTCATTATAATCTGTGATATTTTATCAGAATTTTTGGTAACATTTACTTTATTTCTTTTAATTTCATAAAAAATGTGATTTGATAATCTATCTGTAATTTTAAATGCACTATAAACCTTACAACCAATAGCATGTTTATAGTAGCTCCAATCATATTTTAACGCTGATTTTCCCTCTCCACGCTTTACTTTATTAGTAAATACTCTAAGCCCCATAGATATATCCGTATCATATATTTTTGGTCTATATATACTAAACATAAAATTATATTGATTATTTACAGATAGATCAAAGAGTGAACTAATATTCCACGCTTCTCCTAAAAAATTATTTTCTGAATATCCAATTGAAAATTTTATACCGTCTTGTGTATTATCAATTTGCAAGGCCACATTTGCACTCCCAGTTTTTCTTTCTGTCATGAAAAACTCTAAATCAGTTAAATCACTGCCTTCTTTAGTATGAAAATTTTCAAAAATTTCAACATTTTCAAAAAAGGATGTAGCAAACATTTTTTGCTTTGCTTTACTTAACATCTCCCAATTTAGTACATCACCTTCTGATATCTCTAATTCTCGACGAATATATTGTTCTGCTGTTCTATTATTACCTGTTATATCAATCTTTCTAATAAAATTATTTTTTAATTTATTGATGCTAAAATATACTTCTAATTTATCTTTTGCTTGATCTTTTTTACGAAAATCGTAACTAATTCTCCATATATTATCGGATTTTTGTGACAATAAATTTTCAATCTCAAATTTTGTCTCCATAAGTCTTGAATTAGATAAAATATTACCAATTACATCAGATTTACAATCTTCTATAATCATCTTCATTTTCTGCAGTACATCATCTTTAAGATATTCTTTATTATCTATATCAAGTAATACATCTGAGACTGTATACAAATCACCTTCTTTAAAATAAAAATCTATATTGATAGAACCGTTAGCATTATCTGTAATAACGACATCTTTTATTATAAAATCATGATAACCTTTAGATTGATAAAATTTAGTAATATTTTGTGCATCATAATCAATTTTAGGACGCAAATATCTACTACCGGTTCCAAAAAAATACTTATCATAAGGTTCAAATTCTCTCATTGACATCACATCCAATATTTCTAGATATGATATAGAATCATTTCCAAAAAAATTAATTTTTTCAATAAAAATAGGTTCTGAAACTCTAATGTGATAAACCAATTCTACGGAATTAGGATGGTTGTCATATTTCTCTATAGTATAATAGACTTTTGTATCTGGTCTAGATTTAGAAAAATAATAACCATATATAAAATTTATATCTTCTAGAACTGCATCTCTATCAAGTATCTTAAATTTTTTACCTTTATTTATGTTGTTTTTAGTATTATTTTTACCTTCTTTAATAACACTGCTTATAGATAAATAGGAAAAAATATTAAAATCAGGGTTGTCAAATCTTATTTTTTCTACAATAAAACCTTCTTGAACCTTAATGTGTAAAATACCTTTTTTTTCATCAAACTGCATACTTAAATCTTGCAATTTATATCTATCAAACAATTCTCTATAACTTGAAATAACAGATAAATAGTCATAATATTGACCAACTTTAATGCTTAAATAATTTCTGAATTCATTTTCATTTATATCAACCAGCCCTTGAATCGTAATTTTTTTTATCTCATAAGATCTTTGTTCTGCACAGACATCATCATTAAAAGAAAAAAGGATGCAAAATAAAAAAAATACAAAAAATTTTATTTTCATAAATCCAATCTACAGGTAACCAAAGGTATTTTTATTAAAAAATAGAGAAACTTTTTATATCATTATATGAAACAAATACAATCAAAAATATCAAAAAAGCAACACCAATTCTTGCAATCCACTTTTCGATATTTCTTTTTGTATTATAATCCCCTATTCTGTAAGTTAAAATATACATTAGCACTTGACCGCCATCAAGCATCGGAAGGGGTAATAAATTCATAAAAGCAAGATTTATTGATATAATGACAATCAACCAGACAAATTGCAACAATCCCTGTTTCATCACACTTCCAGAAATGCTTACTATTTTTATTGGTCCACCTAAATTATCAAACCCTATACCGTGAAATACCATATTGTACAATACAATAGAAATAGCATTAAGAGTATCAATTATCCCCCAAAAAGACTTATTTAATGCTGCAAATAAACCCATTTTAGTTAAATTTAATTCTCCAGTAAATCCTGGTTGTTTTTTTATCAACTCAATTATTAAAGCTTTAGAAGTATCTTGATTGTGTATATCTATATCCTTACCCTTTAAAAAATCATGTCGAAAATCATCATTATTAATCAACAAAGGTATAAAGAAATTATCGAGATAATCAGATAGATCTATATTAAAAACAAGTTTGGTTTCTTCTCTAAAAACAGTAACAGTAAAATCATCTTTTACATATAAATTAACAAATTTTATGTAAGAAGAATAATTGTAAATCTCATGATCATCAACATTTGTTATAATATCCCCCTCTTTTAATCCAAAATAATATTCAAAAGAAGTATCGTCAATGGAATCTATCTTCAATGGACCAAGATCTTGTGGGTATAAAATGAATAATCCAAACATTAACAAAAATGCCGATAATATGTTAGCAAGAGGACCACCCAATGCTATTATTATTTTTTGCCAAAGTAACTTATCTTCCATAGTAGAAGCTTTTGTAAATTCTTCTTCATTATTTATATATTCCTCATCTTCTCGTGAAAGAATTTTAACATAACCACCAGCAGGAATAGCACCAATACACCACTCAGTTCCATCTTTATCTGTTTTAGAAAATAATTTTTTCCCAAAACCTATTGAAAAGGTTAAAATTTTAGCTCCAAAAATTTTAGCAAAAAAATAATGCCCATATTCGTGTATAAAAACAACGATTGTAATAAGAACTGTGAATGAAATTAAATTATATAAAAGGTTATATAATATATCTAAGTTTACTATCATCTTGTTGAAAGAAAAAAATCAATACTTTATAATTAAGATTGAGTGCAACCTCATCAATAATATTATTAATGTTTATCTTTTAAATCAAGGTGATAATTTTATGACCGTAGAAACCAAAAATCCAAATATTTATAGCTTTGAAGCTGACGCAAGAAAAACGTTGGAATTAGTTATAAATTCTATATATAAAAATAATGAAGTTTTTTTAAGAGAACTTGTATCCAATGCTTCCGATGCATGCGATAAATTAAGGTTATTATCTTTAACTAATCAAGATCTAATTGACCATGAGCATAGATTTGAAATAACAATAAGTAGTGTAAAAGATAAAAATATAATAAAAATCAAAGACACTGGAATCGGGATGAATGAAGAAGATTTGAAAAGTAATCTTGGAACTATAGCACGATCCGGAACATCAAAATTCATAGATATGATGAAAAAACAAGAACAAAAGAATGATTTGAGTACTTTGATTGGAAAATTCGGTGTTGGTTTTTATTCAATATTCATGGTTGCAAAAAAAGCAACTGTAATAACAAAAAAAGCCGGTGAAGAGACCGCATACAAGTGGTTATCTGATGGTATGGGGACATTTGAAATAATTGCTTTGAATAAGGAAGAATCAAAAAATATAAAAGGAACTGAGATAGAATTAGAATTAAAAGAAGAACACACAGATTTTTTAGATAAATTTAAAATAAGAAATATAGTTGAATCATATTCAGAATATACAAATTTTCCAATTAAATTTATATCTGAAGAAAATGGAGAAGTTGAAATATTGAATTCATCTAATGCTATATGGTTGAAAAATAAAAAAGATGTTTCAGATGAGGAGCATCAGAAATTTTTCAATAGCGTTGCCCATGTTGGTGGAGCCCCTTGGTTAGTAATACATAATCGTAATGAAGGAGGAGCAATAGACTTTATAAATCTTCTTTATATACCATCAATAAAGCCTTTTGACCTTTTTCATCCTGACAGAAAATGCTCCGTAAAGCTTTATGTAAATAGAGTATTTATAACTGAAGACGCAGTTGAATTGGTTCCTAAGAATTTTAGATTTGTTCGAGGGATAGTCGATTGTTCTGATATACCTTTAAACGTCAGTAGAGAAACTTTACAGAATGATAGAAATGTTCTGTCAATAAAAAAAGCAATAACAAAAAAGATAATAAATGAATTAGCAAAAAAGATGAAAGATGATCGTCAAGATTATGAAAAATCTTTTTGGATTAATTTTGGCTCTGTTCTAAAAGAAGGTTTATGTGATCATTTAACCATTAATGATAGCGAGAAATTTTTATCAATATGCCTCTTTTACAGTTTGAAGCATAAAAAAATGATAACTTTAGATGAGTATATAACTGATATGCTAGACACTCAAAATACTATATATTATTTGAGTGCAAATAATATTGAACAGGCTGCTGTTAGCCCACAAACAGAAGGTTTTTTATCAAGAAATATGGATGTTATTGTCCTCACTGATCCAGTTGATGATTTTTGGACAAATATCATTAATAATTATAAAAACATTGCAATAAAATCTATCACCAGATCTAATATTGATTTACAAAAGAATGATAAAAAAAATGAGGATTGTGATGAAAAAGATGATAATGTTGATAACAGTGAAATTACCCAACTTATTGATTATATGAAATCAATTCTAAAAGATGATGTTAAGGATGTTATAATATCAAAAAAATTGACTACAAGCCCAATTTGCTTATCAGTACAAGAAGGAGCAATGGATATAAGAATGGAACGCTTTATGATTGAGCAGAAACAACTTCATTCTAAGACAAAAAAGACTCTGGAAATTAATCCTGATCATCCTTTGATAAAAAATTTGATTAAAATGGAACATAATTCAAAATTAAATTCCATCATTAAGATGCTTTTTTGTCAATCTTGCATTGTTGAAGGCGAAGAAATATCATCACCGAGCGAATTTGCTAATGATTTGACATCTCTTTTGTTGGATACAATAAACATTAAAGTTTAATTAGATAATGAAGAAAAAAAAAAAGAGAATTATTATAATAGCAGGTGGAACGGGTGGACATCTGTTCCCTGCTATAACTTTATATAAAAACTGTCTCAACAACTCTTTAGATACTTATCTTATTTCCGATAAGAGATCTTTGAAATATAAAGAGAAGCTTGCTGGTATTGAAAATCTTCATATTACAAGTATTAAACCTAAATCTTCTGGTAGATTTATCTTTTTCTTCTCTGCTATAATTTCTGTTATTCAATCATTCTGCATTTTTTTTAAAATAAAACCTGATTTGATTGTAAGCTTTGGAAGTTATGTTTCTGT